>JBMZDF010000322.1:0-7347 GCA_049614105.1 Promineifilaceae bacterium (SeqCode)
TAAGGATCACTAAAAGGATGATTGGGATCGAGCGGCCACGTTTCGAGTTGCGACCAAGGATACTGACTATCACAAACAACTTGGCGATGCGGAAGTTGCAAAAATGCGTTCGTGGCATCGATAAATCGCGCTTCGTTGCTATGCGGGAATCGATTGAACACAAACGAGAATGTAGTGGGCGCTGCCCCTGTTTGTGCTGACAATGCAGCCAGCGCGTTTGAGTCAAGCCCACCGCTCATTTTGACGCCAAATGAGGAAACAACTTGGGTGCAATTATGAACACTGTTTGTCAGATGCTCACGAAACTGAGTTGCATAAGCGGCATCAGAGGGCAATCGGCAGGTTTGTTGTGCGGGAAGTTGCCAATAGCGCATTTGTTGCGTTTGCTGACGATCAATTCTGAGTGTATGCGCAGGAGGAAGCTGCTGGACTTGTTGGAAGATTGTTTCGGCCGAATTGGGAGACTGCCCCGCCAAGAAATGCGCAACAGCTTTTAGGTTCAACGTACTAGCCACATGCGGATGCGCCAAAATCATTTGCGGCTGCAATGCAATAACAACCGTTGCGTTATCTATATAATAGTAGAGAGCACAATCCCCCAATGCATCACGAACACACAACAGCGATTGATGCTGTGTATTGTAGATAACCGCGACAAATGACCCGTAAAGTTTTTCAAAGGCTACTTTGCCCCATTTATCATATGCCGCCAGCAAAAGCGCGGGCGCAGATCCCATTGGCATCTGTAAATCACGGCGCAGTTGATCCTGATAATCAAGCCGCCCGTGAAAAAAGACCACATGCTCCCCATCGGCATGACAAAATGGAACAGGATAGTCATCAGACGCATCTCTGCTAATATGCGCCGCGATCGGACCGTCATGCCATCTTTCAACGGCCTGGGCGAACGGTAAGCGTGGCGACATCCTAAACTCTAACTGAAGTTTTGGCAAAATGGCGTGCTGATCACGCTGCCAAATCAATAGAAAGTGGGACATCATAGCTTATGCCTGAGCGCGACGAATAACGATAAAAGTGCAGCTAGTTAGCAGAAATACAGCAACAAGCAAAAATAAGGCAGACGGATCAAAAGCTTGGACTGTGACTTGATGCAACATCACGGGTGAAGTCAGTGCAAACGAAGGTAGCGTCAGTGCAGGATCGCCCAGAATTGTGTAGCCGATCTGTGCATCAATTAGCTGAGGGTGCGATTGAGCAACGTCCTGTTTCGCGTGTTGGAGCGCATCACCAATCGTCATATGCTGCTTTGTGAGGTAGGTAAGCATCGCCTCCCCAATAAGTTGATCGGTGAGAGGGCTAGTCAACGTTGTGCCGCCCAGCACGGCGGCAGCCCCATTTAGGCCGTTCCCCATTAGCTGATGTGCCAGTGAACGATAGGTAGGATCAACATAATAGGTGTTCCAACAGCCATATTGTAGAAATAAGGTCGGTCGATGGGCATTGGTAAGTTTTGCGGCATCGGCCGAATGAAACAACCCTTCCTGTGTCCAGCGCGTTGGACCAGAATGACCAAAAAAGTTAACGAACGCAACGCCACGATTTAACTCTTTCAGTAACAATTGACGACTCTCATCAAGTGTCATTTCATCAAGATCGGTGCTTAACGAGCGCCAATTAATAGGAAGTTGCGTATTAATTACGTTGCTCGACGCGCTGAACCCTTTGTCTGATGCAAAAATTACCCGTTCTGCATAGGTATTTGGTTCCATATAAGATAGGGTTTTGCTGATCATGTGTGTCACTTCGGCCGAAGTACGCGCAGGAAAACGCCCAAGCGCAACATCAATGCGCCCATCATCGTCAATATCAGCATAATGCGGATCTGATGGCCCCCAACGCACAACATCCCCATTTGAACGATAGAACGACGGAATGAAACTAATGCTGCCCACACCTAAATAATCATGATAGTCATATGTATCGTTGCCCACCAGCAGCACATAATGCACTCCTTTCTGTGTGACAGCATCTGCGATATACGATTTGATCGCCTGTGGATCAAATATCCCCGCACTAAACTGATCAAACACATCTGCCACATCCACGACCTGTACGACTAGCCCATTTGCCGTATGGTGTGCCACAAGCGGATCTAGTGCATCCATAAAATCAGCATGAGCAATCATCACATAGTCAACAGAACTTACGTTCTCGTCTGCGGTTATTTGTCGTGCAGGCTGAATATTTGGACGCTTGAATTGGGACTCTGCGGCAACAACATAACGGCTGGAATGCTTAGCGCCAGCAAACGTGGTGTGATAGGTGGCTGCATTCACAACAGCGTTAGTCATCTGAAGTGTTGTGACTTCTCCAGCCTCAACACGATAAACTTTGGCAGGTGCTTCGCTAAATCCTGTGACCTGAAATGTGTTGCCGCCAGAGACAAAATCGAGTTGATCATCAATCGCAACAAACGCACGTGGATACGTGATTTGAAGCGCCTCAACCCCAATCACATCGTGCGGCATACCAAGATCATGCGGCAGGGTTACAGTAAACGTGTTATTCCCATTTTGGATGGTTGGGATGGTGGTGCTGAGTTGGTGGCTGCGTAGGCCGTCAAAGGTTGCGTCGATGAGGGTGGTTTCGGCCGAATTCAGCAAAACATGATGGTCGGGCGACACATCAAATGATGTATCTGCAAATAATGTCAAGGTCACGCTAATTGGGGCGGCCGCTTCAACAACCTGATCTATCTCGATGTTGTAACTTGCTGAGGCAGGCGCATCAGTGGCAATCAGCCGCGTCATGTACCACGGGTCTGTACCCCAATTTGTTGTGTCATAGCGTGCGTTTTCGGCAAGCGTAACGGTTGCCATGTAATATGATTCTGGAGGATTGACGGCTCTCGTTGAATCTGTTGTGATCCGTTTGGCTTGGGCGAAATCATTGTAAAGCCAGTAGACATTCTGCGTCGTATAAAGCGTATCAAGCGCTGTGCCAAAAAACGCAATGGCGCTTGTTTTGTTCCACACTGACCCACCGCTTACCTCAATTGGCACAGCTTTATTTTGATTGATGAGCGCGAGATCGGCCGAAGCAAGCCCCGTTAGATCAACCCCAACTGCAAGCAAATCAGCATGGGTGACCTGATAAATTCCATCCTCATCTACTCCGAATCGCAAAAGCCTTGTGCTGTCAAATTTACGAGTGCCTTGGCGAATTTTTCTGATCTGCTGTTGAACTGTAATCGCTGTTTGCGTCTGACGCTGTGCAAGTTGCTGCGCATGTTCTGTATGGATCAGATCCCAGTTAATTGTTTCCTGTTTAAGACTGTGACCTACTGTGTCGCCAATGGCAAATGGCCCGAATAGCTCTTTACCATAAATGCTTATTTCCTCCAAATAGATCGCGTTTTCTACATTTTTTTCAGTCTTATAGCGATATGCCTGTGATGTAACACTGCTAAACCCTTGCGCTGGAATCAACCTGTCATTGAGTAAAATGCGCTCGTTTTGGCGATCAGCATACAAATTAAAGCCTAGTGTGGCTGTTTCAGTTGCTGTTTCCCACTCAATTACAAGATCGGAGCCGTCAAATTGACTATGAAAACGTGCTAATGTAATCGGCAAGGTTGAGTCGCCTGCCGTAAAGTCACCAAATTGATTAACTGTGTCAAAGGTCACGATGTTGGTCGCGGCTGTTACAGAATCTATGTCTAACTGCCAATTCCCATCATATTGTCCACCAACATAAACAGCATCATCGCCATTTACATCAGCATCTAAATAGACAAAGGTTAATTCGGCCGAAGCATCCGTAACACCACTGGTATCTACTGTCCAATAGCGGGTGATGAAATTACTTGCGGCCGAATTATTTGGATGCTTGCTATCAGTGACACAGACACTGATATAAGCTGTTGTTGTAAATGAGGCAGCAGCAAATGTTGACTCCGCAGGTGAATAGCCACTTGTGTCATCGCCGAGCGGAAAGACAAAGGCTCTATGGCTATCATTTACCCGCTTACGCACGTTACCCGAACAAACGGCCACAATGTAACGATTGCTAGTTGCGCCAGATGTCGAACCATCTAGGCCAAATTGCAGCACTTCCCCATTTACATCAAACTGCCCTGCTATGAATGTCAGTTCACCTTCAATTGTTGAGGCGACGGCCATACTGGTTGATGCAAATGATAGTCCACTAGGATTGTCTAAAATAACGTTGTGAAAGTTTTTTGTTCCTGAGCTGCGTATCTTCTGCGCACTAGACCCATTAAACGTGACGGTGTTAGCATCACCTGTAAAGACACCACCGCTGCTAACTGAGAAATTACCTGTCAATGAAAAGTTGTGGGTATTTGCATCTAACGTGTCTCCACCTTGTACCGTCACACGATGAAAAATCGTTGTCCCAGTACCAAACATTTCGCTTGTGTTGTTAAATGCTACGTCATCTGTTGATGTAAATGAGCTATTGTTTGTGAAATTCCCACCGATCACCATGTCGTCTGAAAGAGTCATTATTCCATCATTCACAAAGTTATTGGTGATATTTAGATTCCCTTTTCCTGAATGATCGATAGTTGCACCATCAGCAATCTCAAAGTTGTAGAAGTTTTTTGCCCCCTCCCCTGTCACTACTTTTGTACCACCACCATCACATTCACTCGTCATTACAACAGTTGCATCGGCTTCGGCCAACATGTCACCAGAACTGCTGCGGCTAAAGTTGCCAGCTATTGTGATTGTTGTGCCGCTTGTTAAAGCAAACGTTTGATTATTGTCAAGCTCTAGTGTGAGGTGACAAAATGTAGTGTCGCCTGTGATGGTTATATCATGTGAGTTAAAGGTCACTGTGCCATCATTGTGAATAAACGTACCGCTGTTTGACCAATTACCACCAACTGTTAGATGACCTTTATTTGGCAGTTGTAGGCTACCCTCGTTGAGTAGATCCTCTTGGATAGTTAAGTCACTCTCTAACAACAGCTCGCCATGTGAATCGATGGTAACAGCTTGAATGGTGTTTGTTGGCACTATGTCAAGTGTGATTATATGCCCTCCAAGAACCTGAACACTATCGCTGTTGGTCTGTCCAGGCGAACCACCGTCGCAGTTGGCCCACGAAGCTGGATCACTCCAAACCCCATTTGTGACAGTTGATTGACAGTTAGCTGCAAATACCATACCCCCTGTAGACAGTTGGAATAACACCATCAGCCCAAAAACCACTGTGCGCCTTATATTCAATTTTGTGAAAAACATCTGAAAAAACCCTCATTATGCAGTAAGCACATACCCTTCTGTTTGGCTTACCGAAGAAATTATTAATATTAACTTTTAGTCAATTACTCATATCGTTGTATAAGCAAATAACTCTAAAAGCAAATTTTTAAAAAACCTCTGATAATGGCGGCAAAAAATTTCCAGCTATTTTTCTAGTTTTGGACCCAGAGCACCTGCGTGTAACTACTAGGGCATTTTAAGTAGCAGTTACGGATCGAACGGCTTTTAGCATACGCCTTAGAAGAATCAAAGTAGCGTTTTGGCAGATAAGTAGATTGTAGATTGTTCCCCTGTGCCTCTTGTGTCACAAGGTCGATCTTCAACTGTTGATTTAACTTTTTCTGCTGTCGGCTGCGTTTGCTCTCGTAGGCTGCTGTGTAGCTATTCGGAAGTTGGTGGGCGTGGTATTTTTGTCCTTCTGGGCCGAAATTCCCCTTATAATCTATAAATGTAAAAGCGGCGTTCCTGTGTCGATATGCCAATTCATGTGGATCTTTTGCATGCAAAGGTGCATCTAAGCAAAAATTTGTTTGGCGTTTGACGTTGGCTAAGTGGTCATAATTTTGTTGTGCTCGTTCTGATACCCTCGTTAATCGTCGGACGGTTGCTCTACTGATTGGCGCATCTGAGCGTCCTGCGTGGAAGCTGGCATAAAAAGCGGCTTTTGTCTGGGCTATAGACCCGGTCAGCGACTCCAATGGTAAGTCAACTGCTCTACCGTTTAATCTGTCGATATCGAGGTTAGAGGCGACCCGCTTTGTTCCGTAGAGCCAAATTCGGCCGAATTTGTCACGCTCCCACAGCGTCTGTTTGCCTAGCTGTAGTAGCTGTCTTAATCGTCGCCAGCCGCAAATTTTCATTTCGGCCGAACGGCCAGTCAACGCTTGTTTTAATTCGTCAACCGCAACCCACCCCTTACCTGTTTTGTCTAAATATTTTGCAAGCAGCCAGACACGCCCGGCCGATGCCAATCCAGCCTGTAACATAGACTGTAAAATTGTTGGATAGACATAAATGGATGCGTTGGGGCTTTGTTCTATTTGATTGTCTTGTAGTTGGGGGCTTGTGTCAGTGCAGACGAATTCTTCTAACTTATCTTGATCAACAACCTCTTTTTCTTGTTGTGCTTGTAACTCAGATACCCAATCGCTAGCATGCGTCGCCACACTCTCAGGCATCTCTTCTTGAGAGACCTTTGGTGAACACTGATTGTGTGGCTTATTTGACTGTGCCTTCTGGCGAGCTAAATCCGCCCGAAGTTGTATTAAGCGAGCGTTGGCTGCTAACAGATCACCTGATCTATTGACAGAGCCAAGCTGACCTGATATTTTTATCATGTCTGCACGTAGCAAAGGGATATAACAATCCCCTCCCATAATTGGGCTGCTGTAGGTGATAGTAATCAGGGTAAGGTTTTGATTTCTATCGAAGGTTTTTGGAATCTAAGGCTGGTGCTATACCAGCCTTTTTATTTTCTTTATGGACCAATAAACATCCTGTAAAGAAAACTTACCCTATTGGTAAATAATAACTAAAAATAGCTATTTTTATTACCAACCCTAAATGATCAACAAAACTAAATTATTTGAGTAGGCTTCATATAAGCCAAATGAACTGCTTATCATGTGTACTCAATCAAACTTAATGCTTAAGTTTTACTACCAATGTTG
The DNA here is from genome assembly GCA_049614105.1 of Promineifilaceae bacterium (SeqCode). Taxonomy (GTDB): domain Bacteria; phylum Chloroflexota; class Anaerolineae; order Promineifilales; family Promineifilaceae; genus CALECP01. Next base: position 6,923 of record JBMZDF010000322.1, read on the forward strand.
TAAAACTTAAAATGACATTCAAGAATCATAGATTGAGATTGAAATATCCTTTTAAATATATGGTCTTTAGAGGTTAGATTGCTTAATAAGGGGTTGTCGAAATTACACAGGGTAGTATAATTTAGGCAAATTTATTGGCTATCTAGCCTCTTTATAATTCAAGCCTCGCAAGCCCTCTCATAAGCAATGCAAGGCTTGAATTTTTTTTTAGTCAAATCGTTGAACATTATAGGTAATCAGTTGTTCCCCGTCTAACCACATGCAAAATAACTAAAAATGGAGGAGGCATTCGCTTGTTCTAATGCACCTTTATAAAACTCATACACATAGACCACAGTTGAAATTGTGCTACTTAATCTGGTCAATAGGCCTTATTTTACGTGTAATACAACATTTATTACTTAGGCAGCAAGTCTAGATTTAGT
>JBMZDF010000323.1:0-7329 GCA_049614105.1 Promineifilaceae bacterium (SeqCode)
CGACACGCTCAGCCACCGCTTTTTGCTCAAATGACACACACTCTATACTAATTTACGCTTGATTTCACTTTCTGACACAAGTTTTAGCGACATTGGCAACGGTGATTACTATAATTCGCAAACCAAAACGATGATTCAGAGCGTGCGCGATGGAATTGCTCACGCTCTTTTTTGCGCCAAAATTGATCGAGACAGTTAGTGGCGTTATTATCCCACTAAGAAAACGATATTTTGGGTGCGGAGGTTGATGATGGACGATGAACTAGACATCATTCCAGAACAAAATAATGAACCGTTTGAACTGGTTCTAAGCAAGCTGTTTAGCGGTGGTGAAGTCAAGATCCCGCTGTTGTTTCGTTTCTCCGATATGGCGGCAGGCGAACATGCGCTTTTTAAACAAAGTTGGGCGCAGGCGGATACTCATACACGTCAGGTGATTGCACGCCACATGGCGGACATTGCCGAAACCAACTTTGAGGTTGAGTTTAGCCCTGTCTTTCATCATATGTTGTTTGATGCAGATGAGACGGTGAAGCTGTCGGCGCTTGATGGGTTGTGGGACACGACTAACATTAACGTGGTTCGGCCGATAATCGATCTAATGATGTCGGTGGCAGAATCGGCCGAATTGCGTAAATCGGCCGCCGCAACGCTCGCCCACTTCGTGCTGCTCGGCGAATGGGGGCAAATCTCCCACTATGTCCGCGATCGTGTGGTCGACGCGCTGCTCGAACAGTACGATAACCTTGAGAACAAGGACGAACTGCGCTGCGCAGCCCTTGAGGCAATTGGTGCATCTGGTAATGAGCGCATTCCCGAAATTATTACGGAAGCGTATGACAGCGGCGACCGTCGCTTTCAAACAAGCGCCATCTTTGCGATGGGTTCCAGCGCAGACGATCGCTGGATCAACATCATCATGGAAGAGACCGAAAGCCCCTATTACGAGATACGCCTAGAAGCGGCGCGTGCAGCAGGCGAAATCGGTAGTGATGAAGCGATCGCCTCCCTTGCCGAACTTGTGTTTGATGAGGAAGAAGAGGTTAGCATGATGGCTGTCGAGGCGCTGGGAAAATTGGGCAGCGAACGCTCAAAATCGGTGCTGCAAAATATTGCGGGCGACCGTGATCTGGATCATTTGGCAGACGCAGCCAACGCTGCGTTAAATCAAGGCGATGGCTTTTTGGACGGCATTGGCCTCGACTTTGATGACGACGATGAAGAAGAGGGACTGCTCGAAGAATATGGCGACGATGAATATTACAGCCGCCTCCTATAAATAAATGTCGTTGATCTGCGGAGGGTAGCGATTTCTCATGGCTACCTTGCGCGATTCCTCATTTATCCTAACTGTTTTGAACACAATTCTCCCCGTTTTCTCCAATAACATTCTGCCTATTTTTATTGTGGCTGCGTTTGGCTTTGCACTGCGCCGCACAACTGATGTTGACAAGCGGGCGTTGTCGCGGGTTGTGTTTTTTGTGTTTAGCCCCGCGCTAATCTTTTCGCTAATCGTAGGATCTGACTTGGAGGCGGGTGAAATCGGCCGATTATCACTCTTTGCCTTGCTTGCGATTATGGGAATGGGCACGCTGGCTTTCGCCGTGGGCCGCGCCCTGCGCCTGCCGCGTGAAGCGCAAACGCTGTTGATGCTGGCCGCGATGTTTGGCAATTCGGGCAACTTTGGGCTGGCGCTCAATGAACTGCGCTATGGAACAGAAGGGTTGGCGCGTGCGGCGGTGTATTACACAATCTCTGGCATCTTGCAATGGACCTTGGGATCATTGGTAGCGGCGCTGGGGCAGTCCTCTTTGAAAGAGGCGTTGTCTAGAATCGGCCGATTACCAATCATCTACGCCGTGCTGATTGCGTTTCCTGTTTACCTGCTCGATTTGTCGCTGCCGCAGCCCGTTTTGTCAGCCGTGACAATTGCAGGACGCGCTGCCGTGCCTGTGATGCTGATTTTGCTGGGAATGCAGCTTGCGGACGTGCGTTCGATTAGCAATTTGAAGCTGGCGTTGCCTGCCGTAGGGCTGCGTTTGCTGATTGCGCCACTGTTGGCGTTTGCACTGGCAACGGCGCTGGGGTTAAAAGGGCTTGGCTTTAATACCTCAATGTTGCAGGCCAGCGTTCCGCCCGCCGTGGCAACCATTGTTGTCGCGACCGAGTATGATATTGCGCCTGAAATTATGACGAGCGTGGTGGTCATTGCCACCTTGCTCAGCCCGATCACAATGGTCGCCCTGATCCAAATTCTAGGACTTTAACGATGAGTAAAAAAACGCCTCAACAAATTCGACAACTCGTGCGACGCGGCACAATGCTGCTACAGCGTGGTCGCCATTACCAAGCGGCCGAAGTGCTAGAACGCGCTTATGAACAAGACCCTGATAACTTTGACGCGGCGCTAAATCTGAGCGCTGCCTATATCAAGGGCAAAAAGTTCAAGGACGCGATTCCGATTTTAGAAAAGCTTGACTTGGCCGATCCTGACAACGCCATGGTGTACACAAATCTAGGTGCAGCCTATTTGGGGAACCCCGTTCTCGCAAAAGATGAGGCGCAACACAAAGCGATTCGTGCTTTCAAACGTTCGCTTGACATCGATCCAACCGCACCCAACATTGCCTACAATATTGGTCTAATCTATCGTGACCGCCGCAATTGGGCGACCGCGATTGAGTGGTTTGGAACGGCTCTAAAACACAATCCGAACGATGCGGATGCACAATACTGGATCGATCAGCTCCGCACGAAACTAGATTAATATGCTCGTGGGCCAGTAACCGTTTCAGGCATTTGCTGGCCTAGCCTCCCACATGGAAATCAATTCTGTCGGCTTAAAAATTGGTCACGCGCAAGACGTGGATGCATACACAGGTTGTAGTGTGTTTTTGTGTCCTGAAGGGTCGGTTGTGAGTTCGGACGTGCGCGGTATGGCTCCGGGCAGTCGCGAATCGGCCTTGCTGCGACCTGAAAAACCCACCTCGGATATTAATGCGGTGTTGTTGACTGGCGGCAGTGCGTTTGGGCTGGCTGCGGCGGATGGCGTAATGCAGTGGTTGTCTGATCATGATATTGGACACTGGACGCCCGTGCGAAAAATTCCGCTGGTCCCTGCCGCTGTCGTCTACGACTTATTTTTTAGCATGGGCAAGGTAACGCCTGATGCAGCGATGGGACGTGCTGCTTGTGACGCGGCGTTCGAGAACAACGCCGCGCAAGGCAACGTGGGTGCGGGCGCAGGCGTCACGGTTGGTAAATGGGGCGGATTCCCTGGCTTTATGAAAGGCGGGCTTGGTTTGGCAAGCACAACCGTGCGCGGTGCGTCCGTTTTTGCGGCGGCGGTTGTGAATGCGGTTGGTGATGTGGTGGCCGACGATGGCACAATGCTGGCGGGAGCGGTTAAAGAGGACGGCAGTTGGCGCGTGATGGAAAACCCGTATCGTTTAAGCGCCCCACGTCCTACTGTGACTATCTCCAACACAACGCTTGTTGTGGTTGCAACCGATGTTAAACTGACCAAGGTTGAATGTAATCGGCTGGCGCAACGGGCGCATGACGGGATGGCGATGGCGATTCGGCCGATTCACACCACCCACGACGGCGACACCGCCTTTGGCATCTCCACAGGACAAGTGGAAGCGCCCTTCGATTGGGTTGCCAATATCGGGGCGGAACTCGTCGCCACAGCGATCCGCAATGCCGTCCACACCGCGCAGTCAGTCAACGGAATTCGCGGACTAGCGAGCGGGTGAGAAGTATTAAAGAGGTTTGAGTGAAGAACGACAAGTTCTATCACTTTGTTTTATAGTCTCCCAGAGGGTTCCTTATGAAAATTATCTCAGTGTTTGGAAGTGCATCCCCACAAGCAGGTGACGCCGACTATGTGCAGGCGGAACAGGTTGGACGGTTGCTAGCAAAAGCTGGTTATGCTGTTGCGACAGGCGCTTATGTCGGCACGATGGAAGCGGTGAGCAAAGGCGCGGCAGAGGCTGGCGGGCATGTGATAGGCATAGCGAGCGATGCGATCGAGGCAATTCGGCCGATTGCACCCAACCGATACGTTGCCGAGGTGATCCGTTACGCAACGCTGCGCGAGCGGCTGATGCATTTGGTTCAGCATAACGATGGGGCGATTGTGCTGCCCGGTGGGGCTGGCACGCTGGCAGAGTTTGCAATTTTGTGGAATTCGGTGCAGGTGAAAGAGTTATCGCCACGTCCAATTGTGTTGCTCGGCGACCTCTGGCGGCAGACAATCGCGGCGTTTGATCAGCCTGCCTATGTCAAACCAACGACGCGGCAGTTGCTTGCGTTTGCTGAGACACCCGCCGAAGCGGTACAACAGGTCGTGGCGTTTTATGAATGAGACTATTTTCTTAAAATTGGGTGGTTCGCTGATTACGGATAAGACGCAGGCTGAGACAATTCGGCCGAATGTTGTGCGACGCATTGCGGCCGAAATCGCGGCGGCGCGAGCAGCGATGCCCTCACTGCGATTGCTGTTGGGACACGGCAGCGGTTCGTTTGGACACGTGGCTGCGGCGAAGTATGGGACGCGGGGTGGGGTGAATTCGGCCGAACAGTGGCGCGGATTTGCCGAAGTTGCAGCCGCAGCGGCACGTCTCAACGCTATTATGGTCGACGCCCTGCTTGAGGCGGGTGTGCCCGTGTTAAGTTTGACCTCGCACGGGTCGGCCCATGTAGAAGATGGCAAAATCACCCATATCAACCATGAGACAATCGTCAAAGCACTTGATGCGGGCCTTGTGCCGCTCGTGATGGGCGATGTGGCGTTTGATACGGTGCGTGGCGGGACAATCATTTCGACTGAGGAAATTTTTACTTTTCTTGCCGCAAAACTACAGCCCTCTTGGCTTTTGCTTGCGGGAGAAACAAATGGGGTCTACGATCTCAATCGCGAGGTCATCCCGCTGATTACGCACCAAACGCTCCCCCACATTCGCGAAGCGCTGGGCGGCTCACGCGGCATAGATGTCACAGGGGGCATGTTGACCAAAGTTCAGACGATGCTTGCGTTAGTTGAACAGCACCCGCAGCTTTCTATTCGGATTTTTTCAGGTTTGGCAAGCGACAGCCTCAAAAATGCTCTGACGGCCCCACAGACGCCACAGGGAACACGCATTTCATAGAGCGGCCGAGCCGCCAGTATCAAAGGTAAATTTGTAGTTATGGATCTTCAAGAAAAATTTGTCACAACAAACGGCGTTTCGATTTGTTACGAAACACAGGGAGACCCTTCGCATCCGCCCCTGCTGCTTATCATGGGGTTAGGGGTTCAGATGATAGGCTGGTCGCAGGGCTTAATCGACCAAATGATTGCCGCAGGATATTATGTGATCCGCTTTGACAATCGTGATGTTGGGCGCTCGACACATTTCCATCATGCAGCGCCACCTTCTCTGTCTCAGATTTTGCGTAATGCATATTTGCAACACGCGATTCCTGCGGCGTATAGTTTGTCCGATATGGCGGCCGATGCGGTGAAAGTGTTAGATCATCTAGAAATTGAATCAGCTCATGTTGCTGGTGTATCGATGGGCGGCATGATCTCGCAATGTTTGGCGCTAGAGCATCCAAAACGGGTGCGCAGCCTTACCTCAATCATGTCAACAACAAGCGAGCGCGATTTGCCGCGCCCTGAGCCAAAAGCAACCCGCGTCCTGTTGAAAAAAGCCCCGTCCTACTTAAATGCCTATTTGGAACACAGTTACGAAGGGTACTCTGTTCTGAGTGGCAGCCGACACCCCGTTTCGCGTGAGGATATTTATAAAGTGGCACGGGCTGGTTATATGCGTGGGCGTGACCCGAAAGGCGTCGGGCGTCAAATTGCTGCGATTGCGAATACGCCAGGGCGTCGTCAGGCGCTACAGCAGTTGCGTATGCCCGCTGTGGTTGTGCATGGTGATGAAGATCCGCTGGTTCCCTTTGCCTGTGGGATTGATACGGCAAAGGCGATTCCTGACTGCCAACTGGTGACGATTTTAGGAATGGGCCATACAATGCCGCCAACCGTTTGGGAGCAGATTGTGGCAGCTATCAATATGGTAGCGCAAAAAGCTGCAATGGTCTGAAGATTTGACCGCTTGAGTACTCATTCTTTATGAAACAAAAAAGACGCTTATGATTGCTCATAAGCGTCTTTTTGTTGACAGATTTAGGCTGTCGTTAGATTGTTACGCAATTAGCGTGCACATTCTGGCCAAGGGCCTGACGTCGGAACGACGCAGCCTTCACGGCTTGGTGGTGCTGCGTTGCCCGTTGCGCATGCTGGCCATGGGCCTGATGCTGGGATAACGCAATCGCCACCACCGCCGCCTGCGGCTGGTGCTGCTGGTGCGGCTGGTGCTGGTGCTGGTCCGCTGCCTGCGGGTGGTGTATCGCTATTGTCAACCAAAACTGGGAGATCCATCACAGCTTTTGTTGTGATCGCGTCGACTGGAATCCAGCCGTTGCCAACAGCAGTCTGTACTGAAATCCAACAGCCCCAGAAATCGCGGCCAAGGATTGTGACAGGGGTGTTTGGCTCGTAAGCGTTGCCCGTGTCTGAGTCTGGGTGTGCTGTTGTGAAGATGTTGGTCCAACGAGTCGTCTGTGACTCTGTCACAGCGCCTGCTTCACCACAAACACGTTCGTCGAAAACAGGGGCGGGGGCGGGGGCAGCTGGTTCTGGGTCAGCCCCACCAGCAAATGCCGTACTGGATACCACAGATAGTACCAGAACCAGCATCATTGCAATTGCAAAAGATTTCCAATTTTTCTGCATTTGTAAACTCCTACTAGATCAAATTTTTCCTTGCCAATGAGCAGTTGTTTGGGTAATCGATCTGCGGGAGATCCACAATGAACCCAATTCCTGCGATTATACTAACTGTTTGCCATTTGCCCCACCTGATTAAAGATTGAATTGTACGTTGACAACCTGATAGGGGTTATTTTCGGCCGAATTCAACCTACCTCATTTTGTGGCAAGCTAGTTAGAACTTCTATCCTTAACCATTGGAGAGAGTTTTTGTACTACTCAGCTTAAACTACTGCTCTATCACCCCATAATTAATAACCCTTACAGGTCACCATTTTGTGGCGATTCAGGCTACTTAACAAACAAAAAAGAGCATCCTAAAATGCCCGTTTTTAGATAAATTCAATTGCAACATACGTCCTAAGACGGATGGAGAGCAGGCTGTGTGTACCACAGCCCGTTTGGATGGCTATTCAGCCGCCGCTACTTCTGCAACCGCTACGGCTGCTTCTGCTGCGGGTTTGGGTGGAGCTGTTTTAGCCTGACGTTGCTTTTCAAGCAGCGTC
>JBMZDF010000324.1:0-7321 GCA_049614105.1 Promineifilaceae bacterium (SeqCode)
CTAAACAGGATCATCACCAGAATAGCGCCGACCGCCGTGCTGGCCTCTTTGCCGGACTCCAATAGTGATTGCCACGTCAGGCCATTGTAAATCCAGAAGCCGACGGGAACGGCCATCGCGCCCGAAATCAGCAGCGAGATCGAAAACGCGCCCGCAAGTTGGGCGCGTGTCCAGCCGAATTCAGCTTCCAACGGCACAATAAAGACGGTGAAAGCGTAGTAGACGATGCCCCAAGACACCGTTTCAGAGATGGCAAGTGCGGCGACGATGTACCAACCGTAGTAGATGCGTTTTGTTGGCATAAGGGGAGAAAGAGGGTATTCGGTGACTAACTACTGACGATCAGCGAAGATCGACGCTCTTTTATGCGGTTAGCATGTCCAGCATGCGTTCTCGGATTTGTTGGCGTAGCTCGTTGTCAATTGGTTCGCTGTCGATCAGTTCGGTGTAGATGATGCCGTCGAGAGCGAGGCGGACAATGGTGGCGGTGATAGTGTCGATGCCGTCTTGTTCGGTGCGGGCTTGCCAAGTTTGGAAGCGATTGGGAGTGGGGTTCGTTTCGGCCGAATTCAGATACCCCAACAGCACAGGACTCAATTCCGCCTGCACCACCGTCCCCTCGCCCAACACAGACTCAACATAAGCCCGCGACAATTTACCGCTCTGCGCCCCCTCATCCGTCTCGATCTTTTGCTTAAGCTGTGTCTCAAACGCCACAATCGCGTTCTCCGCAGCAGCACGCAACAGCGCATCCTTTGACGCAAAATGATGCATCAACCCCCCTTTGCTCACCCCCGCCTCACGCGCCACGCTGTCCAAACTAAAGTTTGTGAAATAACCGCCCTCCTTCAAGAGTTTATTGGTTGCTTTGATGATTTTCTGTCGTTTCAATTCAGGATTGCGTGAACGTTTCATTGCTGTTATTCTAACACAAGCTTACCGACCAAATGGTTTGTAACTTGTTCGGCCGATGAACAACTAAGCAGATCGCAGAAAGTTTCGATCAATAAACCTCAGAGGTTTGTTGTCATCTACTCTCGTCTGTACATAAAAACCTCTGAGGTTTTCGTCAACAAACCCTTCCACTCACCTTTATTTCAGAGTTGAACCATCACGGAGAAATAGCATGAGCCGCAAACGCCGCCGCCCAGACAAAAAAACCGCCCGCAGACAATCCCCCTACCTCAGACTTCCCTATCATCAACAGCTTCGCAACCCGTGGAAGCCTTATGAAATCGCAACCGAGCAGATGATCGCCGATATTCATGATGCCTCGATGCGAATTTTGGAAAATACGGGCATTCGCTTCCAAGATGAGTACGCAATGGATTTATGGGAAAAAGCAGGGGCAAAAGTAGATCGCAGCACACAGCATGTTTGGCCCGATCGCGGTTTAATCGTGGAGTTGATCGCCAAAGCACCAGCGAGCTTTACCGTACACGGTCGCAATAATATGCGCTCCCGATTTATTGGCGAGAACTCGATCAATTTTCATCCGAATGCGGGCATGGTGTTTGCCCGTGACCTCGATCGCGGGCGTCGTCCTGGCACTGAGGCGGATTGGATCACCAATGCCAAACTGATTCAGATGACCAACGTGATGCACTTCGCCCCGATTATGCCGGTTGTGATGCACGATGTGCCTGTCCACGAAAAACATCTTAGAGGATTCTGGAACGGCAGCATTTACTCAGACAAACCGCTGATGACAACCTCACACGGCTACATAATTCCACAGGACGGCATCGACATGGCGAAAATCGTCCACGGTGGGCTGCGGGACGATGGGCCAATTACGGGCGGCGTGATTAATGTCAACAGCCCGCTCGTATTTGACGACCGTATGTTGGGCGGCATGATTACGTTTGCCAAGTCAAAGCAGTTTGTTATTGTCACACCCTTTATTTTGGCGGGCGCGATGAGTCCCGTCACGATAGCGGCAGCGGTCGCACAACAAAATGCAGAGGCGCTGGCCGGCATTGCGCTGTTACAACTTGTGAACCCTGGAACGCCTGCAATCTACGGCGGGTTTACAACCAATGTTGATATGAAAAGCGGTGCGCCAGCCTTTGGTACGCCAGAAGGCGCGTGGGCATTGTTTTTGGGGGCGCAGCTCGCACGGCACTACGAATTGCCTTATCGCGGCAGCGGGGGATTGAACACGGCAAATATTCCTGACGGGCAATCTTCGGCCGAATCGCTGTGGAGTCTATGGCCGTGCATCATGTCACACACAAACATGGTGGTCCATGCGGCGGGCTGGCTTGAATCGGGGTTAACGGTCAGCTTTGAAAAGTTTGTGATGGACGTAGAAAACCTCGCCATGATGCAACATATGCTGCAAGGGCCAGAATGGGGCGAGGATGCGTTCGCCCTTGATAGCATTCACGAAGTAGGGCCAGCAGGCCACAACTTTGGCACAGCACACACACAGGCTCGATTTGAGACAGCATTCTATCCCGCTTTCCTACACGACCGCCGCAATTTAGGCACTTGGCAAGAAGCAGGCGGTGAAGACATCGTGGTGCGGGCAAATAAACTGTGGAAAGATTTAATCCGTCAATATGAAGCGCCACCGCTCGATATTGCCATTAAAGAAGAATTGCAGGATTTCATCGCACGACGGACAATAGACCTAGAAAATGTTGACCTATACGATTAAGCGCCATTGGTAATTATTCGTTATCTAAGTTGACCCATAATACGATTAAGCGCCATTGGTAATTATTCGTTATCTAAGTTGACCCATACGATTAAGCACCATTGGTAATTATTCGTTATACATTATGAATTATCCGTTTGTCTTAAACTTGTGATTATTGACGAAAACCTCAGAGGTTTTATACACAGACCAGCATAGACGACAACAAACCTCTGAGGTTAGATAACAGATAACGGATAACGAATAACGGGCAACGGGTAACGAATAACGGATAATTATCGATTGGATAGAGAAGGAATTTATGACTCAATTTGCGGACAATGAGGGCATTCAAATCGCCTATGAGACGCTTGGCAGCCCCAATAACGAAACCATCATCTTCATATCTGGACTTGGCAGTCAACTTGTTTACTGGACCGATGCGTTGTGTCAAGTGTTCCTAGATCGTGACTTTCACGTAATTCGTTTCGATAGCCGTGATATGGGGCTTAGTTCAAAGACGCCAGGCCAGCCGCCCTCCAACGAGGTCATCATTAGCGGTGAGGTCCCAGCGGCTCCTTACACGCTGTCTGATATGGCGGCCGATACAGTGGCGGTGCTTGATGCGGTGGGCGTAGCTCAGGCACATGTTGTTGGCAACTCGCTGGGCGGTATGATTGCCCAAACGGTTGCAATTGAGTATCCTGAACGTGTGCGCTCATTGACCTCGGTGATGTCGGCCGCAAGTCGTGTTGCAGCGTTGCCTGATGATGATGGGAGTTCGGCCGAAATAGACGAAGAACAAGTCGCCGCCCGCGAAGCATCCGTCACGGTAGACGTTCATAACCCTGAAACATATGTTGACCTACAGGTTGAAGGGTATCGCGTCACAAGCGGCCCCCATTTTGACGCTGACTACCAGCGCGGCATCCTTCAGCAATCATTTGACCGTTGTTATCACCCAAACGGATGGGCGTTCCAAATGTTAGCGGCCGTTGCCAGCGGCGACCGAACACCGATGTTGGCGAAGCTGCAAATGCCTGCGCTTGTCATTCATGGGGCGCTTGATCCGCTCATTCCGCCAAAAGCAGGCAAAGAAACGGCCGATGCGATTCCAAACGCAAAATGGCTGTTGATTGAAGAAATGGGACACAACTGGCCGCGTCCATGCTGGGTCCAAATCGCGGATGCGATTACAGAAATAGCACGCGGTGGAGACAAATAAGATGCGTCGACGAATATTGCTCACTATTTTCAGTTTGCTTTTGATAGGAACAGGGATCGCTTACCAAGGATCAGCCTCGGCCCAAAGTAGCTGCACCATTCCAGACTCAGGCCCATGGCCCCCTTGCGCCACCAACGGCGGCACGGCAGCACCCGCCAACAACAACGACTGTGTTATCCCCAGTTCAGGCCCGTGGCCCCCTTGTGCCGCTAACGGCGGCGCAACCAGCGGCAACACAACAGAAAATAGTAGCAACGAATGCATCATTCCACCTTCTGGCCCGTGGCCCCCTTGTGCGTCGAGCGGCGGCGGCACGTCAACACCCGCTAACAACAACGAATGCGTTATCCCCACGTCGGGACCTTGGCCTCCCTGTGCGACAAGCGGGACGGCAACGGCACAGCCCGCCCAGCCTACACGACCCGTCACACGCCCCCCCATTCAACCGAACAACACGGCGCGACAACAACAGTACACGTTGCTACAGGCACGTGACTTGTTCCTCTTGATTCTCAACACGGACATTGCGAATGAGTCGGTCACACCTGGCTCGTTGTTAATTCCTGCAACGTGGGATGCGGAGAGCGAGGTCGCTTTGCAAAACAATCGCATGTTCATCATCAGTCGCCAGCCCGACGAAAGCCAGCACAGGTTGGTTGCTCATTTGGGCGCACAGGGCGGACGGCCTACGTTGACGCTTGAACAGCTTGATATTAATGATGAGGCGGTATCGGAGGAAGTGCAACGGGCGTATGAGCAGCGCATTCTCAATCATCTGACAAAGCGTTTGCAGGATGGGTTAAATTATGTCTCGGTTGATGCTATTTCGGCCGAAAACGACATCCTACGCATCGACTACAGCGTCAAACCAACCAGCTTCACACGCACCTATAACGCCTTTGAAACGCGCAATCTGTTTACCACCATTTTGAACGTAGACGCAGCAAAACGCTTTGGCAACTGGCAACCTGATACAGAAATCACGCTGCAACACCGCAAAATTACGCTCAACAGCACTTTTTGGGACGGAACACAAACGCAGCGTTTGGCGTTGGTCGCACGGCTCGGCTTGGCGAATGGTGAGCCGTTAGTTGGGTTAGAGCGCTTAACTTTTAATGGTCAAGATGCTGCGCCTTGGGATCGCACTTCGGCCGAATTACTGCTCGAAACTAATCTCGCCAAACGCATACGCGCCGAACTCGGCAAAGATATTGTGATTGTCTCAATCGTTGCGGCCGATGACACAATGAGCGTCACCTATCGTTAATTATGAACCGAGCTGAACAGCTTGAAGCAATTGTGAATCGTTTGGTTGCGGCCTCTGATCCAGTTGAGATACGCGCCGCGTATGCGGATTGGGCCGCAACCTATGAGGATGATCTCGACTTTTATGGGTACACCGCGCCCAAAATCGGTGTTGCGTTATTTTGTCGGGCGCTGCCTGATGTTTCGGCCGAAATTCTCGATGCAGGTTGCGGCACAGGGTTGGTGGGTGTTGAGTTAAACGGGCGTGGGTATATGGTTGTGGATGGGTGTGATTTTTCGGCCGAAATGCGAACCAACGCCAAACAAACGGGCGTCTATCGCACCCTCGCCTATGCCAACTTTCTTGAGTTGCTGCCCCAATATGCAGACAATAGCTACGACGGCATCACCTGCATTGGGGTGTACAGTTCCAGCCTGCACCCCCAATTCCTAAGCGAACTCATTCGCATCATCAAGCCAAACGGCGTGCTTTGCTTCACCTGCCGCCCAAACTATTTTGTCAGCGATGTCGAGATTCAAGTGAAACAGTTCGCAGCAGACAACGTTGTTACCATCGAAACGCTCACCCACCAGCCGTACATGACGGGGCAGGATGCAAATGCAGCCTATATCGTACTTCGCAAAATGTGAGCGTTTGAAACTTAGATTATCAATTGTAAGCTTGAGGAAAGTAGATGCCTGAAATCTTTATCACCGAGATTGATGTTCAATCCACACCCCGTGTCCCAAAACTCAAAATCCCCATTTCCGATTCAGAGCGCAAGCATCTTATTATCACGGGCAAAAATGGCAGTGGGAAAACGACCCTGCTTCTCGCAATCAATAATTTCCTTGAAAAATTAGTTAATGGCACATATGGAAATTATTCTCGGAACCTGCTGGCTCTAGAAAGCAATCAACGCCGTCAAGATAAATTACAAAAAACGCAGCCACCAGATCATGCACGTATTGCACAGGCAACTAATAACATTGAAAACTTTGAAAAATATTTCTCAAGTTTTGATGGCCTGAAACTACAATTTATACAAAATGAGCTATTAACAACGGGTGTATTAAAACCTAACTTACTGGTTGCATACTTTGACGCAAAACGCCAGACCAACCTAAACACTCCTAGGGGAATTAATAAGTTCGACTTCAAAGAGCAATACAAGCCACAAGAAAAGTCCAATCAAGATTTCATTCAATATATTGTTAACTTAAAGGCAGAACGTTCCTTTGCTCGTGATGATGGCGACATGCAAGTAGTTCAGGAAATCGATCAATGGTTCTCGCGTTTTGAAGGACAACTACAGACTTTGTTCAATTCGCCAGATCTTAAGTTAGTCTTTGACCGCAAAAATTTCAACTTTACCATCCAGCAGAGAGATAGTGTTGGATTCGACTTGAATCAGCTTTCCGATGGCTATAGCGCCGCATTAAGCATTGTCACCGAATTAATCATGCGTATGGAGGCACATGGAAATCGGGCTTATGACTGGCAGGGGATTGTTCTTATTGATGAAATCGAAACACATCTCCATGTAGATTTACAAAAGAAGATATTGCCTTTTCTGATTGATTTCTTCCCCAACATTCAATTTATTGTGACAACGCATTCTCCCTTCGTTTTGTCATCCATATCGAATGCCGTTATTTGCGACCTTGAAACAAAATTGATTACAACCGATCTGTCTGGTTACTCGTATGATGCGCTCATAGAAAGCTATTTTGATGTCGATAAATATTCAGAAATGGTTAAGGGGCAGATCGAACGTTACGAACGGCTTTCAAGCCAAAATGAGCGTTCAGATCATGAACAAGATGCATGGTTACAGCTACGTACAACGCTGCGCGAATTGCCAAAATTCTATGCCCCAGAGCTTGTTGCCAAGTTACAGCAAATTGAATTAAAAAATAGACTTCGACAACGAAGCAGTTAGGTCTCTATCATGTTGTACTTTAAAAAATCACAGCCTGCCCCAGCATGTTTGGCGCAAGAACGGAACAAAAAGTCTGGGGATTATAAATGTGGAACAGTATTAACACGGCTGAAAGATGACTTCAAAAACAAATGCTATTTATGTGAACAAAAAGCACCCGCAACAATTAATGTGGAGCATTTTAATCCGCATAAAGGAGATGTATCGTTAAAGTTTGATTGGGGCAATCTATTCTGGGCGTGTGGACATTGTAACAATGTCAAACTG
>JBMZDF010000325.1:0-7310 GCA_049614105.1 Promineifilaceae bacterium (SeqCode)
GCTGGACTGTTTCTAAAACAGGTGACATCGTGCCTGATGGAAGGCTTGAAATAGAAACACCCCATGAAAGTAAATTCATGAGGCGCTTAGTTTTGTCGCGGTTCGGCTAGGAGAGGAATTGTATGGTGACTTTAGCTTAGTATCGGCCGAAACTTATACCCATACATAATCATGCCTTCATCACCATCGGTGCGCAGTTTGCGCGTTACCATCTCAACTGGCATCCCAATCTGAACCTCGTCTATGTCCATATCGGTCAACTGTGCCGTTACAATTGGCCCTTCATTGAGTTTGACCAGCGCCACTGTGTAAGGAACCGCGTAACCAAAGCCAGCAGGAGCGTTATAAACGGTTGAGTAAGAGTAAACTTCTCCCAATCCTTGTAATTCAAACAGCTCTTTGGCGGGGGCGCTGCACTCAAGACAAACGTCGCGTGGTGGGAAAATTTTGACGCTGCAAGAGGGGCATTCTTCGCCCATTAGTTGATATCGTTGTTGGTTAACTCGCCAATGTTGTGAAACTTGCATGATACTCTCCGTTAGATTCTTAAAATGTGCGTGACGGCCGTGCCGCCAAATCCACCCAAATTCTGGGTCATTCCGATGGTTGCGTTGGCAACTTGGTTATCGCCTGCGGTGCCGCGCAGTTGGCGACATACTTCAACAAGTTGATAGACGCCAGTTGCTCCCAACGGGTTGCCTCGCGCTTTGAGGCCACCAAAGGTGCTGATTGGCATTCGGCCGCCCAGACCGATCTCGTTTCGCTTTGCCATCAAATAGCCTTCGCCCCGTTTGGCAAAGCCAGCCGCTTCTAGCGAGAGGGCAGCGGTAATTGTGAAGCTGTCGTGTAGCTCAAACAGGTCGATGTCGTCGTGGGTAACGTTGGCCTGCTGCATGGCGCGGGTTGTGCTGAGTTCGGCCGAATTCAGCCAAAGTAAATCTTTGCGATCATGAATTGCCAGTGTGTCAGTTGCCATGCCGCTGCCAGCAATCTGCACAGGCTGCGGAACCATATCGGCCGCGCGGTCGCTGCGTGTGATAATCACTGCCGCCGCGCCATCCCCAGCGGGTGCTGCATCAAACAGGCTGATCGGCGTTGCAATTTGTGGAGCCGTGCCAAAGCGTTCTGCTTTCAACCGATTGCGGAACATCGCGCCAGGGTTCAGCCCGCCGTTCGCGTGTGAATTCACGCTAAAGTTGGCAAAGTCGCTGACCTCAACGCCATGTTCGTACAGATAACGCTGCATAACGAGCGCCGCTTGTGCGGTAGGCGTCATGCCGTGAATCTGCTCATACTCCGCGTCAAGCGAGGTTGACAGAATACCATCGTACTCAGCACCCGTTGTGTCGCTGGCTTTTTCGACGCCAACAACGAGCGCCGTGTTGATTGCACCGCTTGCCACAGCCATCGTGGCCTGACGAACTGCGGCAGCACCACTCGCTTCGCCTGCATCAATGAGCAGCGCCTCGATCCCGCGCAAACCTGAGAAGTCGGCGACCAGCGTAGCTAAATTACGTTGATTACTTGCCGTGCCAGCGAACATGTTCGCCACATACAGCGCGTCAATTTGATTGGTTGCGGCATTGTCTAGCGCCGCCTCAATCGCATACCAAGCCAAATGGCGAATCGAGGTTCCCCACGCTTCCGTCACATTTGTGTGGCCAATACCGATAATTGATGTGTTAGTCATAATACATAATCAATCTTGAGCAGATTGATCTAAATGAAAGACAGTTTTCCTTATCCATGGACCAACAAGTTGCCATGCAAAAATCAAACTTAGTAAAATGATGACAGCGCCTTCAAAGCGGCCGATGCCTTGCATATTCCCCGCAACCCACAGTGCAAATTGACTTGCCAGCCATGCAATGAGCGGGATAGTCAGCAGTTTCAGACAACCAAATGCATAGTGATTAAGTTTGTGGTTGAGGTCATCAGCAATATCATCATTCATAATAAATTGGGCCTAGTTGGATGTACTTAAGTATCTTTACGATGCCAAAAAACATCGCTGAACAAATTGCCTAAGACTTGCCATGTGAGCATTAAGGACAGCAGAAAGATGACAGCGCCTTCAAAGTCAGAGAATCCCCGCCAAACAGACGATAACGATAAAGAAACCCAGATGACAACATTACTGACAACCCACGCAATAATGAGCATGAGCACAATGAGCGCCAGCAGGGTGGGGAACGATACTTTTGGTGAACGCATTACTTTTGCCGAATCTTGCCGCGATAGCGTGAATAGGTTGCGTAGTCGATACTCTTTTGACGTTTGACGTAGGTCTGGGTGCTGGGCGCACGTCCGCGTGCTTCTTCGACACGTTCCGTCACGATCAGGTCAAAGGCATCCGAACCAGAGCCAGAGCCGTAGCTGACCATCAAAATGCGGTCGCCCGGTTTCGCTATGTCCAAAATGCCAGTCAGCCCAATGATGCAGGAGCCGCTATAGGTGTTGCCAATCTCACCAGCCAATAGACCTGGCGCGATTTGTTCAGGTGTAAATCCTAATTTTTTGGCAATCCGCGTTGGAAATTTATAGTTTGGCTGATGGAAAACGGCCCACTGGTAATCCTGCGGCGTTGTTTCAAGGCTTTCCATCAAAAAGTTTGCCGCGCCTGAGATATGTTTGAAGTAAGCAGGTTCGCCTGAGAAGCGATCGGCGTGTGATGGATAAACGGCGTGTTCGCGTCGCCAGAAGTCAGGCGTGTCGGTGACAAAGCTGTAGCTGGCGTTGATTGTGCAAACCGCTTCGGCCGCTGGGCCAAGCAAAATCGCCGCGCCACCCGCCGCTGCCGTGTATTCAAGCGCATCGCCCGGGCGACCCTGTGCCGTGTCCATGCCAATCGCCAGCGTGTAGCGTGCCATGCCCGACCCGACAAGACCGATGCCTGCCTGCATCGCTTCTGTTCCTGCTTTACAGGCGAATTCCCAATCGGCCGCCTGCGTATTTGGCACAGCCCCAATTGCCTCAGCCACAATCGTGCTGGTTGGTTTTACGGCGTAAGGGTGGCTTTCGCTGCCGACCCAAACGGCGCGGATTTCACGCGGGTCAACCTGTCCGCGTTTGAGCGCGTTGCGTGCCGCCTCAATTGACATCGTGGTGACATCTTCATCAAGGCCGTTGACCGATTTTTGTTTGACGGGTGATCCGCCAGCGCCGCCCGTCCATTGGTTTGAAATCGACGTGCCAGCAATTCGATAGCGTGGCACGTAAGCGCCATAGCCGACGATGCCGACGGGGCGGTCTGGGCGCATGATTCCGGTGGTGTTCATTTGCATTCGCAATTATCCGTTATCCGTTATCCGTTATCCGTTTGACCGAATCTCGCTAACTGATAACGCTCCTATCAATTCTTTCGCACGGTTGACACGAATGTTGCCTTCAGCAACAAGCTGATTCGCAATCTCTTGAATTTGTCCATTGGTTGCGCCAGCCGCTAGGGCAACCTGACGGGCGTGCATTCGCATATGCCCTTTTTGGATGCCAACCGTTGCCAGTGCGCGTAGTGCGGCGACGTTTTGCGCCAGCCCGACGCAGACCATAATCTCGGCCAACTCACGGGATGATTCGACGTCTAAAATTTTCATGGCGACCTGCGCCGTGGGGTGTACTTTGGTTGCGCCGCCAACCGTGCCGACCGCTAACGGCAAGGTCATTTCGCCGTAGAGGTCGCCATTTTCGTTGACGTGCCAATCGGTGAGGGCGGCATAGCTGCCGTTGCGGGCGGCGTAGGCATGTGCGCCCGCTTCGATAGCACGCCAATCGTTGCCCGTTGCGATTACCACCGCATCGACGCCGTTCATGATGCCTTTGTTGTGTGTGGCGGCGCGATAGGGGTCAACGACGGCGAAGGCGTTGGCCTCTGCGATACGCTGTGCCACTAAGGTTCCGTCCATGCCGTCGCGGGTCAAGGCGCTGGCTGGAATGATGCAGCGGGCGGTTGCGGTGCGGCGGTCTGTGAGGTTTGACAAAATGCGCAGATTGGTGCGTCCGCCCGTTAGCTCGGCAACGGTGGGTGAAATAAATTCGGCCGCTGTATTAATCGCATTGGCCCCCATCGCGTCGCGGCAATCGTAGAGCAAGTGAACGATTAGCATCGGCCCAACGCTCGTATGCTCAAAGGGGCGAATCTCGATGCCGCGTGAGCCGCCGCCTCGTTTGACAATGCTGTGGCTGACCGAATCGGCCGAACTCATCAGCATCTCGCGATTCGCCTCCAAGTTTGCAATTGCCTGCGCCATGTTAGGAATGTCGAGCACCTGAACTTGACCAATCATGATTGGCTCAGACGACTCTGTTTGGAAACCGCCACCCGCACGAATCAGCTTGGCCGCGAAGCTGACCGCCGCTAAGACGCTGGGTTCTTCGACCGCCATTGGGATCAAATAATCTTTGCCGTTGATCTGGAAGTTGGCGGCGACGCCCAAGGGCAGGGCGTGTGTGCCGATGCAGTTTTCGATCATGTCGCTGGCGACTGATTTGGGCAGACCGCCGTCAAGGAGCAGCGTTTCGTCTTCGGCCGAAAGGTCAGCCCAATCAGCAACGAAAGCAACACGCTCTGTGCGACTCATTTTGTAAAAACCTGCGATGCGAGATGATTTAGTCGTTTCAGCAATCATAAGGGTATCAGCGTTTTTTTTGGCGAATTTTGATTCGTGCCAAATTTCACATGCTATGACCCTAAATGTACCTTTAGAATGCTGTCAAAACCTATCACCACTGGAGAATGATAGAAAATGAAGGGAAACTCAAGCTGATTTTTATGTAAAAAAGAGAAAAACCCGCATCGGCCGAGAGGGCAAATGCGGGTTAACACAACGCTTGGGAGGATAGTACTAAACTCAGATTTGTGTCAGAAACTGAGTTTTTGTTAGAAATAATGACGGCGATTGGTGCGTCAGACTGCTAATAAAACAGTGACTTTCTAAAGGGTGTGTTTCATTTGAGCAAAGAGCGGTGGCTGAGCCAGTCGAAGCCTGAGCCAGTCGAAGCCTGAGCGACACACCGCTGTGACTTCGACAAGCTCAGTCTACGCTATCGTCGATAAGCTCAGTCTATGCTATCGTCACCAATTTCTAATTGTCACGAATCACAATCGGAATGAATATGTCAAACGAAGGGAGCGTAGATGGCGTATTGGGAACGCTCTCTAACGGCTCGACAAAGTCGGGTCGATCGGCCTGAATGATGACCACAGGGGAGGGCGGATCGCTGTCGGGTGTGCGGTTTGGTAGCCCATCAACTTCGCTGCTGATACTGTAAACGGCATCGGCCGAATCCCCAACAATCTTCACTAGATAGTGCCCCGTCAAGGCTGGATCAAAGCTGATGACGCCGCTGCCGCTGATGGTGTAAGCTGACCAGTAATTGCCTGGCTCCCAAATGAACATGGTGGCAGAACCAGACGTAACGTTGAGGTTGATGTCAACATCTTGGCCTGCTTCGGCCGAAAATTGGAAGTAATCCTGATCAATCCCAATCGCCCGATTCGGTGGCGCATAGTTCAATTGCACAATCTCCGCCTGCTGATTGACCGCTCCGCTTGTTGAGACGCCCCAGACGTGTAGCTCGACTGGCCCCACCTGCGTTGTGGCTGGCAAATCGAAGCTGTAGGATGGGGTTGTCGGCGTTGGGAAAACGAGTTCATCCAATAAACTTGGAACCTGTATCGTCGGGTCAGAGCCTTGTTGATATTGGTAAACCTGCACAAGTAGGAACTGGACTGGCTGCGAGCTGCTCAGGTCGAGATCAACCGTAAGCGAGTCAAGCCACTGAACCCCTGACGTTGCGCCCAGCGTGAGCGGGGCTGTACTGTCCGCAAGGTCAGTTTGTGTGAGGCTGTTGTCCGTTTCGTCTGTTTCTTCAAAAGCGTTATCAGCATCAACAATCACTTCGATAGTGAAGCTGCTGGCTGATGACGGTGTCCACATTTGCGAGGCGTCAATTTGATGTGTGCCTGTCACTAAGTAGCCCGTGCCAACGGTATCGCTAAAAACGAGCGTGCTGCTGCTGTCGTAGACATTGAACTGAACCGTTGGGTTGCTCACTTCACGATCTGTGCTGATGGCGGCGGCCAATGGGGTCGCATGGCCGACGTGCAGCGTGCCAAGGTGTGGGAAAATGATGTGTTCGACGGCGAGTTCGGCCGAACGCAACATCGGTGGGAAGTTTGGCAAACAGACTTCGCTTTCCAAGGTTAGCCCTTCTGCGCTCACGCGCTCAGCCCAGTAACGTTGGTAAACGTCTGCCCATGACGCGCCTGTCGTGCTGTTGCGGATGAAGGCGTAGGGGTTTGGATTTTCGGCCGAAACCGCATCCTCATAAAAATACCCTTGCCACATCAGATGACGCTTGCTTCCGTCGGTACGTCCTTCAAAGTCAGCAAAGATAGCCAACCCAGACGCATCGGCCGCGTCAAGCGCCCAATGACTACCGCCGCCAAACCAAGGTGTACCGCTTGCCGTCACGTGCTCAAGCATTACTTGGTCAATCAGCGTTTGCACCTGCAAGGCCCGTAGGCCTACGCCTGAAATTGTGCCAAATTGCGACACCAACTGCGGCATGAGTGCTTTGGCATCGACCAAGCCATCAGGCGGTGTGAGATCCCAGTCAGCTTCGCAGAAAGTCTGGTCATAGAAAGTGCTTGTGTTGTTATAGGCCGTTTGCAGTTTGGTGCTGGCACTGACGCTGTTGCTGTCAAACTGCTGAATGAGATAGTAAGCAAGCTGGTCAATCTCTGCTTTGAGGGCGGGTAGCTCGCTACTGGCGACCGCAACCATTGAGCGCGGGTGATCGACATCGCTGTTGCCGTCTTCGAGATCGGCCGATGTCAAGATCGACTCATACGTTGCCAGCAGCGTACTCGCCAAAGTTGCGGCATTATCGCTAGGACTCATAGCTGCCAGCACCTTCCCTGCCATTTGAGGCGCAAAGTAGGCATAGTTAGGAGAACCTGTCATCACCTCAGCGAAGGGTGTGCCGCCGTCGTTCGAGAGTTCATAAAATTCTTCAACCGTTGCTGCAAAGCAATGGGTTAAATCTAGCAGCTCGATTGGATCAGCACCGTTATTTGTGCCGATGCTAAGTGCCTGACTCAAGTCGTAAGGGTTGATTAAGCCCTCGGACGTGTGATCGGTGAGGTCTGCGCCTGCGTAAACCCAAGTCGGCAGCGGGATTAGCCCTGTTGAGGTACGTGTACTGCTCAACAGGTTCGCAATGTCTGTATCGGGCGTGAGTGCTGTGCCGTGCCCAATGTAGCTGAACGTTGTTTTGTCTGCATCATACGCACCACGCGCCCATGATAA
>JBMZDF010000326.1:0-7307 GCA_049614105.1 Promineifilaceae bacterium (SeqCode)
CAAAACACGACCCTGCTGATCAAGCGGGATCTTGCTCTGGAAAATTGCCATCATGGCCCCCATCAAAGGGGGAATAAAGAGCTGGGCAGAAAATGCGCCAACAGCCCATACCAGCGTGCTTTGACCAATCCCCAGCGCAAGATCGCCCACCAAAAATGACACCGCCATGCCAATCAGCACCGTATCAATTTTGCGCTGCGACCCGCCCCAAACGGTCATCAGCCCTGCACCAATCACACCGCCAATCCCCAACACGGCCTGCACCGTCGCAAGCGCTAGTTCATCACTACCTGAGCGAGCCAGCACCATGGCGGGCAGCACGCCAAAGTAGGTGATGCCTGCCAACAGGTTGGCGGCGGCAAACAATATCATCAGTCCACGCAGCCCAGGGCGCTGCCAAATAAACCGTAGGCCAAAGCTGACCGAGGCCCAACTGTCTGCCCAACTGCCGCTGCTCGCCGTCTTATCGCTCGTTGGCGGCATCGGCACGCGCACAATCATAAGCGTAATCATGGCGATGATGAACGTCACAACATCAACCCACATGACGCCGTTTAGCTGAATCAGGGGCAGCAGCGCACCGCCAAGAAAGGGGGCAACAACTCGCGAGGCATTTTGCCCCAGCGACATGAGTCCGTTCATGCGTCCTAGCTGTTTTTTTGGAATGAGGACCGACATGGCGGCCGAA
Organism: Promineifilaceae bacterium (SeqCode); assembly: GCA_049614105.1. Classification (GTDB taxonomy): domain Bacteria; phylum Chloroflexota; class Anaerolineae; order Promineifilales; family Promineifilaceae; genus CALECP01. The sequence goes on from JBMZDF010000326.1 coordinate 689, forward strand.
TACGCGGGGGTTTGAAACGCATCAAATGCACCAAATAGAAATTCGGCGATAAACAGATGCCAGATTGCCAGTTGCCCTTGTGCGAACAATATCAACAGCGTAATCGTAATCACGCCCATCGCGCCGTCTGTTGCCATCATCACCTTACGCCGATCAAAGCGATCAACCAACACACCTGCAAATGGTGAAATCAAGGCATAGGGTACAAACACAAAAAAGCCCAGCAGAGCCAAGGTAGTCGCCTCACCCGTCTGCTGATAAGCCCAAATTAACAGGGCGAAGCGCGTCACACCCGTCCCAACCAGCGAGACGAATTGACCAAACCAAATAATCAGAAATGTTTTCAAGTCATTGTTGTCTGTCATCATTAAAGGTCAACTTGATAATAAAAAAGGCCATGAGCAATGCTCACGACCTTTAACACAGAAACTGTGCTGTGCCTGCTTGTTAACAGACAACAAAAAAGCCGTGAGCCACAGAAGAAGTGTGCTCACGGCCTTATCGTTTTTCTAAATTAAACGCTTTCAGCTAATAGGCACACTCCACCCTGGGCAGGTTATCAGCATCCTTGGATGCTGTACGTGTTTTGTGGGTGATCGGGAAAATCATAGTCATTAGAGTTTCCAATTGTGGTGTGAAAACGAATTGTTTCCACCGAAAGTGTTAGCGTAAATAAAAGATGCGTTTAGAGTAACAAAGGATTAGATAATTGTCAAACAACGTTTTCAAAATGTGGCTAGCTGCTAGTGAAGAAAAAAACGTCTAACGAACTTGCTTCCTAGCCACTAGCCACTAACCGCTTTACCGTCTAGGCATTCAAGCCCGGAATCGGCAGCGCAGGTAAATCTTTCGCCCGTTTTTCTAGCGCACGTGCAATCACAATGCGCTGGATTTCGGTCGACCCGTCGACAGTTTTCATGATCGGCGCAAGGCGATAGAGGCGACCCATGCCCCAATCTTCGACAATGCCGTAACCGCCCAACATCTGCATACAGGCCATCGCGTTACGAACGGCCGCGTCAGGTGCAAAGCGTTTGGCGTGTGCTGCCATCACTGTGCCTTCTGGTGTGCCGAGCTTTTCAGCGGCCGATTTGTACAGCAAACGGCTTGCCTCCAAATCAGTTGAAACATCCGCCATCGACCAACGCAACCCTTGATTCTTGAACTCAGACTTGCCAAACATTTGGCGATCACGCGCCCAAGAGAGCGCAATATCGAGTGCCGCCTGCATCAGACCACAACATCCCGCCGCAATTGAAGTCCGCGCAATGTCAATCGCGAACAATGACCCGCTAAGGCCCATTCCAGGAGGCAAAATGACATTTTCGGCCGGAACGGTTACGTTGTCCAAATACATGTCCGCATTTGGCATAAACGGGCTGGCGATCTTGTTGTACTCAGGACCAAACGAAATTCCAGGTGTATCGGCCGGAATGGCGATCATCGCCATATCTTTGTACCCTGGCTTATCGCTCGTTTTGACCACAACTGCATACACATCAGCAACCCGCGCAAGCGAAACCCACGCTTTGCGTCCTGTAATCGTGTATGAGCCATCGTCGTTGATGACGGCCCGCGTTGTCAAACCGCCCGCGTCAGATCCAGACTGTGGTTCAGTGAGAACGAAGCCTGCCAGCTTACGGCCTGCTGCCAATTCAGGTACCCATTTTTCTTTGAACGCCTGTGTTCCAAAGCCTGCCGCAGCGTATGTGACAATATTGTGCATCGACATTGAGAAGGCGAACAGGCCTTCTGCTCGGCCGATTTCTTCATAAACAGGAATCGCATCGCGGAAGCTCAGTTCTTGCCCGCCCAGTGCTTTTGGTGCATACAAACCCATCAATCCAAGTTCACCAGCGCGTGCCATCTGCTCTTTTGGATATTGTCCAGATGCTTCCCACGCTTCAAGATTGGGTTCAACAACCTCTGTGCGGAACGTGTTTGCCGCTTTGACAATCCGCTCCTCGTTTGAGAGTTGACGCCAGACCTCATTGTTGACGCCCCAACCTGGCTCACGAGCACCAACCAACGCGACACGGTTGCCCATCACTTCCATGCCCATTTCCATTTCGTAATGAGCCAGACCGATGTCACCAAAGCTATACAGTTTCCCCATGCAAGGATCGATTTTAGCGTCGCAAACGAGCTTATTGTATTCATAAGCTTGTTTATCGTTTGTACCATGTGAGCCTTGTAGACGCTTTTGGCGTACCCAGTGGTAGCGTAAATCGACGTTTGCCGTGTAGCCTGTTGTGCCGGCGCAAACCACAACATTACCACCTGCTTCACAAACAAAAATGCTGGTCGCCATTGTTGCTTCGCCAGGATGCTCAAAAACAATGTTGGGGTTCTTGCGTTCGCCAAGCACGTTCCAGATCGCTTTGCCAAAGGCACGTGCGCCCTTCATCCACTCTTTTTGTCCAGCGGTATCTTCCCAATGTGGTGGAACACCCCAGTGATCGAAATCTTTGCGATTGATGTAGCCAGCCGCACCATGCTCCATGCAATATTTACCGCGCTCGTCGCTTGACACGACGGCAACAGCGCGTGCGCCAGCCGCTTTACACAGTTCAAGCGCTTGTGTGCCAAGACCACCAGAACCACCCCAAACAAGAACGACATCGGTTGATTTCAGTTCGTTACCTTGCCAGCCATACAACATCCGATAAGCAGTTGTCCCAACAAGCGAAGGCGCTGCCGCTTCTTCCCAAGTCAAATGCTTCGCTTTTTCCATCACCTGATGTTCTTGCGCGACACAGAATTGACCAAAGGAACCAAAATTAATGTTGTAGCCCCAAATGTTAGCCGAGGGGGCAAGCATCGGATCATTGCCTTCGAGTACCCACGGATCATCAATATTCCAATGGCCGGGGTGAGTCACGATGGCGTCGCCCACTTTCCATTTGGTAACCTCAGAGCCAACCGCGTAGATGATGCCTGACACATCACTGCCGCCAATGTGGAAATCATGTGGGGAGCCTTTTCTTTGGCGTCCTTTGATCACATCGATCGGCTTGCCGCGTGCTGCCCACACGTTGTTGAAGTTAATACCCGCCGCCATTGTGGCGATCAGGACTTCATGTGGTTTAAGATCGGGGGTGTCAATTTCTTCGACCTGAAACGCAAGACGTGGGTCGCCGAAACGGCTTGACCGAATAACCTGTGCGTACATTTTCTCTGGAATTTCGCCAAGTGGGGGAAGTTCACCAATGGGATAAATCGTTTCTGCCATGTTGGTTCCTCAAAAGCAAGCTGCTTTGGATAATCACTCTAAAAAATACACTATCTTAGAAATTGGATGTTACCATAATGGAAGAACGCTGGCAGTTAGTTCGTGGGGTGCAAAACTGCACCCTTGTTGAATCTAGTGACAGCCACTGCCCAATGGTGCGGCAGGGCGTGACTGTCACTATGTATTTAAAACGCAATGTCTCTATTCAGCCTATGCTGTTCGCTGTTTATGCGAGGCGTTTTGTCCGTTTGATAATGGCAATAGTAAGCATTCCTAGCATTACTATCATCACTAATCCTATGATGTAATTATTGCTTGCTACTTGATAGGCCCCTACTGTAACGGCCGAAGTCGCACCACATCCCAAACTTGGCGCACATGGAATCGGCTCTTGGAACATAGGTAACGGCCGATAACGTAAAGTTGCCGTTTCAATGCTGCGCGAAGGTGTTGATTCAGTTATGAGACGATAGTTCACATCGCGACCATTAGCAAAGACAGCAACACGATAGCGTCCCTCATGAGCATTGGCCACCTGAACAGCCTCTGAATTACATATCTGTGTCCAGTGGTTGTTTGGCGCTTCGACACACAATTCAACATCATCAGGGGAATCAGTATCCAAACGGAAGGTCAGCGTCTCACCCTCTTTGGCCTCCCAAAGATAATCATCTCGCTGATCGGCCGCTAGTGGTTGTCGCTCAGCAGGCGCATAGTTGAGCAACAGATTGACCCGTCGTCTGGCCTGCCCTTGATTAGTGAATCCCCACAAATGCACTGCGATACGACCTGGCTGGAGTGACAGATCACTCAGATCAAGATCTGTATCGCCATCATCTAGATCAACAAACCCAAGGAAGTGAGAAGATCCCATTTCATCAAATTGATAGACGTCGGCACGAACAGACCATGAGGCATCATCCGAGATTGTGACTGCCAGCGGGATAGATTTAGTCGCAAGGAACGTTGTCTGTGAAATAGTTGCCGTCATCACAGGACGTGTCAAAAATTTCGGAGTCGCCAGATGTACCTTAGATAGAGTATTGTTATCCTCGTCTTCTTCCGCGATAACATTCAGCGCATCTGCCATCATGGTCATGGTGATATTTTGTCCTGCCATTGTGTTAGGCAGCACCAGTAAGTCTGAGAATTCAAAGAAGTGGGAGCCTTCTGATAAATAGCCCGTTTGTATCGTTTGGGTTATCAGGTCTTCCCCGCTGCTGTTGGTAACAGTCACAACCAGTGAAGAATTAAACACCTCGCCCACAACATTGACTATGGCCGATTGGGGAAGGGGTGTATCAACTGTCACATCACCATCAAATGGTTCAACATGTTGTGTGATGGCAATTGAACCATCCTGCTGTGGAATCGGTAGCGGTACAATGCAGGAGCCTGTTTCCACTGTTTGCCCTTCCCAAAACTTTGCCAACACGTCTGACCACGTTGTGCCAAGCAGCCCATTCTGCACGAACAAGTAGGGCGATGGGTTTAACAATGCATCATAGGTATCGTTATAAAAAGCGTACTGGAACGGCAACATTGCTTGATTATTCGGATAGTTTGATTTTACCAGTGGCATAAACTGCGAGATTCCAACCCCATCCATTTCCCAATGTTCCGCGCCGTCAATCTGCCAAGGCGTCCCTGATGTTGCCTTACGGGCAACCACGGCTGCGTCTAAGAGCATCCGCGCTGATTGACTTTTGTTGGCAACGACAGTTGCTTGGCCAACATAGTTTGTTCGCAGCGATTCTAAGAAAGAACCTAGGTCAACAAGTGCATCAGGGGAAGCTAGTTTTCCATCTTGGGTGCAATAGTCTGTGTCATATTTAGACGCAAGCTGATAACTCTCAAGCAGTGCGTTTCGATCCCAGTATTGGGGCTGAACCAACCAGTAGGCAATCTCATCAAGTGCCAGCTTTAGACGGGGGATTTGAGTGGCATCGACCGCAGTTAAGATACGTGGATGTTCAACTGGGTCGCCATCATCCGTCTCATCATCAGAGGCGTCTGCTTCGGCAAGAATGCTATCGTAGGCAGAAATAAGCGTTTCGGCAAGAACAGCAGGGCTATCTGTGAGACCAAATGAGGCTAGCGCATCGGCCGGCATTGTGGGCGCAAAATAAACATAGTTGGCTGCTCCAACCATCACCTCAGCATATGGTTGGGTGTTCCCAGACCCCAAATCATAATCATCAGGGTTACTAAGTTCGTAAAATTCCTCAATCGAGGCAGAAAAACAGTGCGTCAAGTCAAGGAGCTGGATTGGATTCGCGCCATCGTCCGTGCCGATTTCCAGTGCTTGTGCTAAATCATAAGGCGAGACAATCGCATCGGGTGTGTGGTCTGTATAGTTAGGACTGCTCATCCAGTGCGACGGTAGAGAGGGTAATCCAGGAACTGAGCGGGTAGTTCCTTCGGGCGACTGTAAATTCGCAAGATCTGTTTCAGGCATCAGGAATGTGCCATGTCCAACATAGCTAAATGTTGTTTGGGTAACGGTGGGATATTGCGTACGCGCCCATAACAAAAAGCTGCCTAAGGATGCGCCGTCCGTCATATCGTACTCATGCAGCATCAAATCAAGCACCCCAGGCGTTTCAGGATCTGGCAATCCGTCCACAACCTCAACCTCGCCATCACGGATGATAAAAATGTTTGTATTATCGCTTCCCGTACCATCAGCAAGAACAATAGCGGCTCTTTCAGGTGCGCCAATAGAGGCTTCAACAAGATCATCAATTGTCGGGGTGATATATGGGGACAAACTGTTAGGACTGTCTTCTAGCCCATCAAATGCCAATGCATAAATAACTAGCAACTCCGGCTCTACATTAGCACTAGCCGAAATTGTCCTACTTGTTTGCAACGTGAGCCACAGAGCAGGTAAAATCATCATGAACATCGCCATGAATCTAACATATTGTTTTTGTAACATCGAGAATACTCCTAATAAATAGTCTGGCGGACGCCATCGCGTCATTCATACACAGAGCAACCTCGGCATCACGCCTGTCACTCTAAGTTGAGGTCATCTCCTTTTTACACTTCAACTTTGTATCACCCTATAATACTATGCTCAGCATGCCAGTTGCTGCAGAAGTAGTGCAATGTTTGATAGCATTCCTGGAGGATCCTGATCAGTCATCATGCTGTTCACACTGATTAGTGACCACTTTGCCAAACGAATTTGACCAGTAACAAACAGAAGTGGACAAACCAAACGAACCGATTCATACGGCTCTGAAGCAGTGCCGTTCAAACAAACAACATACCCTAACCAGTTCAACACTCTGCACATCAGTCTTATTTCAAGAGTCTGTGTGGGTTGCAGAGCGTCAAATACCCCAGCGTCGTGTGTGGCTTCTCGGAACGCTGTTGCGT
>JBMZDF010000327.1:0-7297 GCA_049614105.1 Promineifilaceae bacterium (SeqCode)
GGGTGTTTGTGCCGATTGTGATTCGGTAGATTATGTTCTATAGATGACAGTTACGGCCTAGAGTTGTGACTGTCACTTGCTTATTCAATTTGATCGATTTGTACTGATGCTGTTCTGTGAGAAGCGAGTTACGGATAGCAAATTATCTGCATAGCTAGTTTGTGCTGGATGTGCAAAATAAAATCATGCGACAACACTCAATTTCCGTCATTCTTCGTCGTTCGCGACAACCGCGCAATTTCTTGAACTGGGTACTGGTTTTCGGGTTGGTCTTACAATCGTTTGCGTGGGCGTTTTCGGCCGAACCTGTTTCGGCCGAACCTGCAGATGATCCTGCCACCACCTTGGCAGGCGCGTCGCATGAAACAGCAATGGATTTGCTAAAGTCAACCGATCTCGCAAGTTATTTGCCTGATGAAGTAAGGTTGCCATTTGCTGATAACGATGCAGCGCAATCACCTTTCGCATTCTTAAGTGAAGCAGTTACAACTCCTTTTGATAGCATGTCTGCATGGGGAGACGATACGACTGCTATGCCCACATCGAATGAGGCAAATGTATTAGAGCAGGTTGCTGCTGTTCAGCAGGATTTAGATGCAGCCCCTGTTCTTACATGGCGTCAATGGGCATTCGATTGGTTGCGTGGATTCAATCGTGAATGGACGCCCATCAGTACTTATGAGACGATAGCCGTACACTCTGTAAACGACTCTGCATCATTTACACAGTGGTTACCAATTGTTTTGAGTGATGCGAGTGGTGTGGCAGAGCCGCCAGCTATGGCTGGGGGACGTATTTTCACATCACCTGATGAACGGGTGACGATGGAGATTCCTGCGATCAATGATCCACTGACATTGGATCTCAATTATGCGACGGGAGCGGCTGCGTTGCGTGGGTTGGTAGGTGTGGATGGTGCGGAGATGGTGTTTTCAATTTCGGCCGAAACCGCCAGCCAGACACCTGTCACTCGCTTGCGTCGTCCAGCAAACCTAGAATTAACATATGACAACGCATCTCTAACAACAGCAGAAGCGGAAAAACTCTACCTACACGCCTACAATCCAACGCTTGCTAAATGGCAACCGCTTCCCACACATATTGATACAGTTAACAATACCGCAACCGCATTTGTTGATCATTTCACAACCTTTGCACTTGCACCTTCATTCACAGCGATAGATCCGTGTGCTGTTGATTTTGAATTAGCCCCGCAGGATACGTTCCCATTTGTACTTGGCCCAGGTGGTAATTATCATAACTTCTCTGGTGAATTTACTCATTTTATTGGTACAGACACCTACTTGCTAGGACGCGAAACGCCCGATATTTTAGATGTGCTCCCATCAGAATTAACAAATGCTGCGAACCAAATCGACACGCATGATTTGGTTCAGATTTTATTCCCTAGCAGCATTTTTATCAAAACGCAGGGACAACTTCCACTACCCCCACAGCCGCTTGATACTTCCTTGAACGGAACCTATTTTCCTGTTTTTCCACCTGCTCCTAATACGCCGCGTGTTATGACACACACGCTAACAATTCAGATTTCTGACAACAACAGCACGACAACAACTGGTTCAACTGGTTACTATGTGGTGCGTGATGATGTGTCTAATCCAATTATTACAGAGGCATGGTCACAACAAAATGGGGCAGGTGGTGTGTATGTGCAGGTGGCTGTTTATGACAATTGCGCTGTTGATCATGTGACAATTGAATATCAAAGCACTAGTGAAGGCACATGGCACTCGCTCAATATGGTGTATTTGGGAGCGGCCCCCGACGGGCTGGGACTTTATGGCGCACCGCTGGCGCTACCTTCAACAGGAGTGAATTCATATCGCGTAACCGCTTATGATATGGCACGTCCAGCTAAGCACACCGATATATGGGAGACAAGCGAGCTGGCGGCTTATTCACGTGTTGCGGGTGAAATGTTTTTCAACAATTGCACTCATGAATGTGGAGGTGGTTGTAGTGTTGCATCTTGTGGTGATCCGATCAGTACGGCAACGGGTAATTTCACCATCCGAGAGGAAGATGCAAACGTTCCTGGCAAAAGTAACTTCACCGACCTGATGGTTGATCGCAGCTACAATGCAGCTGGGACGCAACGTTTCTTCTATGGGCCAACGGGTAGCGACTTAGGGCCGTTTGGGCTTGGTTGGAGCTCGCCTCAATATTTTCACCTAGAAGTTTGGGACAATCTGCTGATGACAGGTGCAAAAGTTGTCTATCCTGATGGACACTCAGCCCGTTTTGAAGGTGCATCGGGGCAACTTGCGCCGCTCTCACCGAACGAGTCAGACACATTAGAAAAAGCAGGTGGCGGCTACGTTTTGCGCCGTAAAGATCTAACCGAGCATCGCTTTAATGCCGACGGACAGCTACTTGAATCGAAAGATGTCAATGGCAACACCTTGACCTATTCACCTAGCGCAGCAGGGCCAACCGAAATTAGCAACAACGCAGGGCGCTCCATTACGATTGGGTATACATCTGTTGCGGGGCATGACATGATTGCAACCATTACCGATGGATCTGGACTGCTTTCGCTTTCGTACACCTACGAAACGGTGACAGGATTTAATGGTTTGGGAGAAGCTGTTCAGGGGGTTGTCCTCAAGTCAATGACCGATTCACGCGGTAAGACGACGAACTACTTTTATGATGGCGATCACCGCCTAATTGAAATCCGCACGCCAAAGGGTCACAGTCACGTTCAGATGACATATGATGCACAGGGACGTGCTAACCAGCAAACAGTTGGTGAAGCAGAAGTTTACACATTTTCATATGATGATGCGGCTTTCAAGCGCACCGTAACGGATGCTAATGGGTATATTGAGATGCATCAATATGATGGTGACTATCGCCTCACTAGCTTGACTGATAATCGCGGGTTTACTGAGTCATATACCTACAATGGGGAGAATTTGCGCGAAACGGTGACAAACAAACGGGGTGTTGGTTGGAGCTATACCTATGACGCACGGCACAATCTGCTGAGCACAACTGGCCCCCTTGGGACAACAACCTACACTTACAATGGGCAAGATCGCCCTGTGACTGTAACCGATGCAGCAAATCGGACGACGACATTTGACTATGATGGCAACGGTAATCTGACAAGTATCACAAACGCAGATAGCAAGACGATGAGTATTGCCTACAATGGCAATGGGCAACCGACGACCATCACCGACTACAATAACAACACAATTGTGATGACGTACAACGGCACTGGGGACTTGGAAACGCTGACCAATGGAGCGGCCGAAACAGTTCGATTTGCTTATGATGGACTGGGGCGTATGGTCACAATGACTACCCATGAAACCCATGCCTATACATTTGCTTACGAAGGTGGCAGCGAGTTGCTGTTGAACGTGTCAGGCCCCTTAGGTTACAACCTTAGCTACACGTATGATGACAACGGTAATTTGGCGACCGAGACAGATGCCCGTAGCAACACGACAATCTATACATTTGATGACTCTGAAAATTTAGAGACAGTTACGGATGCACTCAATGGGGTAATTACTTTTGACTACGGACCCATGAACAACTTACGTTCATTGGAAGACGAGGGCGGGGGTGTTACGACCTACGATTATGACGAAACGTATAATTTAACAACGATTAATGCGCCCGAGAACCGTACAACGACCTTTGTGTATGATGAACAGAACAACCTAACACAGCTAACTGACGCTGAAGGTCGTATTACAAACCTTGTTTATGACAACGGGGATCGTTTGGTAACGATTACAGACGCGCTGAACGGAGTGACAACGATTGGTTACGATGCTGTCAGCAATATTACCTCAATTGAAGATGCGGAAAATCATCAAACTAATTATGTGTATGATGTTCTCAATCGTTTGATTACTGAGACAGACGCGGAAATGCAGGTCACAAGTTATGCGTATGATGACAACGGGAATTTGTTGACCGTTACTGATGCCGAAACCAATGTGACTACATTGACGTATGATGGAGCCGACCGATTGGTAACAATTACGAATGCGGAAGCGGAGGTGGTGACGTTTGCTTATGACAGCTTGGGCAACATCATTGATTTGACGCAGCCTAATGGCGTCAAGATGCATTGGACGTATGATGGGTTGTATCGGCCGATCGAGATGGTTCAAAACTATCAGGGGAGCGGGGTAACGGCCGATTTACAATACACATTTGCCTATGATCTCAACAGCAACCTCACACAGGTAATTGATCCAGAGAACAATGTGTCCACGTTTGCCTATGATGAACTGAATCGCCTTATTTCAGATACCAATGCATTGAATAACGTGATGACGTATGAATATGATGCGGGTGACAACCTCACCAAAGTGACTGATCGTCGCATGAATGAGACAACCCTTGCCTATGATATGGCGAATCGTTTGACAACCGCCACCGACGCAGATAACGGCGTCAGCAGCTACACCTATGACAAAGTAGACAATCTGTTGACCTATACGGACGCAAGGACAAATACCGTTACGCTGACATATGACAACTTGGATCGACTTAAAACGGTGACCAACCCTGAAGGGCATGCAGTTTCTTTTGAATATGATGCGGTTGGCAACATGGAGAAGTTCACCGATGGACGTGGTGCAGACACTGTATTTGTTTATGACGATGTTAATCGGTTGAAAACCTACACCGACGCACGCAGTGGCGTGACGACGCTAACCTACGACAGGGTTGGCAATGTTGTTGAGGTGCAGGATGCAAATAGTCACACAACGGCAATTGAGTACGATAAGGCATATCGCACGACTAAAGTGACAGACGCAGAAAACTACACAACGCTGTTTGCATATGATGACAATGGCAACACGGTGAAGGTGACAGACGGTAATGGTCACGATACCAATATTGTTTATGATCCGCTGGATCGTATTGATAATGTGACCAATGCCGAGGCAGAAACGACTCGTTATACGTATGATGGCGTCGGTAATTTAGTCGATATTATTGAAGCGGATGGCATTACCAAGCGGTACGGGTATGATAAAATTTATCAGTTGACTGATGTAACACTCAATGCAGGCGGCGTAGGTGGTGCGTGGGAGGCGGACGTTGTTTATGACTATAGTTATGATGAAAACGGCAATTTGACCCAGATCAAAGATCCGCGTAATTCACTAACCCAGTTTGATTATGATGTGTTGAATCGTGTTGAGAAAGAAACAAACCCGTTAACTGATGCGTGGGTGTATACCTATGATGCAGTTGGCAACCTTGCCACACGCACAGACGCCAATAATCACGTTACAACTTATAGTTATTATCCTGATGACCAACTGCAAACGATAGCCTATGATGATGGGGATACGGTCAGCTTTAGCTATGATGAAAACAACAACCTAACAAATATGGTTGATTGGCTAGGGACAACGACCTTCGCCTATGATGAATTGAATCGTGTTGCGAGCGTTGATGATGCGCTGGGTCGTGAGCTGCAATATGGGTATGATGCAGTTGGCAACGTCACGAGCATGACTTATCCAAATGGTGGCACAGTCACGTATAACTATCTCGACAACGATTGGCTGGAGACGCTGACCGATACGGCAGGTGGCGCGACGACCTACACGCGCAACGGCGTCGGGCAGATGTTGACGACTGAACACAGCAACGGCACGTTTACCGAGGCGACCTATGATGATGCCAGTCGGATGCTGTCGCTGGGGCATTATGAAGATGTGAGCAAGGTGGATGTGATCCAATCAACGGCATATACGCTAAATGAGGTTGGGTTGCGGACGTCTGCGGAAACGCACTACGGTCGCCCGTGGCCGAAGCAAGAAGTTGAGCTATACGAGTATGACGGGCTGCGGCGTTTGGTGACGGTCAAAGCAGATCATGATTTTAGTTCGGGTGGGGATAGCTCGCAAACGGGTGAGTTTGAATTCCGCACCGACTATGAATATGATGCGGCAGGCAACCGCACCGCATGGAACGTTTCAGATGATCAGTTAACCACTGTTGAAGGGGATGCGTTTAGCACAACCTACACCTACAACGCCGCCAATCAACTGCTGCAATCGGTACGCAGCACAATTACAACTGATTTCACCTACGACCAAAACGGCAATCGTACCAATAAGCTTGCCAAAGACAGCGCCCGTCCACAATATGATTTTGGCACTGATTACGACTATGATCGCGCTGACCGTCTGACCAGCGTTGAAAATTATCGCGTCAACGAAAGTCTGAACCCTGGCGACCGCCGCGACCGTGAAGAAACGACGATGCAGTACGATGGCATGGGGCGTCGTCTAGTTAAAGATTACAGCCAGCACGATGGACGCGGGCGTATTGAGCAGTCAGAATATGTGTTTGACGGGCTTGATATTGTGGCTGAATATCCTGTTTTTGAAGATGGGGAGGAAGTAGGTCGCAACAACCATCGCAACGAATACTACCTCAACGACCAGCGTGAAATCGTCACACAACGTCGCTTCCCGAATGGCGAAGATGCCCAAACGTATCAATACCACACTGACGGCCGCCGCGACGTCGTCAGTCTCTCCGACGAATCCGCCCGCGCATGGGTTCACTACGACTACGATGCCTACGGCCAACTCCTCCCTGAATGGGGCAACTATGAGCACCCAGAACAAAAGGATCATAATCAATTAACATTTGGAAGCAAGCTGCAGGACGAAAATACAAACACCATTTATTTTGGGTCAAGAGATTATGAATCTGCTTCTGGGAGTTGGTCAACACAGGATGTTTATAGGGGTTCGCGAACTAATCCACAAAGCCTGCATCGATATGGATATGTTGCAGGCAATTCGATTAACTTTGTTGATCACTATGGTTTCTGTAGCGCAAATCCACTATCTTGGGGCGGGTGTTCAGATCAGGTAAGTGATTGGGCAGATGAAAAAGTGTTTTGCCCAGATTGTACATTGGGTGTTAATTCAACTTTCTACGAAGTTACGGAACCGATAGTTGAAAGTAAAGCAGGAAGATTCCTTGGCGGTGTTGGCGAGGGGGCTGTTGACACTGTAGTTGGTTTATACGATCTCGGAGCTTGGGCCACACGTAGCACTTCCCTGTCTTATGCGATTATTAATCCTGATGGTTTCAAGGAGCAATGGGAGCAAAACCTGAATGGTGCATACAGTATAGGAAGATGGGGCTATCGTAATTCAATGATAAATCGAATTCTTGATCCAGATGATTATGAAGTAGCACAGTATGAAAATTGTATGTTCTTTATGGGCGTAAAGAATCAGGTCGTTGATGCGTGGAATGAAGATCC
>JBMZDF010000328.1:0-7283 GCA_049614105.1 Promineifilaceae bacterium (SeqCode)
TTCGCGCACGTTTTGGCCTGTTGCGGCCGAGATCGACATAAACTCATACCCCATCGCCTCAACTTCTTCACGAATCAATGGCTCCCAAGCTTCTGCGTCGGGCGTGTCCATTTTGTTGAGTACCACGAGCTGCGGTTTTTCTGCCAAAGCAGGGCTGTAAATCTTTAGCTCTTCATTCAACCCTTTGAAATCTTCCAGCGGCTCGGCAGCGATCCCGTCCAGCAGATGAATCAGGATACGATTGCGTTCAATGTGGCGCAGGAAATCATGTCCAAGGCCAACCCCATCGGCCGCCCCTTCAATCAAACCTGGAATGTCAGCCATCACAAACGACTGATAATCATCTAAATCGACGACGCCCAAATTTGGCTGCAACGTTGTGAAGGGATAATTGGCGATTTTCGGTTTGGCGGCGCTGACTTTGGCAAGCAAAGTTGATTTACCAGCGTTTGGCTTGCCAAGCAGCCCCACGTCAGCAATCAGCTTCAACTCCATCGTGATCCACTGCTCACGACCCTGCACCCCTTTTTCAGCCACCATTGGCGCTTGGTTGGTGCTGGTTGCAAAGCGCGAATTACCACGCCCACCTGCGCCACCTGCCAACAAAACGACCGCCTGTTCCTCGTTTGTCAGATCGGCCAGCAGGCGTTCTGTTTCAAACTCGCGAATAATCGTGCCGGGAGGAACTGCAAGCACAAGCGCCGTTCCTTGCTTGCCTGATTGGTTGCTGCGCCCACCACGTGTGCCGTGCTGTGCCTTAAAGTGAACTCTGCGATGGAAGTAGGCCAATGTGTTCAGCTTCGGGTTGACCTTAAAAATAATGTCCCCCCCTTTACCACCATCACCACCATCAGGGCCACCGTACGGCACGAACTTTTCGCGCCGAAAACTCGACATGCCGTTACCACCATCGCCACTGCGAATGTAAATTTTTGCTTCGTCGTAAAACACTTGTTAGCCACTTGTTGTCAGCCGTCGGTTTACCAGCTTTCAACAACTGTAAATCTCACTGACAATGATTATTCGTAGACACTCAGGGTTAGTCGCGATTGTACTTTCTGAAACCTAATCACGCTTGAGTGGTCACGTTTATTCTTTTTTCTCTAGCAGTTGCTGCAAAATCGCAAAGCGTGGGTCAATGTACTCATCAACACAGCCGCAATCTGTCTCATTTAGATTGGTTCCGCATTCGATACAAAGCCCTTGACACGCTTCTTTGCAAACTGGTTGCATCGGCACGGCAGTAATTGCCAGCTCGCGGACAAGCGGGCCTAAATCTAATTTGCCCGTTTCTTCAATCGTATATTCTCCAAGCGGCGCAACCTCTGGCAAATAATAATGATCGTCCAGATGCAGACTCATTGGGTGCAAGAATAGGCTGTTGCAGCGTGCGCATTCCGCCTCGGCAAAGCTGGTCAGCTTCCCGCGCAGAAAAATACCTTGTGCCGTGCGTGATGCCTTGAAATAGCCCGTAAGCGGTTCAAGATGTAACTCATCAATACGCACGGCAGGGTAGTCCATTTCTACGCGCCGATGCTCACCAGGGTTAGCCGACAGTAGAAATCCGAAATTAAAGTGCAGTTTGTTCGTCGTGTGAGGACGCATGGAAGACCTCCGCGTTTTGAAGTGGGCGGAGTGTAGCATATCGCAGTTGTGTGGGTCAATTTGTCTGAGACTGTACCTATGAAGCAAGGGGAAAGTGGAAAGGGAAAAGTGGAAAGGGAGGAGTCGTTGTATTTGGTGTTTTAGGTGATCGGGTTGTCTTGTAGCGCCATTTTTAGCTCTATTTGGACTGTTTTGTCTGTTTCTAGCGGGAGTTGGGTTGCGATGGCGGTTTGCCCTTGTGGGGTGTTGATTTGTGCTAAGGCCCATGCAGCATGACCACGGACAAGTGGTTCGGCATCGGTGAGCAGGTTGATAAGGGGCTGAACCACCGCAGGTGCGCCCCAATTGCCAGCAGCGATGCAGGCGTTGCGCACAAGGCGGCGGCGCTTGATGCGCTTGATGGGGCTGTTGGCGAAACGTGCGCGGAAGGCGGCATCGTCTAGGGCAAGGAGATCGAGTAGGTGGGGGGCGGTGTGGTCGAATGATTTCGGCCGAAATTCAACCTCGCCCGTCTGCACCGCAAACCGATTCCACGGACACACATCCTGACAAACATCGCAGCCATAAATCCAGTTGCCCATCAGCGGCCGAAATTCGTGCGGAATCCAATCCTTGAGTTCAATCGTCAAATAAGAAATACAGCGCCGCGCATCAAGCACATACGGTTTAGGGAATGCGTTGGTCGGACAGTCGGTGAGGCAGTTGGTGCAGCGACCACAGTTGGGCATCGCAGGCCGCAGCGGGTCGGGCGGCAACGATAGCGTGGTCAACAGTTCGCCCAGAAAAAAGAAGGAGCCACGGCGCGGATGAATCAGCATCGTGTTCTTGCCAACAAACCCAAACCCCGCATCTTCCGCATGACTGCGCTCCAGAATTGCGCCCGTATCGACATACACTTTGCTGCCAACCTGCGCCTGACTTTCGGCCGCCAGCCAATCAGCCAACTCCCGCAAACGTGGCGTCATGATGTCGTGATAGTCAGTTCCCCATGCATAGTTTGAAATACGCCCACGGCTGGGATCGTTAGCGATAGCGTCGGGCAGTTTAAGCGATTGATAATCAAGGCCGACACACACAAGCGACTGTACATTGGGCAAAATGACGTTGAGGTCTTCCCGTCGAATCTGGCGGTCGGGTCGCGCCAGATAGCCCATTTTGCCGTGCATTTCATTGGCAACCCAAGCTTGATAGGCGGCAAGATGGCGGCTTGGTTCGGCCGAAACAATCCCCACCATCGAAAATCCTAATTCACGTGCTTTTATCTTCAATCGCTCAACCAACATGCCGCGATCATAACACGTTGGCGCAAAATTGGACTACAATTACGTCAGGGAGTCAGTTTATCAGGTGGTCAGGCAAGACAGCATCTCTCCACACAGAAACATAACTTCAATTCTAAATAGGTTCATAGATGATTTATCACATTGTCGGCACGGCCCAATGGGAAGCGGCTCAGCAGTTAGGACAATATAGTCCCGCATCAATCGAAAGTGAGGGATTCATTCATCTCTCTAAAAGCAATCAGATTATCAAGGTCGCCAATTTTCTGTACCGTGAGCGTCCTGATTTGATTTTGCTCGTTGTCGATGAGGCGGCGATTTCGGCCGATTTGCGCTGGGAGGACAGCCACAATAACGGCGAACTGTTCCCGCATCTGTACCGCCCGCTGCTGCCGAGCGAAGTCCTCACCACGCACAGTTTCCCCCCCAACCCAGACGGCACGTTCACCTTGCCAAGCACCCTACTCAACGCGGAGCAAATCGAGCACATTGTCCCGATCACGCTCTCGCACATCCATCGCGAATATCCAAATTATGTGGCGCTGCCGATGAGCGAGGCAGTGGGAACATTGGCCCCGCACATGCTCTTTCCTGCCTTTTACGGCAGTTTTGACTGGCATTCATCCGTTCACTCGCACTGGCAACTACTACGCGCAATTCGCAGCGTCCCTTACGGCAGTTTTGTCGCGCAGGCACAAGCGGCGCTGAGCGCGTCATTTGATCCTGCCAAGCTAGCGGGAGAATTGGCGTATTTGCAAGCTAATCCTTATTTTGAGCGGCCTTATGGGCTGGCGTGGTTGCTGCAACTTTCGGCCGAATTGCGCGAATGGCATCCGACAGCCCTTGAAACAGGCTGGCTAAACGCCCTCGCCCCGCTCGAACAGCACGTTGCCAACAGCTTCAAAACATGGCTCCCCAAACTTAACTACCCAACCCGCACGGGAACCCATCGGCAAACTGCGTTTTCATTGAGTCTCGTCTGGGATTGGGCAACGGTTGCGGGGGATAACGACATGCTTGCGCTGATTCGGACGCAGGCCAAACGCTATTTCTATGATGACGTTGCCGCGCCGCTGGCCTTCGAGCCATCGGCCGCTGATTTTCTATCGCCATCGCTGGCAGAAGCGGATCTGATGCGGCGCGTGCTGGATGCAGAGACGTTTGAGGCTTGGCTGAGTGCGTTCCTGCCAATGCTGCCAACCAATGGCAACGCGCAATGGCTTGCGCCTGTCGCCGTGACCGATCCAAACGACGGGCAGGATGCACATTTTGGCGGGTTAAATTTGAGCCGGGCGTGGATGCTGGAGGGGGTTTCGGCCGCTTTGGCGGAAACTGATTCGCGTCAGGTGGGGTTGCGTGCTTCGGCCGCTATTCATCGTCAAGCGGGCCTTCCCTACACCACGCGCACAGAATACATGCTTTCCCACTGGATACCTAGTTTTGGGATTTATCTGCTGACGAAGCGCGGAATAGCGTAAACCGTCACATTCTCCAGCTTAGTCGCTGGCTAAACCAATAAGCGCCAAGCAAAAAGCTTTATGCTTTCCACTTGGCGCTTTTCACTTTCTATAGTTTGTTTGTCTCAGAACGTCGACGTTTTGCGCTTAAACACACAGAGGTAGTGGCGGCCCCATTTCATCGCGTTGGCATCAGGGCGAACCACATCGTGGTTGCGGCCGGGGCTGACTGACTCCATGTGAATCAGTTCCCAGCCCTTTGCACCAAAGGCGTTCAGTTCGGGGATCAGGGCGTAGGGTGAGTATTTGGGGTGCTTACCAGGTGGCACTTCGGCCGAATGCACCACATCTTCCTTTGCCATATTTGCCTCAATAAACGTCGTGAAATATTCCCATTTTTCCATTGGTTCTTTGCTCCAAGGACAGAAGATTCAAACATCCTCGTTCCTAAGTTATGTCTTTTTATATTGAATGGTTGTCCTAACGATACGTGCAATCGTTGAAAAAGTTGCGCAATCGTCATTGTTGAATGAGTGATGAAACCCTCAGAGGTTTATTGTTGTCTGCTTTGGTCTGTGCATAAAAACCTCTGAGGTTTAGAAAAATTGACGTCATCTACGAGAATTTTTTGCTTTCCCCATTGTTGCCCGTCTATGTAGGTAGCCTTACACCGCTAATCTTCTAAAAAACTTACACTAAGACTGTCAAACGCTTACGTTCGACCACATGCGGCAAAGATTGGAATATAGTGAAACAACACCATCTATTCAATTGAGTCAGCAGGGTTCAGGAAAAAACAAAATGTCCGCGCCTCCGGCAAGAGTTAGACGGACACTTTGGAATGACACGCAGCACTCACATTGAGCGCGGTGCTGTCGTATCTTGGCATAGATAGATCAGACTGTCAAGCGATAGCCAGCCTCTTTTTTATGGTTGATGCTGCGGGTTACATCTTTACAGAAATCACTACTTCAGGAATGTATCCCATGAGAAAAGCTTTACTTAATAGACGAGAATTTGTGAAATTAGGCGCGATGGTTGGCGGTGCGGCAGCGTTGGTTGCCTGCGGCGCACAGGAAACAGCGCCACCAGAAGCAGTGGCTCGCACGGATGAAGATGAAGTGATGGTTGGCGATGTGCAGCAATATGTGCTCGCGACCAATGAATGGGAATGGGATGGCGGCTGGGTGCTTTTCCAAATGCACGAAGGACGTTACAACGGCGAGTCTGTTTACTACATTCGTACAGACGCCTCTGATAAAGCATATGCGAGCCGTGAAAAGCTTGTCTATGTTCCGCTACTTGGCGCGGCCAAAGGCACAAGCGCGGTTAACAACCTTTACGAATTTGATGACGATCGCCCCTCTGTCGTGCGCTACATTCCTGCCGATGAACCCTACACCTCACTCTATCAACGTATTCGCGTCAGCGGCGACGGTGACTATGGCTCTGAGGAGGAGATTTTGGCGGCGGCTGATGCAGGCACTTTGACGCTTGAGGAAACAGACATTTATGTCAACTACCCAATGGTTGAATGGCCTGGCGGAGGTCTACCCGTGGATGAAAACCCAACCGAGGCACTGGGGGCAGGGCCGCTTGTTGAAGCGCCCAACAAATCACGGATGAACGTCAAATTTAAGCTGCACAAATGTTATCCAGGTAGTCGTTATATCGTCACCGACACCTCCGCAATTCCGATGGCCCCCATGATGGGGATCGCGGGGGCAGCGCCAACACAGGAGCTAATGGATGCGGGCGCAACAGACGAAATTTGGGTTTTCGGCAACGGCATTGCGGGACCGGGCGTGATGGGATTCCAACCTGCTATCTTTGACAATAAGGCGGGCAATCCTGCGTGGAGTCCATTCTGGAATCACTTTACGCTGACTTGGGAAGATGAGAGCAAGGCGCGTTTGTTAAAAACTTCGGCCGAAATTCGCGACCTAATCGCCTCTGGCGACCTCAAAGAGTGGAACGGCGTTCCCGATTCACACCCCAACGGATTTGTCGTCAACTGCCCTGCCCCCATCTTATCGCCCAACGACTTCCAACCTGCCTAAAGATCTGATCTTTATTTCCTTAACCTAACAAGCCCTCGCCTCACGAGGGCTTTTGCTTGCAGATAGCCCGCGAACGTGGACAATCAAGTTAGCAACTCAGGTTCTCAAAAACCTGCACATAATTTGTTTCCTAACCACCTAAAACCTGACTCCCTCTGAGTCCTCATAACCCACCGTTAAACATCATGAACCGACGCGAAAAGATTCTCAACCGTCCCACTGAAGATGAACTGTTACTCGCCCCGCCAGTAGATGAATATGCAACGACGCCCGAAGCATGGCGTGTTATGCGTATTATGAGCGAGTTTGTCGAAGGATTTGACACACTCAAGGATATTGGCAAAGCGGTTACGATTTTTGGCTCTGCGCGTACAAAGCCCGACCATCCACAGTATCAGCAGTGTGTTGAAACTGCCCGCCTGCTTGGCGAGGCTGGTTATGCAGTGATAACGGGCGGTGGCCCCGGAATTATGCGTGCTGGCAATCAAGGCGCACGCAAAGCAGACGCACTTTCGATTGGCCTCAACATCGATTTGCCATTTGAGCAAAACCTCAATCCTTACGCTGACGTTTCAATCGATTTTCGCTACTTTTTCAGCCGCAAAACGATGCTTGTTAAGTTTGCACAGGCGTATGTCATCTTTCCCGGTGGTTTTGGCACGATGGATGAGCTATTTGAATCATTGACGCTGATCCAGACGGGCAAGCTGCGCAATTTCCCTGTTGTGCTATTCGATTCAGGCTATTGGAGCGGCTTGGTTGAGTGGCTCAAGAACACAATGGAAGCTGAGGGTAAAATCTCTCCAGGGGATCTCGATCTGCTGTTTATCACCGACTCGCCACAGGAAGCATGCAACTATATTTGCCAATGCGGCACGGAC
>JBMZDF010000329.1:0-7250 GCA_049614105.1 Promineifilaceae bacterium (SeqCode)
TTCGCTAAGCGCAAGAAAAATTTTATTGCCCAGATAAAAGCTGCTGCCCCAAATCTGTAGTAGGATGTTCACTTAATGTGTCTGCTCCTTTCAACTCCCAGATACTGTTTGCGCCGTCAAATCTCTGATTATGGCCCTATCTCACGCCTATCAAGGCTCAATTCATAACCAAAATATGGATGCGACCAGACATAACAATCGCGTAAGGTGGAACTAGATCACCGATTTCTACCTCAACAGGTTCGGCATTTTGCGAGGAGAGAAATGTGTTAATCGTACCGTTGCCCTTGGTCACGCGACCAGCAAGCGGCACAATATCGTTTTGACGCATGATGATGACGTCCCCTGCCTCAACTGCGCTGAGCGGCGACTCAATTTCGGTATCATCTAGCTCGATCCACACCTTGCGCCCCTGAAAATTAGATACTTTCTCCAGTGCTGTATTGAAGTCAGCCCGCGTTTGGTGTCCAATCTTGCGGCCGAGGCAATATGTCCAGCTAATTGCAGACGCCGAAAAGAAATGTTGTGTTGCAATACTGCCCAACAGTAAAGCCGCTTCGATCGTCGGCGACCCGACACGTTTCTCGTCTGCCCAGATGCGAAACGCACGCCGCACCGCAGGCCACGCCGTATAAATGTTAATCGGGACGCTTGCCGCCATGAGTGGCTGAAAAATTAGGCCACCCATTGACAAACCGAGAGAGAGAGATGAGGCTGCGAAAAAATGGTCAGTCTCTTGCGCGTTAGCGGTGGGCGCAAGAATCTCTTGTTCAACCCGATTGGAGATAACTGTTTCGTCCGTCGCAGGCTGCTCAACGCGGTCATACGAGGTACGGCCAGCTGCTGCATAGGCGGCTGTGCCAACGGCACTAGTCGCCAATAGGAATGATGATAAAGCAGGCATAGAATAAGACTCCACTAGGGACACATTATTTATTAGATCACCATCGACTTCATAATGGGCAGCCGCAACGTCAACGTCCCTGTACAGACATCACACCGCCTCATTTAGCACAAGCATATCACACTGACCTAATTTCTGTCGCCACAGTAGATGAACAGTTAAGACACATAAAACATGCCTTATCCCCTAACCTCCCCCTCCCCTCGGGAGGATTGCGTAAGTCCTAAAGTCTAGAATTTGTTCCTAGCCAGCATTTCTTGTAAGTGGCGAGTTAGGGCCTCATCGTCAAAATCTCTGATAAACGGCGTCAGCAATGCTACAAACGCTTTGTATTGTTTATCCTTCGCAGCAAGTTCGTCAAGAAACGTCTGTAATCGAAGCAAGTCACCTGCGTTTGTCATGTCGAGATACTGCTCAAGCGTTGCGGTATCGGGTGGGATTATATCTTCTATTTCGGCCGATTTTTCAATCACCCGCGTCTCATAAACCCACTCCAACCCCAACAAATCCTGTAGCGCCGCTAAAAGCAGCTCGGTCTGAATCGGTTTTGGCACAAACGCATCAAATAGCTCAAGCTCTGCCCCGCCGTCCTCTATCACATGCATACTGGCGGAAAAAGCGATCAGCGGTACGTTTCTGATCGCTTGCAACCGTTGTGCAACCTCATCACCACGCATCTTAGGCATCTGGAAATCAATAATCGCGACATCAATCGACTGCTGATGCGCGTACGCTAAACTTGCGTGGCCGCTTGAAAAAGGATGCACGATAAATCCGAGAGAGCTAAGTAGTTCAGTCAAGAAGCCACGCCCAATCGGATCATCATCAACAAGCAGCACATGCTGTCTATCCCCTTGGTACCCGATTGCCCGCTGTGATTTTTCAGGCGACTGGAGCGAGGTGCTGCTGCGCGTACTTGGCAACACCACATCAAACCAAAACTCGCTGCCCACCCCTAGCTCACTTCTTACCTCTAATCGGCCGCCCATCGCTTGCACAAGCGCCTGACTGATGGTTAGCCCAAGTCCCGTGCCGCCACGGCGCTGCGTCTCTGACCCCGCTTGTTCAAACGCTTGGAAAATGTTTTTTAGATCGGCCGATGCAATCCCAATTCCCGTATCCCGCACCAAAAACCGAATCCTTGTGTGTGACGGATCGTGTGACTCATAGGCAGAGACTTCAAACGTGATTTTCCCCGACGACGTGAACTTGATCGCATTGCCCAACAGGTTAAGCAACACTTGGCGCAAGCGCTTCTCGTCTGCGTTCACCAATACCGGCAAAGCCGTATCAAAATAAGTAACCAGTTGCAAATCACGTTGTACCGCGTTCATCTGCATCATCGCCGCAATCCCCATCAGGAACGAGTTAAGGTGCATTTCTGCGGGGTATAACGTGGTGCGCTTCGCCTCAATTTTAGAAATATCAAGGATGTCGTTAATTAGCGTGAGTAAATGATGACCGCTTTGCTTCATCACCCCGACTTGGGTGCGCTGCTTTTCGCTCAGCGTTGCATCATGCACCAAAAGCTGCGCGTATCCCAAAATACCGTTCAGCGGTGTGCGCAATTCATGGCTCATATTGGCAATAAACCGACTCTTGGCGCGATTCGCAATCTCGGCGATTTCTTTTGCCCGCACAAGCGCCCGTTCAATCCGCTTGCGCTCATGAATTTCATCTTCTAACTCTAGCGTTTTCTCGCGCAGCAAACCTGCTTCACGTTGTGCTGATTCGGTGCGATAGCGGACTTCCAGAGAGGCGAACTTGGCGTCGCGGGCATCATTGAACACCGATGCATGCAGGCTGTGAAACTGTTGATGATGTTGATAGGCCAGCGTAAACTCGCCTTGTTTTGAGGCAATGTCGGCCAGCAGTTTGTGACATTGATACTGGGCATGCAGATTATTGAGCGCATTTGCTTGTGTCAACGCCCGTTTGGCCTCTTGCTTCGCATCATCAAACGCCTGTTGGTTTAGGTAAATTCGGCCGATATAAAGGCTCGCATCACACGCAGCCTGCGGCAAATTGTGCTCAATCGCCCGCATCGACGCCATCGAAAAGTGGTTCAACGCACTATCATAATCACCTTGCGCAATCGCCACCTGCCCCAGCGTATCGAGCAGATCGACTTCCATATCGACCATCGACGCCCAAACGGCCAGTCGCCACCCTTTGTTGGCAAACGTTTGGGCAACCTCTATGCGATTCTCCGTCAGGTGCAGCATCGCCAGATTGTTGTACGCCTTCATCATGCCGCGCACATCTTCGATCGCTTCAAACTCCACCAACGCCTGATGCAACATCGGTTCAACAGCCTGCATACGCCCCAACCGCACTAAGTTTAGGGCTGAATTCAACGAGGTGTGTGCCGTGAGCTGTCGATTTCCCGTTCGTTCAGCCCATTCGAGCGTCATCAGGTTGTACTCAAGCGCAGAGGCATGGTCGCCCATGTTCCAGTAAACGCGGCTGATGATACGCGCCATTTCGGCCGAATCAACATTCACCTCATCCACTTGCAGCAGATCCATCGCACGACCACCTAGCAGCAGCGCCTCTTCGTATTTGCCGCTCACCGAGGCACAATAACTCAGCGTACGCAGCGCGATTCCTTGCGCTTTGAGATGTTTCAACCGCTGGGCTAAACGCAGCGCATGTTTGGCCAGCATCTCCGCATCGGCCGAATTGTGATAGCGAACAGACCAAGCGTCCGCGTTCATTGTTTCTATATCAATTGCTTTTGTGGTTTGCATGTTAGGCTATCTTAAAATAATGAGTGTGTCTCAAATGGGTTGAAAGCACCCCCACCTAACCTCCCCCAAAGGGGGAGGAATCAGATCCCCCTCCCTTCGGGAGGGGCTAGGGGAGGGTTCCTCTCTTCCCTTCGGGAGGGGCTAGGGGAGGGTTCCTCTCTTCCCTTCGGGAGGGGCAGAGGAGGGTGCTTCCCGAAGTTCTATTTTTTGCATCTACTTAATCCCGTGAGTGCATCACGCCAATCCAATAGTCGCTTCCAGACCAATAGTAGGAACCAGACCAATAATCAGTCGTGTTCCAATAATAGTTGCTGTGATCGAAGTAGCTGCCAGAGTACGACCAGCCGCCAGAATATGACCAACTGCCAGAGTATGACCAGCCCCCTGCCCATGTCCAACTGCCAGAGTACGACCAGCCGCCAGAGTATGACCAGCCGCCGTTCCAAAAGTAGTCTGACGTCATCGGCAGCGGGTTGCGGTCGGCATCAACTAGGACGTATCCGCCACGCGCCTCGTCATAAATGGTCGGGCCGATGTAGGCGTTGCCAGCCTCCATTCCCGCGTTTGCGCTGCCCGACAGATTGCCAAAGACAGCTTGATACGGGTCGATCCGCCCTGTGCCTTGCTGGAAGATGCTAAACGTTGTTTCGTCGCCTCCGCTAGTTTGTACGATTGGATCGGCCGAAGCCATCAGGCGGTATTTAACTTCGTCAGGCGTTAGCGTCGGATCGTGTTCTAGCATTAAAGCGACCACGCCGGAAGTGAAGGCCGCAGCGGCCGATGTGCCAGATGACACATAATAACCGTCGGCCGTTTGTGACGTGGCAGGATCAATCGCAAACGCGCTTGTATCGTGCAGTGGCGCAAGCAAATGCGCCCCAGGAGCCACAATATCAGGTTTGACAAAGCCAACTTCAGTTGGCCCCGTTGCGCTAAACGGCGGAATATAATCATCGTCAAGCTGGAGCGGTGAATAATGATCGGTGTACGCGCCAACGGTAATCACCAGCGGATCGTTCCCCGGCGTCGTGATCGAGCCAGCAAACGGGCCTGTGTTGCCTGCGGCCACCACAACCACAACCCCATCTTCCCAAAGTGCCTCAACCGCCTGATTCAGCGGATTTTGCCAATAAGGGCCTACAACGGGACCTTGCAATGACATATTGACCACATCAACGTCTTGCAACGCGATCAGGTCAAGTCCGCTGACAACGGCGGAGTAGCTTCCTTTGCCAGTTGAGTCGAGACGGGCATAGCTCATCACGTTGGCATCAGGGGCAACCCCTAGTTTCTGCCCGTCAATAATTTCGTTGCTGTGCCCAATGGCGGCCATCAGTGTGCCATGCCCATTGGGGTCGCCTCCGCCGATATTAACCAGCCAGTTTGAGAACGTCGTGTCAACAATCGTCTCATTTACCCCTGTGTCGAGGTAGCCGACATTGACGCCGCTGCCCGTCACGCCGAGGCTCTGCACATCATCAATGTCGAGTGCTCTGAGGTATCCCAGCGGATCGATATTGTCAGCATTCCCCGCCTGTGGAATCAGCGGCGAGAGAAAATCGCCGTTAATGAGCTGGCGCGTTCCAGACGGTACTTGCCACCCGACTGAAAGATGGTCATTACCAGAGCCATCTTTTTGCAGCCCTTCAATGTAGTACCGTTCGCCGCCCGTCAAATAAATGAGGGCCGATTCTTGGCTAGGCTGTGCATCCCAGTCGCGCCAGCTAACGCGGGCGCTGGATGCGATCAAGCTGCGGTTGGCTGGGTTTTCGTCGGTGCTCAGCCATAGTTCGCTTGTGTCGTCACCCGAAACCCAGAAGCGATAGTAGCCGTCAATAGGTGGATACACATAGCCGCGCATGCGCGTGCCGTAGTCTGTTCCCCAGTCTAACGGTGTCTCAAAATTAGTTGGGTAGGTTGTTCCCGCAGGATAGCCGGGGTAATTGACATGGCTCGTTAGGTTCTGTATTTCGTCGCCGTCAACATTGACCCACCATTCGCGCATGATGCCGCCACGTCCGCCTTCGGCCAGCGGATCGGTCGTGTACAGGGCGCTTGCGGGCAACGGCTGGCGCGTGATGCTTGCGCTTTCATATTCGAGCGAGAGTCCGTGTGCCGAATATAGCTGAAAATACCCTAGATCGAGTTCGTGAAACCCTTCGGTCAAAAGGATGCTGCCGCTGCGCTCCTGCGTCAAATGTGGGCCGTCATTATCGACCACAAGCTGGTCGTTGATGCGCAGAATTGATCCTTCGTCTGATGATAGGTAAAAAGTGTAGGTATCATCTTGGGGGACGTAAAAATAGCCGTTGAATTCCAGACCGAAAAACTGGTTGCGGTTACGCATGTCGAGGTTGATGTTGTCGGCAACCCCTTGATAACGTGGCGTGTAGAAATCAAATTCGGGTACGTTTTGCCAAAATCCGTAGAAATAGCGGTAGTTAAGCCCGTTTTGAGCGGTTGCTGAGCGTCCATCGGCCGATTGGCGATTTTGACGCACCAGTTGAATGTTGTCGAGATAGAACGTTGGTTGCGAACTGCCCTGCATATTTTGCCAAATCAGATTGGTCAAACTGCCCGTATCGCTAAGCGAACTCAGCGGGACTTCGTAGTAGTTCCATTTGTTTGCTTCGGCCGAAAGTACAATGCTAGAAGTCGCCCAATCGCTACCGCCATCGCCACGCAGCCAGATCGTCTGCCCGCCAGTGTCGCCGCCGTGTAGCCAAAAGCTGAGCGTGTCGTATTGGGCTGTAAATTCGGCCGAATCAGACACCAACATCAGTCCGTCCCAACCCTGCGAAAACGTGACGCCCAACGCAGCGCCTTCCACCAAATGCATCCCATCCGTTGCCGCCAAATCAGTCTCCGCCCAGCTTGTTAACTGCCAGTTGCTAGCAAGCCCGTTTTCGTAAACGACCTGCGCAGGTGATTGCGCCGCCAGCCGCGCCGCTTCACGGTCGTGCGCGTGTTGATCCACAGTTGGGGCATCACCAGGTTGCGAAACCAGCGGTAAATGCAGTTGATTTTCTAGTTCGTTGCCACCCGTCGAAACAACCCCCTCCATCATGGGGGCGGTATAAAGCTGTTCGCGGCTATGGACAGGCGCGTCCAGCGTCACCTGCTCCACACGATCGTCTTGCGCTAGGGCATGGATTTGGTCGACAGGCACGCTGGCAACAACGGAGTCGATCAGCAACAGATCGCCAATCATTTCCCCGTCATAAGCTTGGAGCACAGCTTCCACATTGCTACCGCGTATGATGACCTGCAACATAGGCGGCGAGTCAGAGGCGGAAATGGTTGGCCCCGATAGCACAAGCGCAATAAATGCGATTGCGATCAGGCTGAACAGCAGGTGTACACGCCGTTTTTCTACGTCGTTCCAATGCATGTATAAACTCCCAAAAGACGTGTGGCTCCCAGCCAACCGTATAAATGGGTGACCTATCGGGCGAGTCGGTCACAAATAATCAAAGTGTTCGGTTCTTAAAACTTTTTGCGCTCGATTTAAGTAGCGCACAAATAATGATTGACGAATAATATCCAGCTTTTCTAACGGAGACGCGCCAGCGGCGACGTCTCTACCAGAGACGTTA
>JBMZDF010000330.1:0-7168 GCA_049614105.1 Promineifilaceae bacterium (SeqCode)
TAAATTTATTGCAGTATCGATCACAAAACAACCCGCGCCGCGTTCAAACGGGGTCGAGTTGAGCACAAGCAAACAAAGCTTATTTAGATTGGCGAACGCTTCTTCGTTTCAATCAATTATCTTTACAATTTAACTTGGGCACTGTTGATCGAGCCATTTTGGAACAGTTGATGACATATCCAGTAATCAGAAAAGGGTCTAAAGTTGGTATTCATGCGTTACAGGCCAGCAGTTTCCGATGGGTTGAAGAAGCCGTCAGACGCGGCATCACGTGGCCCGTTGTTAAATCAGTTGGCGATGTCGCATGGCTCGCCCGCGTCAAAGATATTTCACCCAACACAATCACCGTTGCGCGTGTCGCGCATAATGACGATGGGAAAGGGGAAGGGCTAACAGGCATAGAGTTCGTGAACAATGGCGACTACTCTAACTATGTCGATATGCTGTTTGGGACAGTCTTAACCCAGCTACGAAACAACCCACAGCTACGTGACAAAATCGATTATTGGGAGGTTTCTAATGAACCTGACCCACCCGACATCGCGGACAGTCTCAACAGTCCAGCCGATCTCGATGGCTATCGTAAGCTGGCGGAGTGCATGATTGCCTGCATGGAAAAAGCAGAGGCGCACGGCATCAAGCTGGCTTTGTTTGCCCTCAACGCGGGAACCCCCGAATGGCACGAAATTGAGGCGATGATTGCGACGGGCGTTTTCAAACGCGCTCAACAGGGCAAGCATATTATCAGCGTTCATGAGGGGATTTTTAAGGATGAGGTGAACCGCAGATGGGGGCCAGTTGACCAGTGGTATGGTGGTGCAATTCCATCGATTGACCAGAGCAACCCACAAACGGGCTGGGTGCAGCTCGATGGGCGCAAAATCAATCTCTATGGGGCTGATAAAGCTGGCTTGAGTGAACTACCCAAGGATCGCTACACGGCTGGCCCGCTCTGTTTTCGCTATCGTTACTGGCTCCAGCGGTTGCGTGATGTGGGGCAGGTTGTCCCTTTTCTCGTCTCAGAGATTCGGCTAGGCGCGACCAATACTTACAACACAACCTTGCCTTGGTATGACAAACATGCGGCCGAAGATGCGGAACTATTGGGCTTTTTGCCGTTTACATGGTCGCCTTATTTGGGCGGAGACACATGGGGTGATGCCGACATGGACACCGCCTCTGAAGTTGTCTTAACGCACATGAAAAAGGTCCAGAATCGCGTCAACGCCACGCAGTCAGCAGCCCCTGCGCCCCCCGTAACACCACCCACCCCGCCTGTTAACCCGCCCAAACCACCTGTTAACCCACCTAAACCACCCGTGACACCGCCAACTCCCCCTAACAACAGTTCCATTGCCGACGCTTTCAAAGCGTTAATGGCCGACCCCAGCCGTTTGAAAATGCCAGCCCAGCGACGGCTTCAAAATCGCGTTATTAAAGACGGGCGGCGCATCGTCAGCAACGAGATTCGCACAAAAATAGACGGCGTTGACAGCATCATGCTGCTTGCGGCCGACAAAACATACCAATCGTTGGTGATGTACTATGTCAACTATAGCGATTGGCGTGCGGATGCAATTAAGATTTTTGATCCAACCAAAGTAGAGCCGCCTCGCCCACCAATCACACACAAATTAGAGGCATGGCCCACGACAGACAGAATTATCACGCAGGAATTTGGCGCAAGGCCCGCTTTTTACTCACAATTTGGGCTTCCCGCACACGAAGGCGTCGACATTCATGCGCCGCTTGGCTCCGAAATACGGGCGGTCTACGGCGGTCGGGTCATTCACATGGGCAAGCGTAAGCTGAGCGACAAGCGCCAAAACAGCAATTATGGTTGGCACGCATGGGTTCAGCGCAGCAATGGCGAACGCTGGGTCTATGGACACTTGAACGAAGATATTCGCGTCGCGACGGGTCAAACGATTGAGGCTGGGGCGCTGCTTGGCTTTAGCGGCAACTCAGGCCGTTCAAATGGGCCACACCTGCATTTAGGCTTGCAAATCCCTAGCTCGACGGCTGACGACAAAACTGATTATCCTTTTGACTTTGTTGACCCAACGAGCCGTTTACTGCCGCTGGGGCCGCAACGGCCATACAAAGGGGGCTATCTTGAGTATCGTCGCAGTTGGGTCACTTATCCCACAGCGATTGATACGTCGATGTTTCGGCCGAATATCAAGTGGGGAACGGACGTCAAACTCAACCCGCAAGGCGTCTACTGCGTCATGCCACGCGCCTCGTCGGGCATCACGGAGGACCCTGACTTTGTGCCAACCATGATCCAACTCACCAAAGCGAAACAAAACGGTGAACGGGTTGTCATTATTCCCTTCCACGACATCAATCCAAGACACAGCGCCGACGCACAGGCTGACGTGTTCCAAAAACAAATTAGCAAGTTTGGCGGCTGGCGGGCATGGATGTTTGATGTGGAGCCAGTGCCAAGCATTGGACGGCCGCTGCCGACGGAGGCGCAAGTGGGGGCCTTTGTGGAGGCAGTGGAAAGGCGGATCGGTGTTCGGCCGAAATTATATTACAGCCGCACCAGCCTCATCAATCGCGTCAGCAAAACAAATACCTTCGGGGCCGATCTGATGCTCGCCGCCTATGGCGCACGCAACCCCAGACTGCCCGCCTGCTACGAAGCGATCGACAAAACGTGGACTTTCCACCAATTTACAGATAACTACACGCTAAAAGGGTATACAAGCACCGAAGCTGGCAAACAACGACACGGGGTTGACCAATCCTACTTCCAAGGAACGATTAAACAGCTCTTTGAATGGGAAGCGCATCAACCAAAACAAACCGCGCCACCAGCGTCCAACCCCACGCCGCCTAAACCGCCACAAATTTTGATTCCAGCCGACCGCATCAACCTTTTGCCCTACTGGAAAGGCAAGCAAGGCTGGGCGCACAATCTGCGCTCGTTTACCAACGGCAACGAAAATAATGAGACAGTGCAAACCGTTCTGTTTGAAAATGGAGAATGGGGTATCGTCAAAAATCAAGCGATGCAGCGCTATTTTTTGCGTGAGTACGAAGGGCGTATGTTTATCTGGCAAGGGCCAGACACCTCACCTGGCAACGGGCGTTTCTATGCGACTTTCATAAACAAAGGGCTAGGTGCTCCCGTCTGCCCAGTTGAAATGGCGGTTGGCGAAGAATGGCACAACAGCCGCCCACATTATGTCCAGTTTTATCAGTTGGCAAACGGGCAACCATCAGCCCCCAACAGCGGCGTTGCAACCAACTGGATCAAGCTGCACAATCATTATCCTTCAAAAACGTTCAATGGAATTATGGTGAACGATGTGATCGAAATTGGCAACAATGAGATACATCTATTGGCACGCGACCGTACGCTGGTTGGTTGGTCACGTCAACATGATGACCCACACACGCCACAATCGGCCGGACTAAGCGAGATCCACAAGCCGTTTACACGCACGGCCAATCCGCTGCCCGTGCCTCACTTCGACACACCCGACGCGGCACGGCCATTCTAAAAAATGGCTACTTTTGATCCGCTAACTGACTAATCGCAGCGCGACCAACAATTTCAAGTGCTGTATCACCCGATGGTGGCTGCATAGACCCTGCGCGGACGTCACGAAAGTGGCGTTCGAGCGGGAGCGCAGTTGTCAGGCTCACCCCGCCTGCGATACGCAGCGCCTTGTCGGTTACGTCGCGGGCCGTTTCAGTTGCCATCACTTTTGCGGCGGCGTTACGCGCGGCAAGCGCAGCCCGATCTTCATCCCGACCCGACCATTCTCCCGCCACCTCTAACAACAACGCACGTGCGGCCTGAAGCTGTACATCAATCTCGCCAATTTGGCGCTGGATCTTGGGCAATGTCGAGATAGGGCGACCCAATGCCGTTGGCACACGCTCCAGCGCATAGCGTACCACCGTGTTGCGTGCCGCAATTGCAGCCCCCAGGTAGATGCTTGACATCACTTGGGCGAACCACAGATTGGGGCGACTTTTGGTGGGGCCTTCGCTATATTCGATCAGGTTTTCGGCCGAAATTGGACACGCCTTAAAGTGAACATCATGGCTCTCGCTGGCCCGAAAACTCAGCACGTCACGCCAAGTATATTCCCACTCCACACCGGCCGAATTGTTCTCAACCGCCAGAACGCCGATCCCTTTGCCCACGCTGGCCCGCACCAACAGATGCGTCAGATATTCCCCACCCGTTGACCATGTTTTGAGGCCGTTGAGCAGGTAGCCCCCGTCCGTTTTTTCGGCCGATGTTTTATAAATCTGCCCACGGGACGGGCTGCCAAGCGCTGGTTCAGTCGCAATCGAATTAAATAGACCGCCCTGTTCTAGGGTAATCTGACAAAACTCCTCAAACTTTGCTTCGTTCCAACTGCGCACTTCACGATTATGCCCAAACACATGCATCTGCATCCCTGCGATCAAGGCAGTGGACGGGTTGCCTTGCGCCAATTCGAGCATCGCCGCCACACAGTCGCGCAGGCTTGCACCATGCCCGCCGTACTCTTTGGGCAGACTGAGAGCAGAAAAGCCGCTTTCTGTTAGCGATTGGATATCAGCAGGGTTTAGTTTGCTGTTTTTATTTGATTCATCTGCGCGTGAGGCGAGTTCGGCCGAAACCTTTTTTCCAAGTTCAACTGGGGTCATCATGTGCAGGATTCTAACATGCAGGCATCGTTTGTCAGCAAATCAGAATGCATTACAAGGCAAAATAGATGCAGTCAAAAATAGAACAAATGTTTGCATAATCGACCAAATCAGCTATAATTAGCTCATCTGGTCGGACAAACAACCAGTCTAAAACACAGATTTGGAGAATGAGTAATGGCTCGGATGTATCCCAATATTCTGGAAATTAGCGATAAAATCAGTTCGGCCGAATACTCCCTTTACCACCAATTGCATGAGCAGTTGGGCAATGATTATGTTGTGTTTCACAGCGTTGCATGGCAGTCGATCGGCAAAAACGGTCGCCCGCAAGATGGCGAAGCAGACTTCATCATCACACACCCGCGCAACGGCATTCTGACAATTGAGGTAAAAGGCGGCAACGTCCGTTACACGCCCAAGGACGGTAAATGGCACAGTATCAGCGAAGGACAAAAGCTCTACGAACTGAAAGACCCGTTTACACAGGCCAAAGTCGCCAAGTTCACATTAATCAACCTCCTCAAACAGTTAATTAATCGCATTCGTCACGTCAACATAGGGCATGCGGTGGCATTTCCTGACGTCTACATTGAGCCGCAGCCGCTCGGTGCTGATAAACCACGCCAAATCGTGATGGACATGGCAGATGCGGCCAACCTGACGGCATGGGTTGAAGGTGCGATGACATATTGGCGCGGCACAAACGACCTGCACGAAAGTTCTCCTGGCGATCGCTCACTGTCTGCACTTATGTATTTACTTGGAAAAACACGTGATTTGCGTCCCGCAATGTGGGGAGATATTCAGCGCGAACAGCGCGAATTAATTCGACTCACTCAAGAGCAATATTTTTTACTCGATGTCCTCAACCGCCAGCGTCGTGCAGCGATTTCGGGCTGTGCGGGATCGGGAAAGACATTATTAGCGATTGAGAAGGCTGTGCGTTTGTCACAACAGGGGTTCAAGGTTCTGCTGACCTGCTTTAATAAAAACCTTGTCTCGTTTTTGAAAAAGCGCGTTGGTGACAATCCCAAACTGGACGTGATGAACTTTCACAAGCTCTGTTTTGACATCGCACGTGGCGCGAATCAAGTCCCTATCATGACGGATGATCAGGATACTTTTTATAATCACCTGTTGCCAGAAGCGATGATGGATGCGGCCGAAGCGCAAAACATCAAATACGATGCGATTATTGTTGATGAGGGGCAGGATTTTCACGAATCATGGTGGATTCCGCTGCAAACCTTACTGCGCGACCCAGATCAAGGCATTCTCTACATCTTTTATGATGATAATCAGCAGATTTATGGTCAAAAACGTATTGGATATGACGACACGGCAATTATTCCGCATCCAACGACATTTCCAATCGAAACGCCACCTTACATGTTGACGGTCAACTGCCGCAACACGCGCTCAATTCATAGGCAGGTGTCTAAGTTCTATCGGCCGCAAAACCCCATTCAGGCGCGTGGGCCGCTGGGTCGTCCAGTTCACATCACTCGTTATCGAAGCCCGAACCAGCTCCACGCAACGCTCAGCGACACAATTCGCTATCTGACACGTGAAGAAAAAATTCCAACTCACGAAATCATTATTTTGACGCCCATGTCGCGCCGCAACAGCAATTTATGGCTGAGCAGCGGGTTTCGTGGGGTCCATTACACCGATCATTGGCCTGCCAAACCACAGCAGGTTTATTGCAACACCATTCACGCTTTTAAAGGTTTAGAAAGTACCGTGGTGATTCTAGCCGAGGTTGATCGCTGGTCTAACCGCGCAAAAGACCTCGATCCGCTACTTTATGTCGCATGCTCTCGCGCCAAGAATCATCTTGTTGTTCTTCTTCCCGAGACCGCCCCTCCGGTACTGCAACGGCGATTTGCTTGAGGATGCTTGTCATTCAGGCATCCACTAGCAGCCCGCTCCCCTAGATAGACCTCCCTTCCCGCCTAAGCTAGCCAACGGTTAGCTCCTCTGCCCTCACGGGTAATCTCCCTTTCTTTGTGACTGCTATCACACACACAAAAGCCGCTCAAATTGAGCGGCTTTTTCTTTAAGTAGATCACAAGAGCATTTTGTGGCGCACTTTTTCTTAGACTCAAACTATTTTTGTGGAAGTTATGTTCCTTCAAACGCTATCTCAGCGCGGAAAGTCACATAAATATAGAGCAAATTCATCGATACGATGAAGTAGTCCATTGTTTAGATGGCGGTTTATTCCATTTTCTGAAATATACTTGTATTCACCCGTTAGATTCTCAAAGAACCTAGGCCCTTAGGGTAATGATAGCCTAGAATACTAATGGGTTGTTTTAAACAAGTTTGGAGTATGTGTAGGTTATGATCAACATTAAGGTCAATCTACATATTATTTATTTTGGATGGTAGGCGGGGGCCACATACAAGTAGTAGAAATGCAAAGTCGTCTCCGCAGGAGGGGGCAGAGACGACCTTAAATCGGGGAAACAGTTCGTTTGGCCGATTCCGCAACAAGTGTCCA
>JBMZDF010000331.1:0-7148 GCA_049614105.1 Promineifilaceae bacterium (SeqCode)
GATTTAGAGTAATCCGTTGGTTGTTTATGTAGAAAACGCTAAATGAGCCATTCTGCGAAAGAGCTTTCTCAATAATTTTTGCAAGATATAAGGTTCTTAACTCTCTGATATCTTTTAATCGGGTTAGCTGTAGTTGATCTATTCTGTTCTTTATTTTGGCGATTTCATTATCTATTTCGTCGATGGTTTCTCTTATGTATCTATGCTTATTTGAAATTGCCTCATACAGAATCCCCTGATTATTCCCTAATTTCGCAAAATCCTCGGGAAGGATATTCTTATATACCATCATCGCCAGCAATTTATCTTGGTTCAAGTTTTCATCAAGGCTCTTGGAATATAGATGATACTCATTCATTATGTTGTTAAGAAGCCTCATATCATCGATAAAAAGAGAGACATTATCAAGTAATTCATCAGAAATGTTGTAGTTATAATCTTTTATGATCTTGGAAAGCTTCTCTATCGAGTTTGATGAATTAATTACGGGGATAATGGGTATTGCAAAATCAAAAAATTTTGTTCTGTCATAACCCTGAAACATATCATCCCTAACGGCGTATACGAAAGTGACGTTCTGTTTTACTTTTTTCGAATTATTAATGAGTAAGTTTATCTCTCTCAATTTAGTAAAGACTTCTGCCTGTTCAAATCTATCAAGATCTCCAATTACTACAATGTTGTAATTAGTCGCTTCAAAAAAATACAAAATTTCATCGATATGTTGATTTAGGATTGACTTGCTTACCGTATCAATTTCAATCTCAGCATTATTGATGCTTAATTTGCTTACAACGAACCCCTGTATAAATCTTGTTGAACGAAAGATGATATAAACAGCACCAAGGATAGCAATAGACAAAGATATATAATGTATCCATGCCTTAACCTGCGATGGGATCGTCGTCATTAATAAAATTTGAGCCAAAAAATCTGGGAAAATTAGGTTTATTAATGCACTCAAGAATAGAGAGATGACGATTGTTAAGAAAATTAAGTGCCCAAATTTGCGACTTTTTATTTTTTTGAATCTGGAGTCAGGGATGTTCTTGTCTTCTTCAAAATAGAACAATTGCTGAAGAATACTTAGCTCGATCAATCTTAGCGTTTCGTTGGCTGACTTACCAGACGATTCTTTTGATTCCTCAAATGTAGCCAAGGAAATATTCAAAAAGTGGTATTTTTTGTTTGTGCTTCTCTTTTGAAATGTTTCAATGAAACTGCTTTTTCCAGAGCCGAAAGGCCCAGAAATTGCTATATTCTTGATTCTCTTTCCTTGCCTTAAAGCCCAATCAAGTGAATTAAAATAATCTTCAATATTTTCAGCTTCATCTGTTGGTGATAGGGGTCGATATGGGTTCAGATCAGATGATTTTATAGAGTATTCGTCATAAATATATGACATCCAATCAATGAACCATTTAAATATACTTAGAAATGTGTCTTTCACAATGTTATGCTCATCCTAATTATTTAGTCACCTGCGTGGGGTATCGATAGGTTGATACCTCGCAAGTTACACTGGATATATGTGTTGAACAGCACGAAAACCGACAATGAGATTGTAATAGATTTTTGATGGAGCGACCAAATGGTTGCTTCTACTACACGTTAAAATAAGATCGCATAAAGAAAGGTTATGCAACTTTAATTACAACTTTATCTTGTGCTTAACTTCCTTTCTTTAAACTGTTGGGTACTCTTATTTCTAGCGGCTGACCCTACATGTGCTGTCAACCCCTTGTGATCCCAAAGAGCCAATAATTAATCGATAAAGGTTAACCAATATCAAATTCGGCCGAAATTGACATTGATTTACAGCACGCTGTTTGTTATACTATCGCTCGCTTTGACGGGTAGCTCAACTGGCAGAGCACCGGACTCTGAATCCGGGGGTTGCAGGTTCGAGCCCTGCCCCGTCAGCTCAAACCACTCCGCGAGGAGTGGTTTTTTGTTTCCCATTTAGATAATGAATAGCAAATTATTCATTATTCTCCGTTCATTGTTACTTATGGATGTGTTTCATTTGAGTAAAGTGCGGTGGCTGAGCCAGTCGAAGCCTGAGCGACACGCTGCTATGACTTCGACAAGCTCAGTCTACGTTATCGTCACTAACCCATTTGAATATTCACCGTTCACACCCCATCACAACAAATCGTTAATCACCTCGCACCACTTGCCAAACTGAACCACCGCTTTTGTCCCGCCAGCTAAATCGCCATCTTCCCAAATAGTGCTGATCAGATTGAGTATTTTCTGAAACGAGGCGCGAATGTGGCGCGGATCGGGCGTGTGGGCATCAAGCAGGTTGTGGACAAAGTTGATTTCTGTAAATAGGGTTGACAGACGCTCCCCACCCAGCAACGACACAAGCAACGCTTTGAGCCGCTTGGCCTGCTTCATAATCAGCGTCAAGCGTTGAAACGGAGCACCGTCAAGTTCCCCAGAACGAAAAGCAAGATGCCCATTGGAAGCGATATAGTAACGTTTTGACGTCCCCATTCGGCTCAATTCATAGTCTAACAACCCCGCCTGAACCAGTGCATCCAAATCACCCAAATTATGAATCACCAAATTTTCGGCGCTGCGCAAATACACAACGTATTGGCTCGCGTTGATTGGGATGGGAATGATATGACCAAAAAGCTCTCTATCTTGTTCATGTTGAGCCAATCGAAAGAAGAGCGCATGCTGTGGCGGGGTCAATAGGGTTGTCATTAGCCAGTATTTTTTAGTCCTGCGGCAATTCCATTAATCGTCAGGAAAATTGCTTCAAGCAATTCTTCAGCCTCAGGCGTATTTGGATCAAGGGCACGATAGCGACGCAGCAGATCGATCTGGATAAAGTTTAGCGGATCGACATAAGGATTGCGGACTCGGATCGAACGTTGTACAACGGCTTGATTGGCTAATAACGCCCGCTGCCCAGTAATATGCAAAATCCAGCGACAGGAACGATCGTACCCTGCTTTAATTTCTGCATAAACCTGTTCGCGAATATCATCTTCTTTGACCAATTCAGCATACAACCGTGCAATGCCCATGTCCGCTTTGCCTAAAGACATCTGTGCATTCTCAATGATACCTCGGAAAAAGTCCCACTGCTCATACATTTCTTGAAGCAGCTTGATATTTTCCTCGCTGGTGGCAAAACCCTCAAGTGCTTTACCGATACCGTACCAGCCAGGCAGAACGTGTCGGCTCTGCATCCAGCTAAATACCCACGGAATCGCACGTAGGAAGGCGAAGGGATCGTCTGATTTGGCACGTTTAGACGGGCGAGACCCGATCCGCATTCGGCCGATTTCCTGCAAAGGCGTCGCCTGCGTCCAGTAAGTCACCAACGCTGGCGTCTCATACACAAACTCCCGATATGTTTTGTGCGCCACGTCTGACAGCTCATTCATCGCCGCAATCCACTCTGGTCGAATCTTAACTTTACGCTGCGGATTACTCGCCATCAGAACTGAATAGACAACCTGTTCCAGATGTCGCTGTGCAATATCGTTTGTTGCATAACGTTCGTAAAGCACCTCGCCCTGCTCTGTGATACGGAAACGGCCATCAACCGAGCCGTGCGGCTGCGCCAAAATTGCGCGTTTCATTGGGCCACCGCCACGCGCAATCGTACCACCGCGACCGTGAAAGAGCGTGAGTACAACTTTCCATTGGCGGCACGTATCGGCCAGATGTCTTTGCGCCTGATACAGCTCCCAATTTGCCGATAGGAAACCAGCGTCCTTGTTGCTGTCTGAGTAGCCGATCATGATCATCTGCTGTTGATCAAGCGAGGCCAAATGTGCAGCATAGACCTCATGCTCGAACAGTTCAACCATAACTGAGGAGGCCGCGACTAAATCAGCCCGCGTCTCAAACAGCGGGCCAATGCCCATGCCGTCTGGTTGCCCATCTGTGCGGCGATTGATGCCAAACCAGTAGGTGAGCAGCAAAACGGTTAGCACGTCGGCCGTCGAGCGGGTCATGCTAATCACATATGAGCCAAATAACTCATTTCCATATACATCAATCGCCACTTTGAGCAACTGGAGGAGTTTGACCGTTTCGGCCGATTTTTGGCTCAATCCCGCCACGTCTGGAATCGTTGGCACATCTTCATCCAGCAGTTGCGTCAGCAAAACGGTTCGCGCCTGCGCATTCAAGGCCAAATAATCATCCTCAATGCCCATCTCGCGGAACAATTCGTCAAGCACTTCATCATGAAACGCGCTTTCCTGACGAATATCAAGCATGGCCGCATGCAGACCAAACACCTCAGCCTGCGTCCGAAAAGCAGCAAGCTCCGTCTCTGCAATCGGGGTTACTTTCGCCGTTTTCAAGCTCTCATCCATCATGATGATCGGCGTTAGCAACTGTTGTAACGTCTCTAACGCGGGGCGCGTCGTCCCTTCATGGCCCAACAGACGTTCTTTCATGTCCGTGACGGCCGACGCATTTTTCAAGTCGGCGGCAAGCATTGCGGAGGCAAGGCGATAAGGTTCGTTAGGGTATCGTTCGGCCAGGAACTGAACGTGTGGGCCAGGGTCTTGTAGGTTTTGATCGACGTGTTGTTGCAGTTCGGCCGAAACTTGCGTCAGTTCGCTCGACATGCTCAACGAGCGATTCAACCCTTGCGCCACCGCACGGTGCTGCTCCAGCGCCAAACCGCGATGCAATCGCAACGTCTCAGCCGTCACCTCGCTCGTCACAAACGGATTGCCGTCTCGATCGCCCCCCATCCAAGAGCCAAACGTGAGGAAACGCTGCGGCACATCTTTCAAATTCGGGTAATAGTCGCGCAACGCATCGTGCAGCGCACGATAAACCTCTGGCACAACTTCCCAAATCGGCTCCTCAAGATAAAACATCCCTGTCCGCACTTCATCTTCAACTTTAGGTTTTGTTGTGCGTGTGCGCCCCGTCAGCCAAATATTGGTCA
Source organism: Promineifilaceae bacterium (SeqCode) (assembly GCA_049614105.1). Lineage (GTDB taxonomy): Bacteria > Chloroflexota > Anaerolineae > Promineifilales > Promineifilaceae > CALECP01. The sequence continues at coordinate 4,937 of JBMZDF010000331.1, forward strand.
CTTCCGCTTGAAGCTGCGCCTGAATTTTACGCACCTCACGTGGCAACAGGTTCGTGTTGTTTTCCAACTCGCGCAACTTACGGCTAATGCGGCGCAGCTTAGAGAGCAGCGTGCGTCGTTTTGCTTCGGTTGGATGGGCGGTAAACACAAGCTCGATCGACAGTCGTTCTAACAAACGGCGCATCTCGTCCTCGTCAACGCCAACGCGCCACATCTCCACAATCGCCGCTGCAATCGATTTTCGCGGTGGCTCAGGATACGTGTCGCGCTCACGTTCTCGCGCCACACGAATGCGATTGTTTGCCTCTGCAATGTTAATCAGCTCAAAATAGGTTGTAAACGCTCGTGCCAAATCTGCTTTTTCAGCCAGCGATAATGTATCAATCAGCTCGTCAATCGTATCGTTGATCGTTTCGTCGTTATCGTTGCGTCGCGCCTTGGTATAGGCGCGTGCCAGTTCAACCAAACCAAACAGCTTCACGCCGGCCTGCTGTCGAATCACTTTGCCGAGGGTGTCACCTAATAAATGAATATCTGCACTGAGTCGTTCTTGAGCTTCCATAATAGTAGAGGGTGGGGTTCTTTTGATAATTCGGCCGAAAATCAGCCATTACAAACTTGCTGATACCTTCTCGGCGCTAGGCACGATTATAAAAGCCACGATAAACTCTGTCATTGGACAATATGTATGTAAGCCTACACCGTTCTCATAGACGGTCCGCCATACTGATTTGTAAGAAACGTACCTCTCAGTCGGTCTAAAACCTGAATGAAACTTAAGCAAGGATATGCTCATGATAAATAAAGCTTGGATACTTATCTTACTGTTCGCCTTTGTAGTGGCATCGTGTACAGCCTCCGTAGAGGACAGCATCGCGCCAGAAGTTGTATCGGAAGCTGAAGTGGTGCCAACGGACGAATTAGAACCAACTAACGAACCAGACCCCACCAAAATACCTGAACCAACGGCAACAGCAGAAGAGGCAATGGTTGAAGCTGAATCGGCCGAAGCTGAGCCTGCCGTTGATCCCAACGATCCGTTCAACGTTGGCGACGACCGCTCAAACGAGCTAGCCTCCCTCACCAACTCATGGAACACCGACTGGACTCGTCGCACAATCAGCACCGCTGATATTTTGTCGGGTGGCCCACCACGCGACGGCATTCCCAGTATTGACGCTCCTAAATTTGTCGACTTTTCAGAGGCAGATCAATGGGTGGTAGATGTTGAACCTGTCATCGCCCTTGAAATCAACGGGGATGCACGCGCCTACCCCATTCAGGTCATCACGTGGCATGAAATTGTCAATGATGTTGTTGGCGATCAGGCAGTGGTTGTCACCTTCTGCCCACTATGCAACTCCGCCATCGTTTTTGACGCCACGTTAGACGGGGAACCCGTTGAGTTTGGCGTGTCTGGGCTCCTGCGCAACTCCGATCTGATTATGTACGATCGCCGCACCGAAACGCTTTGGCAACAGTTCACAGGTGAAGGGCTGATCGGTGAAAAGGCGGGCGAGCAACTTCCCTTCCTCGCATCCTCGCTTATCAGTTACGCTAACTTCAAAGATGCGTATCCTGAGGGCGTTGTGCTTTCACGCGACACGGGACACAACCGCCAATACGGCAACAATCCCTACGCAGGCTACGATTCACAAGACGACCGCCCCTTCCTTTTCTCAGGCGAAATTGACGAGCGTTTAGCCCCTGTGGATCGGGTTGTAACCGTTCGGCTGGATGGCGAACAGATTGATATCGCTTACCCTGTCAACGTGCTTGCAGAAATTGGCGTCGCCAACGACACACAGGGCAGTACAAATCTGGCTGTTTTTCACTTGCCTGGCACAACAAGCGGTCTAGGCGATCGCGTGATTGCGGAAGCGGAAGACGTGGGCGCAACCGCTGTCTTTAGTCGCGACCTCAACGGGCAAACGTTGACCTTCACACGTGAGGGCGATGTATTTGTTGATGCAGAAACCGCCTCGCAATGGAACATCGCAGGGCGAGCCATCGACGGTGAGCTAGCAGGCCAACAGCTTGAACCGATCGTTCACGCAGATCATTTTTGGTTCTCATGGGCAGCATTCCGTCCCGACACAATTATTTATCAGGCGCAATAAGCCCTATCCAAAGGCAAACGCCTCATGTGCCTGACGTCAGGGCGATTGCATTCTAGCTCAACTACAAAAACGGTAGGGCTAAATGCCAATAA
>JBMZDF010000332.1:0-7132 GCA_049614105.1 Promineifilaceae bacterium (SeqCode)
AAGGAGGCGTCAGGTGGCTGATTTCGGCCGATTATTAATCTTCATCGGCGTCTCCCTCATCATCGTAGGTAGCATCATTGTCCTTGCCCAGCGTTTCTTTCCAATGCTGGGCAACCTCCCTGGCGATCTCAATTACGAGAGCGACGGCTTCCAATTCTTCGCCCCCTTCACCACCATGCTCGTTATCAGCGTTCTAGGCAGCATCCTCCTAAACATCATCCAGCGCTTTTTTAGATAACAAATGGGTGTGTTTCATTTGAGTAAAAAGCGGCGGCTCAGCCTGTCGAAGCTTGAGCCTGTCGGTGGCTGAGCCTGTCGAAGCCTGAGCGACACGCCACTGCGACTTCGATAAGCTCAGTCTACGTTAATGAATCATCACGAAAACCTCTGAGGTTTGTTGTTGTCCACTCTGGCGGTGAATAAAAACCTCTGAGGTTTATGAGTCGCAAATTTTTGTGGCGCACTTATTCATAAGCCAGCGTCTCTCGTACACTCAGCCGCGATGCTCCTCGCGCTGGAATTGTGCCAGCCAGCAATGCGATAAACAGCACGGCCACCAGCCAGCCAATTGCCCCTGGAATCGAATAAATATAGGTCATCTCGCTTTCCAGAAAAAGCGTGCCGACAATATTACTCAAGCCCAGCCCAATCGGATACGCGACCACAATCGCCAACATCCAGCTAATCAACCCGATAATTACGCCTTCCACCAACACTATCCGCAAAATTGCGCGGTCATTGGCTCCCACGGCACGCATCACGCCAATCTCTCGCGTGCGTTCCATGACGTTGATGCTCATTGTGCCAGAGAGTCCCAACCCGCCGACAACCGCAACAAGCAACGCCATCACGCCCAGCAGCGCAATCAAAATGTTAAACTGAAACTCGATACCTTCGCGCAGGGAGGCTGTCGTTTCAACACTGTCGACCTTGATCCCAACTGACTCAAAATGTGCTTCTAATCGATCGGCCAACAGTTGCTGAGATGCCGCGCTGCGATCGGCTCCAATCACTTGGATCGAATTAGAACGACCCACAAAACGAATCTCCTTACTCAAATAATCAAGTGATGCATAATGGATCGGCCCTGTCATCACGCCCTGTACAATACCGACAATTTCCCACATTTTGTCTTTATCATCCATGACCAACGTCACCTGATCACCAACCTGTAAACCTGGTGATTCTTCCAATACAAACGTATTGATCACCATTTTGTTGGTGTCCCCTTCCTGCAACCAGCGACCCTCTAGCAAGGTCGGCACAATCAATTCAGAGGTCGGGACAATCCCCAACATCCCCAAATTACGGGTTTCGCTTTCATCCGCAAATTTGTGGCGCACCCTCGTCCAGACCCAATTGCCGCTCACAGCGACCCCATCAACCCGTGATACCTCTTGCTGCAATTCCATGATGCGATGTGATTGGGTAAAGTTGACATCGACATCATAGTTGAAATAGTTGAGCGCCTGATCCAGCGTTGCCGTTAGCGAGGATTGCACATTCATGACCGAAAGGAAAATCGCGCCACCCAGCGTCATTGTGAACAGTGTCAATATGAGTCGCGCTTTACGGCGAATAGTGTTGCGGATTGAGATCCGCATCGGCCGAGACAAACGCAAAACACGACTCGTCAACCAATCAACTAACCGATCAAGAAAATGGGATCCAAACTTGCCCTGCCCCAGCCCATACTCACTGAGCGCCTGCCGCACAGACAAACGCGCACCGCGCAGCACAGGCACAAGCCCTGCCAGCACTGGCACTAAAATCGCAACCAGCACCTCCAACATCATCACGTTCAGCGGGATTCGGAACCCTGTCACATCAAAATTAAGCAGGTTCGCCAAAAATTTTGTCAGTTGAAATGCAGCAATCGCACCCAAGGGCAAAGCGAATAACAACGATAGCACCCCAAATAGCATGACCGAAACGAGATACATCGTCACAAGCTGGCTCGTTTTTGCCCCGATCGCCTTCATGATGCCAATCTGTGCGGTGTGCTGCGTCAGCAAACCTGTAATGATGTTGACCACAAGAAACCCTGCCGCCAAAAGCGAAAGCAGCCCAAGCCCGCTGAGAAGCGCCAAAATCGACATCACAATATCTTGTACAATATGCTCGCCCGGCGGCGGAACCCGCATCCAGTACACATCGCGCCCGCTGCGTTCAACCACCTTTTCAACCTCGGCCGCAATCTCACGAATATGCGCTTTGCTGCTTGTATCCCCCGTCACTTGAATACGAAGTTGATTGAACTCACGCGAAAAACCAAGCCATTCCAATGTGTCAAGCGTCACAAATCCTGAAACACGGCCGCTAAACTGTCCAGGCTCCCCGTTAATGTTATGCCCAATCCCAACAACGTCTAGCTCGCGCAGCTTCCCATCTGCGTGTTGCACCATGACGCGATCACCAATTTTGACATTGGCAAGGGGGATTGTGCTGCGTTCAATGACGATGCCATGTTTGGGAGGCGGCCACACGCCACTTTCTGAGGTCAACTTATCAACCTGCATATCAGTAAAGTCAGGGACAGCAATCACCTCAAGCGCCTTCCATACATTTGACCCTGTCTGAATTTGCAGATTTTCTCGCGCACGTGCGTCCACTTTGGCAACGCCATCGACCTTGCGGATATGCTCAAGATAATCTTCATCAAACGGGGTGATCCACATCGTCACGCTCGATGGGTCAGTCGACCAATAAGCGGCCTCCATATCCTCCAGCAACATTGTTTGCGTGCCAGCAATCATGCCAACGGCAAACACACCAATGGCAATCGACAACACAACTAAAATCGTGCGCGTGCGGTTGCTAACTAAATCACGGATTACTTTGCGCCAGCGTGGTTTCATAGGAATTGAGTGAAAAGTAAAAAGCGGAAAGTGACAAGTCGCATCAAAGGGCTTTTCACGTTCCGCTCAGTACTTTCCGCTTTCTACATATGTCTTTCTTCGGCGATTTCGCCATCGGCGATAATAATTTGGCGGGAGACGCGGCTTGCAAGCTCTTGATCGTGCGTCACCATCAGGATCGTTTTGTTTTGGGCAATGAACTCGTTAAAAAGCTTGAACACCGAATCGGCCGTTTTCGAGTCTAAATTCCCCGTCGGTTCATCAGCCACCAAAATAGGCGGATCGTTCGCCAGCGCCCGCGCAATCGCCGCCCGCTGCTGCTGACCGCCCGAAATCTCAGACGGCAGCTTGTGAGCGTGATCTGCCATTTCGACCTGACCCAACAAAAACATAGCGCGTTCATGCCGCTCTTTTTGCGTGTAAAGATTGCAGAAGTCCATCGGCAGCATGATGTTTTCAAGGCAGGAAAGCGTCGGAAGCAGTTGAAAGAATTGGAAGATAACGCCCACGTTGCGCCCGCGCCACTCCGCCATTGGGCCTTCTTTGAGATGATGAACGCCCGTTCCTGCCACATAGACTTCGCCACTGCTCGGCCGATCGATCCCCGTCACCATATTGATTAAGGTCGATTTGCCGCTGCCTGATTTGCCCGTCACCATCACAAACTCGCCGCGATCAATTTGGAGATTGATTCCTTTGAGGGCTAAAAAATCACCCACAGGCGTCTTATACGCCTTGACCACATCGGTTAAATCGATGAGGTGTGTATCTTTACGAATAACTTGTTGTTTTGCTTTGCGCCTGAATCGTTTGAACATGGGGTTTAGGGTAGGGTTCGTTTGTGTTGGATGTCCGTTAGCAATACGTGATGCTTAGGGGATAGTTGCGTTCTGTTCTGTAGACTGAGGGTATGTTGACTGCTGACTTTGATTATCACCTGCCTGCTGACCGAATTGCCCAGACGCCTGTTGAACCACGCGACAGCAGTCGCTTGATGGTTGTGCATCGCGACTCTGGCGAGATTGAGCATCGTACCTTTCGCGATATTAGCGACTACCTAAACGCAGGGGACGTGCTTGTTGCCAACAACAGCCGCGTGATTCCTGCGCGTTTGATGGCCCGCAAGACGACGGGCGGCAAGTCTGAAATTTTGCTGCTTGAAAAGCTGGACGAAACCAGTTGGAAAGCACTTGTTAAAGGCAAGCGCACGCGCCCAGGCACAAAGCTTGATGTTTTGAACAAATCGGCCGAACCAAGCGGCGTGCGAGCAACTATTTTAGCAGAGATGGGCGGGGCAGAGCGCCTGTTGACGTTTGGATTGGCGATTGAGCCGTTGCTGCCTGAGCTGGGGCATATGCCGATTCCGCCTTACATTTCGGCCGAATTGACCGACGCCGAACGCTACCAAACAATCTACTCACGCCCCGAAGGCTCCGCCGCCGCCCCCACCGCAGGGCTGCACTTCACCCCCGACCTCATGCTCTCGCTGCGCGAACAGCGCGTGCAGTTCGAGACGGTCACCCTGCACGTTGGATTAGACACGTTCCAACCTGTGAAGTCTGACACGGTGGCGGGACATGCGATTCATCAGGAGTGGGTTAGTTTGGGGCTGAATTCGGCAGAAACGATCAACCGTGCCTCTGTCGCTGGCAATCGCATCATCGCTGTCGGAACAACGAGCGTGCGCGTTCTTGAAACGGCCGCATGGCGTGCCGCAGGCGAGCACGGCACGCTCCAACAGGTTTCCACTATCCAAACGCCACCTGCCTGCCCGTGGAAGCCAGTTGCCCCTTACGAAGGGCAAACCGACCTGTTTATCTACCCTGGCTACAATTTTCGCGCCGTCGACATCCTGCTCACCAACTTCCACCTGCCAAAAAGCAGCTTGTTGATGCTTGTATCTGCTTTTGCAAGCTACGATCTCATGCGTCACGCTTACGATGTGGCGATTAAAGAAAACTATCGATTTTTCTCGTTTGGGGATGCAATGCTGATTATCTAAACAGGAGAGATTGAATGAAAAAACCAAATTTTGATGCGGATGGACGTGACAACACAACCTTTGCGCCATTTATTCTCCACAATCAAATGGATCAAACATGGAGAGATGTGCGGCTTGCTTTCCACGATTGGGATTGGTTCGAGCAGCAATACGGGCCTGAGATAATCATTGATGACTACTATTTGAACAGCTATGGGATTCAAGGGCTCGTGATGGCGTGTCGATTTGATGCAAACTTGGAAGTGGAGCCAGAATCGATTCACTACAATTCGGGAGGCGACACCTGTTACATCCACTTCACCGACATGGATGAGGCGATCAAGACGGCGGCGCTTGCCTCATCCATGATTAAAGACAAAACTATCCTCAGACAAATGATTCAGGTTGCACGCAACAACGGATTTGAGGAGTGAGTGCCGTAAAAGGCGCAGCTAATCAGAATTTATGACACGCATCGATCGTCTAATGGCCTACTTGGTCATGTTTCAAAGTCGCAGCCTGATACGCGCACAGGATTTGGCGCAGCGCTTTGAGATTTCTGAGCGCACTGTCTATCGCGATATAGATGCGTTGTGTCAGGTGGGCGTTCCGATTTATGGCGTGGCTGGCGAAGGGTATCGGCTGATGGATGGCTATTATTTGCCGCCCGTCACGTTTTCGCTGGAGGAGGTGCGTGCGTTGGCGTTGGCTTTGTCGATGTTTAGGGGGTTTGCAGCCGATGGGGTGACTAGCAAATCGGCCGAAAATGCCCACGACAAAATCCGCTCCATCCTACCCAATCGCCAAAAAAAAGAAGTTGAGGTGCTGGCGGCCGTGCTCAACTTCTATGCGATGCCCCAGCCGCAAATTAACTTTGACGACCAAAAATTGCTGACCCTCCAGCAAGCAATCCAGAACAATAAGCTGATCAACCTCACCTATCATAGCTTTGCCGATAATAAGCAAACCCAGCGTGTGATAGAGCCGATTGAGTTAGCGATGATTAACCACACGTGGCTATTGACCGCCTACTGTCGCCTGCGAGGCGGGGTTCGTAACTTCAACCTCGCACGCATGGATCGGTATCAGGTGCTTGAGCAGTCATTCGCTCCGCGCAACCTCCCGCAATCGCGCCCTCCAGAGAAAGAGTTCGATATCACGGTGCAGTTTGAACATGAGATCGTGCGTTGGGTGCATGAACGTCAACATATTTCGTTTGTGCGCGAGACAGCCTCAACTGAGGATGGCGTCGTGATGCTTTATCGTGTGCCTTCATGGCGGGTCATTGAAACGTGGCTGTTGGGCTGGGGGGATCAGATGATGATTGTTGCGCCGCGCCATCTACGGAACCAAGTTCGGCAAATGGCGCAGCGCATTGCTGCGAGACACGCTGATTAAACGTTGGGTGGGTTGGTTCGGCCGAAAAGACGCACCAACTAAGCAGACACTTGCAAAACACGCAGAACGTGATTGTCTGGGGTTCGCGCAAGGAAAGTTCGGCCGAATGGCATCTCTATCACATCAGTCACCATCTCCACCCCATTCTCTTTCCACTCGGAGAAAGTCGCGTCAACATCGTCAACCTCAAAAGCGGTGTCAAATTTCTGGTCCAACGCCTGTTCAACACCAAACCCAGCAACCAAGGCAAACATTGCGCCATCCTTGGTCACAAATTGTGAATAATAGCCAGGAATGCTTCTGGCTTCATTTACCTCAAACCCAAGCACGTCTGCATAGTAACGGGTTGAAGCTGGCACATCGTCGCAAATTAAGCCAAGAAAGTTATATGAGTAAGTCATGTTGATCTCCAAGTAACTGTAATGTTGAGCGCATAGCACGCTCATAACTTGACGATAGTGTAATATGAGGCTCCTGACACCGTTATGTCAGGAGGGATCAGAAATGGTTCTGAGACATTTTTTCTTACGGGAAATGCACCCTCCCCTAGCCCCTCCGAGGGGATCTGGTTCCTCCCCCTGCGGGGGAGGCTAGGTGGGGGTTCTGCATAACCTAACTATCTTGAGAGACTACATGAGAATCGAAACAAAAAATCTGATTATTCGACCATTTGAAGCATCTGATTTAGAGTCAGTTTTTGACTATATGTCGGATGAAGCGACAACGCATTATTTATTTGAAGGGTGTTTATCACGCGAGGGCGTTTCTGAATTTATTAGCACCCCCTCTAAATCATATGCGATTGTGTTGTCTAGTGGGGAGCTAGTTGGGCACATCGAATTCCATCTTTGGTTTGCTGAACGCACCTACGAGATTGGCTGGGCCATCAACCCTA
>JBMZDF010000333.1:0-7109 GCA_049614105.1 Promineifilaceae bacterium (SeqCode)
GGCTTCGACTGGCTCAGGCTTCGACACGCTCAGCCACCGCTCTTTACTCAAATGACACACACCCCTAAAAATCTTTGAGGTTTTCGTCACCTACTTAATCGCATCTCTCAGATAAACCGAAGCGGGAATATAGTTGCTAGAATAGCTGCAATTAAGAAGATGCCACCCAGCAAATAAGTTAAATAGCCCTTTCTCAACGAAAACTGATGCGCCTCAGAAATACCTGTACACATAACATAGCTTCCCCAAGACACAACAAACACTCCTAGTACCCATAACGCGGTTTCAGAATCAAATGTGCTTGTTAGCTGGTTTGCCCAAAGGTTAATTACCGCTTCTGCAAAATTAATAGACAGAGGCCCAGCACAGAGCCAGCTTAGAACAACACGGACATCGCGGGGTGTTCCTGTGCCTTGCAATCGAGCACCAACAAACCAGAAAGCGAATCCACCAAACAGGCTAAACCCCAGCCCCAAAATGATGCCCCACAATATTTGGGATCTAATTAAGATTGGCGGGGCGATGTCGTTTACCAAAATAAAGAGAACACCCAGACAAGATGCAAACAGATAGGCTAGCCAGTCCTCTTCTGACGCAACAATTGTTTTCGCAGCGGTTCGTGGATTAGCAATAATATCCCAGAAAAAGCGAGCGTTTGGCACTAGATATAACCTCCAGAGTTATCACGACAACGAATAAATCGTGTAAAGATTATGATTGGCTTGCCACCCACCTGTCAAGTGCTGATTTTCTAGGTTCGCATTGATTCCGTATGACCATCGACGCAGAGCGCCTGTCCAGAGATTTTTGCACCAAATGGAGAGCAAACAAACAGGGCTTGGTAGGCTATCTCTTCGGGGTCTACAAAGGTTTGCATCGATACCTGATTGGTGTAGCTGCGGCGAATTTCGTCTTCTGGCATTCCTGTTGCGGCCGATTGGATCGCGATCACGTGATCGATGCGTGGGCCGCTGACGGAACCGGGGCAGATCACGTTGACACGCACATCGTACTCCCCTAGCTCCATCGCCATCGTTTTCGTCAAGCCGATCACCGCCCATTTAGACGCGCAATATGGCGAACGGGTCGGGTAGCCCCACAGACCTGCGGTTGAGGCAATGTTGATGATTGAGCCGCTGCGCTGCGCCTTCATGATCGGGATCGCCCGACGTGAGGTGCTAATCATCGCGTAAACATTCACCGCCATCACCTTTTCCCACGCTGCAATGGCGATCTCCTCAACCATCCCTGCGGGGCCTGATATGCCCGCATTGTTGACCATAATATCAAGCCCGCCTAAGTGGGCGAGCGCCTCGTCAAACATGGTGTCAACTTGGGATTCATCCGAAACGTCGGTGATGCTTCCTGTTAATTTAGGGTTTTCGGCAAGCGCATTGGCAACCGCCGTGGCGTCAATATCGCAAATGTGAACCTGTGCGCCCGCTGCTGCAAATGCATCGGCGATGGCACGTCCAATTCCACGTGCGCCTGCTGTCACAATCACTCGTTTTCCTTCAAATTCGATTTTCATAACAAGGTTCTCTGGTGTTCGTGCAAAATTTCACAAACTTGACACAATTTCGGCCGAAATTACATTCTTATATCACACTATTTCCACAAGTTTAACGCACCAACTCATTATACTCATCCCTATCAAGTAACGGATTTGAATCTCTAAACGAGCTTAATTATGTACAACTTCTCACACAACGAAACACAAAAACATTTCTCCAATCGCAACGCCGATCCACGTGCAGTTCTTGTCCATCGCATCAACGACACGCAGCGTCAGAATTTGCCAGCTCGTTCGCTTGTTAATCTTTTCAACAAGCTGCGTAGAAATCGTTAGGCTTCGATCAGGTGCGAAAAACTTCTTCTACTTAGTTCTTAGGCCGTGCGAAACTTACCGCTTTGACTGTGGTGGGTCATGTATAAACGCAAGTGCCTAAGTACAACCCCCTCCTTCAAAAAAACCTCTCTGGCATTTGCCAAAGAGGTTTTTTATTTTGCACAAGCGGGCAATCGTTTTGTCTGAGTCTCCGACGTCTTATTTCGTCTGTATCAGGTTCTTTGGCTGGGATAAAATACGGTTAATCGGCCGAAGTGCCAACCACCACTGATCTTTCGGCCGATCATTTTCCACATCCATCTGCCGCATCATGTCTGCAAAATCGGTAAAGCGAATTTTGCTTTTTATCAATCCGATGCACGCACCGCCCACGACGTTGCGGTCACAATAATCTTCCAAAAACTCAATACATTGCAGCGCCATTCGACTTGCTAAGATCCGATCAAAGGGAGAAGGGTCTCCACCCTGTTGAAGATGCCCCAGAATCGCGGCGCGAACGTCGAAATGGTCGCCCCCTTCCTCCTCAAACAGCTTCATCATAAACGCGGTGTCATAAGTTCGGCTTGTCACTTCGTTGCGAATCATCATGCCCAGCCGCTTGCCGTGCTGAAATCCGTCAATCAGCAGTTGCACATCCCGTTGTAGGTCGCTGAGCGTTACGCCTTCTTCTGGCAGGTAAACGCGCTCTGCACCTGTTCCCATCGCCGACATCAGCGCAAGGTAGCCGCAGGTACGCCCCATGACCTCAACCACGAAAACGCGCTGCGATGCAACGGCCGATTGCTTGATCTTGTCAACCGCCTCCATGATATTGTTCAACGCCGTATCGGTTCCTACGCTCAATTCAGACCCTGGTAAATCGTTGTCGATTGTTGCAGGCAGGCAAATCATTGGAATGTTGAACGCAGGGTATTCGTGCCGCCGTTCAAACAGCGCGTGTGCCGCTTTGTAACCGCTCCAACCGCCAATCACGAGCAGGGCATCAATATTGTGCTCTTCCAAATTACGCGCAATCGCATAAAAGTCGCTGTTGACTGGAATGGTGCGATTTGTGCCTAATTCAGAGCCACCAACCGCAGCGAACCCGTTGACCGACATCCAATCTTGCTCCTCAATCTCGCCTCGAATCAGCCCACGAAACCCGTTGCGAATCGCCACTAGCTCATGCCCTTTATCTACCCCAAGGCGCACGGCGGCGCGGACAGCGGTGTTCATTCCAGGAGAGGGCGCACCAGCGGTCAGCACGCCAATGCGGCGCGTCTGTTTGCCCGGTTCGCGTTCGTGTGGATACGCCCGCACGAGCGTTCTCAGAATTTGCCAAGCTTGTGTAAAACTGCTGCCTCGCAGCGCAATCGCGCGATCAAAATCGCGGGTTTGGATCGCTTCATAAACTTTTTTTGTCTGAGCAAGCGCCTCCTCAAGCGGGATGAGGCTGATTTTGTTGCCCAACGTTCCGACTAGTTTTGCCTGTCCATAATTTTGTGGATCAAGGACGGCGCGGACGGCGGCGGCGGCGGTCAGTGTGCTTAGATTGCGATCATAAATGCTGGGCGAGCCACCACGTTGAACATGCCCCAAAATGGTGATGCGTACATCTTCGTTTAAGCGTTCTTCGATAATTTGTTTGACGTATTCGGCCGAAATCGGCACCCCATGCCGATCACGCGCCCCTTCCGCGACCACCACAATGCTGTCACGACGCCCCTTCACACGCCCCAAACGCAGCACCTCACACATTTTATCTTCCCAATTGTCAAGATTCGGCGGACTTTCAGGAATCAGCGCCCAATCTGCCCCAGAAGCAATCGCGCTCATCATGGCAAGATAGCCGCAGTTGCGCCCCATCACCTCGATCACAAAAGCGCGTTGATGGCTAGCCGCCGTGCTAGAAATTTGGTCAATCGCCTGTGTGATGCGATGCAGCGCCGTGTCTGCACCAATCGTCATATCGGTGCCACATAGATCGTTATCAATTGACCCCGCGAGTCCTGCAATCGTTAGTTCGGCGTGCTGTTTCGCCGTCCCAATCGTTATTTTGCCTTGTTGAACCAGCTCGGCCACTAGACTCGGCCACTCCTGACGAAACAGGTTTGCTCCAGTCAGACTGCCATCCCCGCCGCAAACCACAAGGCTGTCAATTCCACGCTGCACAAGGTTAAGTACCGCCAAACGGCGTCCATCACGGGAGCGAAACGGCTGACAGCGGGCGGTGCCAATAATCGTGCCGCCTTTGTGAAGAATACCGCCAACATCATTCCAACCAATCGGCCGAATGCTATCGCCTCCGTCAATTAGACCCTGATACCCATCATAAATTGCAAAAGGTTCAACACCTTCATGGATTGCCGTACGCACTACCGCACGAACCGCTGCGTTCATTCCTGGGGCGTCCCCGCCGCTTGTCAGTACACCAATTCTCTTCATCTATCTGCCTATCCTATTCCAATTAACCAATGCTTCAATCAGCTTCATCTATCCATAAATTAGCGACAGTTGCTTGTCACCTGCTAACTAATAATCAACTTCTTCATGCGATCTACTTGCTATTTTGTTGGTTAATTTCTTTTGATGTGCAACATCAGGGCAGTGGGTTTCTAGATCCTAACGCACTATCGCCGTCTGTCAATTGAAATACACAACCTCAATGGTTATAATTCAATTACCTGCCCTCGTAGCTCAAGGGATAGAGCGACGCTTTCCTAAAGCGTAGGTTGGCCGTTCGAGTCGGTTCGGGGGTACAGGCAATAAGGTCCAAAAAGAGTACAACTCCTTTTGGACCTTATTTTTTGTAACTGTTGCGCGGACTGCTAGTCCGCGTTCTGTAAAAACGGACAGGCTGTCCGTTCAACTTTTATGGCTCGTTGGGATCTTAAGGGGTTGACAGCACCCCCACCTAGCCTCCCCCTTGGAAGGGATCTGATCTCCCTCCCTTCAGGAGGGACTAAGGGAGAGTGCCCCATGAACTCCCAAAGAGCCAAAAAGTTTTTGTGATCCACTTAAGCGATTTGATAGCGCTTTTTGAAAACCTGATTATTTCTGAGTAGTTACGTACATGTTTTTGTATTGACATACGTGCTGGTTCAGGAAAATCGAATATGAGAAATCTTGCCGCAGTACTTACTCTATCAACTTTGTTGTTGAGCGCACTCCTCGGCCGAGCTGCCCCTATGGCAGAAGCTGACGGTATCAGCAGTGCAAACTTGCCTCGCGCAAACCACGTAATGTCCCTGAAAACTGAGTCACCCCCCGTGTCAATCGAGGTTGCCAATACCTCTGGCGTCAGCGGGTACGACATCGGTATTTTTGGGGAGAATTTTGGAACGGTCACCGGCACGCTTGAAATTTTGAGCACGACCGCTACCGTTGTTATGTGGGAAGATGGCTTTATTCAAGCCACTATCCCAGCCGTTGCGGACGGAAGCGCAGCCGACGGTTTGAAGATCACAACCGAGGATGGGCGCGTCGGTTCGGCCGAATTTACCGTCTACACTATTGACCCCGCATTCCTTGATTACGCAACCACAACCTATAAAAACATTGCGCGTGGACGCACCGTGTATATGCAAGGCTTGCAGAAAAACTTTTGTTTCGTCAACAATGCCAACACGCCACCTGCGCAGTTTCTTAATGATTTCCGCTGTAATTTCCAAGGAGTCATCGGGCCAGGGTCGGCAACCTTTACGGCAGACAACCGAGCGCCATACAACAGCGTTGCCAGCGTCGCCATTAACCTAGATGTTCCGTTTGATGGCAACTATCGGTTTCAATTTCTCACCAATAACAATTGGTACGAACGCGGTTCAGGTTTCAGCTTTGTTGATAGCTACCCTGAGGATTATGTGCTGCAACTTTCGGCCGATTCAACCGACGGTGTAGACGGCACTTGGATAGATGTAACCACTATCACGGGCAACAAACGCAGCAGCCGCCTGCACGCTTTTACGGCGGATGCCGCCGACAACTATACGTGGTTCCGCATGTACGTCACGCACGGCATCGGTGATCAGACAAGCTACGGGTCAGGTGAACATGATTTTGCGCTGCGTGAGATTCGCCTTTATGAGGCACAAGCCAGCGATATGTCAAAACCAGACAGCTTTGCCGTTTATGGCGACTCGCTTTCGGCCGATGCGTTTGAAATCATTAGCCATCAAGGGGTTGCGCAACAGATCCAAACCCTGCGTGGGACAAACGCAGAAAGCATCTTTGCGTCTTATGGTCTGTCGGGACAAAATGGCTCAGGGTTTGTCGACAGCGCCGCCTCAAACGATGATATTTATGATGCGTTTGCGCTCGATAATGCGGGCGGTCACATTCGTTATTGGGGGCTTGCGATTGGCACAAACGATGCGGCTGGCGGTGCGTCTGAGATGGGTGTGCCTTTCACCAACGTCACAGAATACTCTAAACGCCTTGATGCGCTTGTGCAAGATATGATTGCACGGGGGCATGTTCCCCTGATCCACCGCATCCCGCAAACGGATGAATCAAGCAACGGCATGGGCGATGCGTTCAGCAAAGCAAAAATTCTCAACGACATCGACACAATTGCCGCTACCTATCGGTTGATCCCGGGGCCTGACCTTTACACCGCATTTCGCCGCAATCTTGATGTTGATGGCGGGACGTGGTTCCGCGCTGGCGATGGCACACATCATACGAGTCAAGGGAAGTTGCGCATGGTTGATTTGTGGGCAGAGGCATTTGCCAAAGGCGTCCCGTTTAGCCCAACCCTCGATTCTGACAATGATGGGCAATCTGATGCGGATGAAATCGCCTGTGAGTCTGATCCACATAACGACCAAAGTTTAGCCACTGACACAGACGGCGATAATACCCCAGACTGTGTTGATGTTGATGATGACAATGATGGTGTTGAAGACGCTGACGACGCTTTCCCGCTTGACCCAACGGAAACGCTGGACACAGATGGTGACACAATCGGCAACAATGCGGACTCAGATGATGATGATGATGGTCAATCAGATGTTGATGAGATTCGTTGTGGTTCTAATCCGCTGGATGGCAGCAGCGTTTCGGCCGATTTTGATGGTGACAACAGCCCCGATTGTACCGACGGGGATGATGACAACGACTCACAGACGGATGAAGATGAGATTACCTGTGGGTCTGACCCGCTGGACGCGACCAGCGTTTCGGCCGATTTTGACGGCGATTACAACCTAGACTGCATCGATCCAGATGATGACAACGATGGTGTCGATGATGTTGACGATCTGTTTCCGCTGGATGCAAGCGA
>JBMZDF010000334.1:0-7092 GCA_049614105.1 Promineifilaceae bacterium (SeqCode)
CATAAAGACTTGATGGTTGTTACTAATAATCTCAACGTTGCGAATATACTTATTCAGAACCCTAGTTTTGAAGTGATCGTTGCAGGTGGCGCTTTGCGAAAACGGCTCAGCGGCCTAGCTAATTTAAATCTAGGACGCCTTGTTATCAGAGAAGGGCAAAGCAACTATCACATATGATTAATCAGATCACAATTAATCATGGACAAAAAACGTAGAGGTTTTTACTCACGGACCAGAGTAAACGATGATAAACTGCTGCGGTTTTTGGAGAGTTGGAGAGGCAACCTCGAAAAGCAACGCTTTTTCGTACTTTTGCACTTCCGCAGTTAAATCAAAACCTATTCAAGAGCGACTTGGTACACTGAAAATTACAGGAAAAGTAGGGTTCTGTTATCCGTAGGCGGACATCCATCTGGTAGCGTCCTGCCTTTGTGGGAATGACAACGAACTAAAAGTTAGTTTACGGTGTACTTAATCAAAAATAAAATAACTATGGATGAATTCGCCAGTTTATCTAATGTCCAGCTTTATGAGCGTGCGAGGATTAGCAAAGACAAGCGAGAACAACAACTTCTCGGAGAGGAACATGCGGAACATGCACTTTTTGCGCGTGCGTTGAGCAACCCGCAAACGGCATCTGCACAGCAGGCGTGGCAATACGTTTACTATCTTTATCAGCGCAATGTGCAGCAGCAGGTACGTCGTCATCGCTTATTTGGGCTACATAGTGAGTCGGCCGAAACGTTAGCAGATGACTGTCTATGCGAACTTTGGCAGATTTTCGACCGCAACCCGCACAAATTTAACCCCAACAGCTTCCCAGATTTCGCAAGCATTTACGCATACCTACGCAGTACAGTCTATTGGTACATGATGTCCCCCCCTAAACTTCGAGGCAATGACGAGTTAACGGATGAGATACAGGTTGCCGCCAGCGAAACGGTTGAAAGTCGCCATGCCAAACTTGATTTCTCCAAGCGAGTTTGGGAGTGTCTGCAACCGCATTTGAAGGGGGAACTTGAAGTGATTGTTGCATTTGCAACCCACGTGGCGGGTCTGCGTCCTCGCGATCTAGCCGCTCGTTTCCCTGATTTGTTTGATTCGGCCGAAATTCACCAAATCAACGCCACCCTCCTGCGACGCCTGCGCGGACAAAAGCGCCAAAAACAGTTTCGTAACTGCATGGGCGACCAATTTCTAGATTGATTTCAAAAAGCGTCGAAATTTTGTTTTTTATTTATGTTAATAGAATAGAGCGGGTTGAATACTATGAACCAACTACACGACCAACAACTGCTTATGTATTTAAACGGCACAGCTTCTGCGGAAACGGTGCTGGAAATAAGCACGCATCCTGAACACTATTCAACACAGCTCGCCTTGTTGAAAACGCAACAAACCCTATTGGGAATGCAGTTGGCAGCACATCCACAGCCAACGATTGAGGAACTTGTGGATCACAGTACAGGCCAATTGCCACACGCGGAACAGCGCCGTCTGACTACATTGATAGCAACGAATCCGTTTTGGCAACGAACCTTTGCCGAGTATCAAGAATTTATGCACGCAACCGCTCCCGCCATTCCAGAAAAAGCGGCCAATCAAACGTTAATTGGCAGGGTGTTGCGTGTGCTTACAGCACGTTTGCAATCCCCTCTAACTACGATACGCAGTTCGGCCGAGTTGCCCAGCGATGCCGTGCGACGTTTGAATTACGAGGTGGAGCAATTTGATATTGCGCTGATGATTGCGGCCGAACCAGATCGGCCGGGGCATTTGTTGTTAAGCGGTGATGCAGATGTTGATGACGAGGGAGAAAATGAGAGCGAACAGCTAACGGTTGATGTTTGGCGAAAAGATCCGCCGCGCAAAGTGGCTTCAACAACCGTTGATGAAGACGGTTTCTTTGAGATTGGCACGCTTTTGCCTGATGTCTATGACTTGATTCTGCACACACCGCAGGTTCAAATACATCTGCACGATGTGCCGCTTCACCTGACCATCTGAGAACACGATTATGCGAGACGTATCCCTTATTCCAACGCTGCTGGCCTTTTCGCCTGCGGTCGATCAACAAAAGGCGCTGTTAGAAACACACGCAACGGTGATTCGACAGGAGAAAGGCCTTGCGACGGCGTTGGCGATGGCGCTTAAGGATCAGCAAATCGATCAGTTAATACGGCGACAGGATGGGTTAGCAACGGCGCGAGAATCGGCCGATTTGCTGACATATCTGCACATTTTGACTGGGAATCAGCATCATAAGGCGATCGAACTGTGTGCGCGGGGCAATATTGCGGGCAATGGAGAAGGTAACTACGCGGCGGCAATTCAGTTTTATGATGATGCGGCGCATATCTATGAACACGAACTAGGTGATATGGAATCGTGGGCCACGACACAAATCGGCCGAATTCCCGCCCTCCATCATCTTGATGATAGCCCGCACGCACCGATTGAACGCACCATCATGATTTTACAGACGCGCCAAAACTGGGTGGCACTGGGCGCGATTTTTGGCAATCTCGCCTTTATTGATCGCGAAAAAGGCGACATCCACACCGCCATAACCTGTCTAAACAAGGCCGCTTATTATTTTGACAAGCTGGGTGCGTCAGGGGCGCATCATCTCCAGCGCGTGCAGATTAACAAAATCCCAATGTTAACCAGTTTGGGGCAGCTTGATGGTGCGCTCCGTCTGGCGCAGCAGATGCAAATTGAACTTGATGTGCTGGGTCACACGTTTGAGATGATACGCATGCAGGAGTATCAGGCGCACATTTTAATCATTTCCGGCCGCCTGACGGAAGCTATGCACCTGCTCAAACAGGTGGCAACCGTTTATCAATCGCGCCACCATGAACAATGGCATGCGGAGGAGGCGATTGTGGATTGTCTGATGCAGTTGCACCAGTTTGAGTATGCGCGTGAGCGGATCGCAGCACAGTTGCAGCGCGACATCGACTATCTGACGCCCTGGCAACAAGCACAACTCCAACGGCACAAGGCACATGCCGAGGCGCAGTTGGGACGTATCGAAGATGCGTTGATGACGATGGGGAGGGCGCGTTCGCTGTGCGTGTTGGCGGGGATGACGTTACGCACGGCCGAAATTGATTTGGAGCGGGCCAGTCTTGCCTTGCTCGATCGGGACCCGCACAGTGCGCTGACCATTGCGCTGGGCGTTTTGGATGTGCTGGATGCGGGTGCGCGTCCGCTACCGATTGCGAGAGCGCGGTTGTTGATCGCCAAAGCGGCCGAACAGAGCGGCAACCAATCCTTAGCTGTGGCGCAGGTTGCCAAGGTGCAGCAGATAGCAGAACAGCTAGACAGCCCTAATCTCTTGTCGCAAGCGGCATGGCTGCGCGGACGTTTAGCTCACCGCAATGGCAATCGGCCGATGGCGATCACAAACTATGCCGCCGCCATTGACAACCTAGAACGGGCGTTAGGCCGCATCATGGTTGAGTTTCGCCCTGACTTTTTAGAGCGCCGTGAATCGGTCTATGAAGAATTGGTTGAACTATTGCTGACGGCAGGCCATTATGAAAAGGCGCTAGGGTATGCAGAACGTTGCAAGTCGCGGGCGCTGCTTGATTTGTTGGCGCATCGGGTTGATTTACGAATTCGGCCGAAACGAGCCGCTCACCAAACGTTAGTTGACAATATTCAACACCTAGAACGCGAGCGCAACCGTGTTTGGCGACAGTGGAATCAAGGTGAGATGCAGCAGACGGACGCCCGTCAAGCGATTATCGCGCATGAAAAAAGCATCACACGCCTCTGGCAAGATTTGCTAATCAGCAGCACCGACTACGCGCACGATGCGGCGCTGCGGCAGGTGCGTAGCGAGTCGATTCAACCGCTGCTAGCCGCCGACACGCTGCTGATCGAATATTTTGTGGTGCATGGGTGCTTGATTGTGTTTCTTGTTTCGGCCGAAACAGTCGAAACTTGCAAACTAGACGTCACAATGCCCGTTATACAGCGCCTTCAACAATCATTTGAACTGAATCGGCAGCGCTTCCCAACAAACAATTTGCGCCAAGCGGAGAAGCTCACGCGCAAGGCAAAGAAAATTTTGGGGCGCGTCTATCAACAGCTAATCGCGCCATTTGCGACATCGATTGCCGCATACGAGAAGCTGATTATTGTGCCACACGGCCTGCTGCACCGTATGCCGTTGCACGCTGCGTTTGACGGGTCACACTATTTGATTGAGAAAGTTGCCGTCAGTTATCTACCGAGCAGCAGTTTGTTGCGCTACTGTCGTGCGGTTCGGCCTCAATCAAATGAGGCGGTTGCGTTTGGATATTCGCAATCGGGACATCTGGTTCATGCACCGCAAGAGGCGCAGCAGGTTGCGGACATGTTGAGCGGGCGCTGTTTTTTGGAGGAGGATGTGACGTTGGATCGGTTGCGTGATTCGGCCGAATCGGCCCGCATTTTGCATCTGGCAACCCACGGCAACTTCAATTCACGAAACCCGCTGTTTTCGCGCTTGCAACTGCACGATGGCGATTTGACCACACTTAACATTTTTGACCTAAAACTAAATGCATCACTCGTTACCTTGAGTGCCTGCGAAACAGGCAGCAGTCACATTGGCGGCGGTGATGAACAGCTAGGCCTCATGCGAGCGTTTTTGCATGCAGGTGCTGCATCCTTGTTATTAACTCAGTGGCGTGTCTACGATACAAGCACACTGCACTTTATGACCTGTTTTTACGAGCATCTGATGGCTGGTAAAACGAAGGCAGTTGCGTTGCAAATGACGCAGGTCGCTTTTTTACAAACTAACTCATTTGCGGACGAAAATTCTCTTGCCGTGCCTTATGCCCATCCTTACTATTGGGCTGGATTTTTCTTGGTTGGAGACAATCTTAATTTATAGATAAACGCACATTCGAGAAATGCTACTGATCTTTTGATCACAATCAATTAGGAATACTGATGTACCGACGCCTTTCTACAACTGGCGGGCTGCTATTGCTGCTTGCTTTGTTCACACTTTTACCTCAGTCTGCCGTGGCTGAAATTTCAGCCACTTCATCAGGGCTGATTGTAGTTGCAACCCCTAAAGAAAATATCGAGGAGGTTAAAACTTTAGCCACTTCATCATGGTTTATTGTAATCGCAACTCCTGATGCAAGTACTAATGTGATGACCTCTATGGGGATGTACCGTGGGTTAACCTTTGATAATGATTATCTGCGTCAACTTGATACAGGGATCAATCATGATCAAGCTGTTGAGATCAGCACATGGTACACAGAGGCAGGTTCTGCTGCAAATGTGGTCTCACAACTCAATCAAGCGGCCGGAAATGCAGGGTATTTGGCCGCAGAATTTTATGCGCTGGCAGACCCACAAGCATTTGAACAGTTGCAACATGACCCTAATCATATTGTTCTTTCTGGAACCCCCAACATGCTTTCTGAAACGATTAATATTGCAGCCGCAAGTGGGATGACGCTAACAGTGCAATCTAACTATGCAGTTGCAAAGGAGACTGGCAGTTCTTGGAAAACAGCGCGTTACCAGATCGATGACAATCCAGACCTCACAGTTGATAAAGTCTTATTTACCTTGAGCGAAGAGGCTGATCCAGACCAAATTCATGCGGAGCGTGATTGCCTTTATGATTCGCGTGGTCTGCGAGATCCTATTTTATATTATATGGAGAACCTCGCGTCTTATTCATTTTGGGGTAGCTCGTCAGGTCTCCCAAATGGGTTGGCTGCTACCAAACTACAATTTCCACCTGTGTATGGCAATGGAGGCGCAGGTGTTCGTCTGGGTATATTTGACACTATTCCAAAGGTTCTCGTTGGCAACGTTGCATCGAATAGCTGGCTAGACGCGCAGCTACATCGCGCAAATTTGCCAATCTCCCCCATTTCTGGGCCAGAGATTGGCGGGCACGGAACGTTTGTACTGTCGCAAGCGGGAAAACTTGCGCCTTTTTCTGAAAAACATCTTTATCAAGTATTGGGTAGCGAAGGATATGGCAGCGGACATATGCTTGCGAGCCGTATTTTTGAGTTTGTGGATGGCCTAATTAATTCTCCCCCAGAAAACGGTGCGGTAATTGTGCTGAGTCTGGGAACGCGCTGTGTGTCTGACCCCACGGGTGTTTTCCAAAAGCACATGGGCTACTTGGAGCGAGCAATTGCTGCGGCTTTGGACCATGACACAACGGTGATTGCAGCAGCGGGAAATGCAGCAGGTGAAAAAGCATTGATTCCTGCTCGGTGGTCTAACGTCATTGCCGTGGCAGCACACACAATGGATGCGGCTCCAGCATGTTACAGCAGTGCATCTGTATCGGCCGATACACCCTATCAGGTTGGACATCATACCGCCGCTTTTGGTGGTGGCCCGCCAGTTACAGGGGGCAACTGTCGCAGCAATTTTATGTCAAGCTGCACGGTTGACAATTGCTTGTTAGGCTGGAATCCATCCATCGATAATCCGCTACAGCTCTCATACGGAATTGGAACCTCGTTTGCCGCCCCACAAGTCGCGGGATTAGCAGCTTGGTTGCGAGGCGAGGGCACTCAAGGGACCAATGTGCCAGCAAAGATGAGAAATTTAAGTATGGCGGGGGAAGAAAGTAACTTGTGGGATGACCAATACGACTTACGCAATATCTTCGTGACGCTGCAACAGTCTGAGCGCGTGCCGTTTTTGCAGAACGGCACTCATCAGCTACAGCGAGCCTACTCACGTGATGTACTTGCCTATAATCAAACGCTGGAAGAATGGGCGCTCTACTTTAGAGCCAGCGAGATAGGTTTTACGCATCAGAATAGCTTCAATATGGACGCGCTGACGTTCACCCCTGATGGTGACATGCTGTTTAGTATCTTGACCGATAGTAATTTAAATCTGCCTGACCCAGCTATTGTTAATGATTCTGACATTGTGCAATTTGCACCAAGCAGCGTCTATGGTTTTCCAGGAGGAACACAGGGAACAGTCAGTATTCTTCAGAAGGGGGTTGACTTAGTTAATCTCTCAACTGACCGGGAGGATATTGATGCACTACACCAAATAGCAGATGATGATTGGGTGGTAAGTTTGGCGGGA
>JBMZDF010000335.1:0-7088 GCA_049614105.1 Promineifilaceae bacterium (SeqCode)
GAGCTATAGCGCCAAGAGGTTGCAGATTATAGCAAATGAAACGATGGATGCAAGGCAGATTTTGAAGCAAATCCCATCTTCTACCAAAGAGCGAGCGTTTGGCGTAGAGATGGGAGGGCATCTGCTATTTCCCGAGCAAGCAAACCGGCGTCGCCAAACGTATCTGTGAGCCTTTTTCCAACGGTCGCATGTAGGTATGCACCCAGCACGGCCGCCTCCTCAGGCGGAGCGCCTTGCCCAAGCAGGCTGGCGATAATACCTGCCAATACATCTCCGCTTCCTGCAATCGCCAGCAAGGGTGTGGCAACAGGAATCAGTGTGCTGTGGCCGTCTGGCGTCGCGATTACCGTATACGCGCCTTTTAAGACAACAATCTGCCGCCATTTTTGAGCATACATTTGCGCGACCGCAATACGATCCTGACCACGCATATCGATCTTGGCCAGTCGTGCCATCTCGCCGGGGTGTGGGGTGAGAATGCTATTGGCGGGGATGTGTTCCCACCAATTTGTTTGGCCTGCTAAATAGTTGAGGGCGTCTGCGTCTAAAACAAGCGGCGGCAGCGTGAGCGTGCCTAGGAGGGAGGCTAAAAAGAGTGAAGTTAGAAAGCTGTCTGATTGTTGGCCAAGTCCGGGGCCGAGCAAGAGGGCTTTGTATTTGGGGAGGATGGATTGAAGTGTTTCGGCCGAATCTGACCCTAAATACACCTCATCTGGCATAAGCGGGTAAGTTGCCTCTGGTAATTGCGTCGCGGCAATGTTGCGTACCGTTTGTGGAACTGCAAGCGCGACCAGCCCGCTGCCTGCGCGTAGTGCGCCGAATGCAGACAAGATAGGTGCGCCCAAATAATCGGCCGAAGCGCCTGCAATCAAAACGGACCCAAAGGTGCCTTTATGTCCATCAAGCGGACGTTGCGGCAATATTTGCTGCATTCGGGCGGGTGTGGCGACGTCTATTGGGATCGCGTCTGTCAACTGCGGATCAATTCCAATGTCGACGACTTCTAGCTCACCACAGGCGGCCGCGCCCAGAAATATAAAATGTCCGCGTTTGGGGCCTGCAAAGGTGACGGTGAGATCGGCCGAGAGCGCCAATGGGTCAATTTCGCCCGTATCGCAGTTCAACCCGCTTGGACAGTCGACCGCGACCACAAGCGGCCACACGGTTTTGATCTGGGCAAGGTTAGAAAGTAAGGTCCGCGACCTGTCAGGTTGTTTCCAAGCGCCACGTGCAGCCGCGACTTGACGAAGGATCGATGCGAAGTTGCCCGTGATAGGGCGTGTGACGCCTGTTCCCAAAAGTGCATCAATCAAAACGTCGCAGTTGCTTGCCAAGCGATATAGTTGATCGAGCGTTTGATCCTCATAATGATAGACAATGTTGACATTGGGTTTGGGTAATCGGTGAAAGTTATCATCATCGCGCTGTTGTGACAGGTAGACTGTGACAATTGCGCCTGCTTCTGCAAGATACCGTCCCGCAACCAGTCCATCCCCGCCATTATTGCCTGCTCCGACAAGAATCAAAACGCGAGAAGTCTTCATCTCGCCGCGTCCCATGATTGCCTCTGCAATACCGCGTCCTGCCAACTCCATCATAAGCGCATAGCTATGACCTAAACTATCTGCGGCTTTCTCTGCCGCTACCATGTCTGCAACCGTAAATACCTTCATATTTATGAAGTATAGCAGTGAGGCTTTTGGATGATTACCCGTGGGTTAAGTTTCTACGAGTTACAGGGTTCCAAGACGGATGCCTTCAATCGCAAGATATAGTGCGCTGCTGAAGCAGAACATGACTAAGAATCGCAGGAACCAGCCGCGACGCCCGCTGTCATGCAATTTAGAAACAAAAACAGCAAAGACAAACATGGCGCTGCCGATGCCAGCCATAAAGCCAGCGGTGATGAGGTGAAGTTGTGCTAAGAATGTCATAAGTTTTCCTCTTTCTGGACGATAACGCATGAACCCAGACAGAAAGCCCTCCTTAGAGGGAAACTCTAGGAGGGCTTTCTTAGAAAATTTCGATCAATTTGTGACACACTATCGCGAATAGTTGTAGCGTATAAGAATTAAGCTAGAAGAGATATACAGCTTTCCCTGATAGTGATGTAAGGTTGCAACTATTATGATTGTTCATCGTAATTGACTTTATAGATAGGATTGAGTCGAATAAGTGTTGTCTGAAGGAGTTGATATGTCAAACCGTTTTCCGCTTCGTGTTGCAATTATGGATGATGATTTTTACGCCCTGAAAGGGGTCGCTGCACTGTTGTCGCGTGATTTGCGAACAATGATTGTTGATGAGTGCAGTTCGGCCGAAAGTCTACTTTCCACCCTCAAAAAATCGCGCCCCAAACCAGATGTTATTCTCATAGATGCTGAATATCGTGGCGGTCTCATCCAGATTGATGATCTGCTGCGCCGCGCTCGGCGATCCGCGCCCGAAGCGGTGATTATCTATTGGACCCAATATGCTGACCCGCAGCCAGTTCGTGCAGCGGCAGCGGCCAATGTAAACGCCATTTTTGTAAAGTCTGAAGTTGAGCTAGGCTTGGCTACCGCAATCGAGCGTGCTTATATTGCAGAACGCGCCTGTACGCCATCGGTCAGTAAGCTATTGCGTGGACATTATGATGCATGGCTAGCTGACGCAGTGCGTATTGAGAAATGGGAACTGCATCCTGATTTATCCCCACGGCTTGAACAAGTTTTTTGGTTGTGCATTATTTATGGGATGTCTGTGCGTGCCGCAGCGGCCGAAATGTGTGTTCAGCCAGAGACGGTTGAGCGGTATCGGATGAAGATTTACGACATTATTGATGATGGCTGGAATAATGAAAAATATCTGGCCGCTGCTCGTGAGCGAATTGTCGGCGCACAGGAAGCAACACGCAGCATCAATTGGGCTTTTCACATGATGACCCAGCCGCCACGTTTGGTGGGTATTCAATAAAAATTAAGTTTAGAGTGCCTGTTCTAAGTGCGCCACAAAAAGTGCTTGAAAGTAAAATTGCAAGTGGCGCTTTGCAAAAACGGCTCATTAGTTTGGCAAGTGGCTAATTGTTCAACCGTTTTTGCAGTCAAAATGTTTTTGTGATCTATTTGAAAACAAAAAGAGCGCGATTATTATCGCGCTCTTTTTTTGTACCCCAGGAGGGACTCGAACCCCCAACCTTCGGATTAGCTTACCCGCTACAGCTTTCGCTGCCGATTTTCTAAAATCGTTTGTGGTCTGGACTATATCTTCACCGTCTCAGGTGCGACACGTGTAGTCTCTACGGAACCCGCAAAACGTTATATTTTTAAACATACTTACCTGCATCATTGCACCTTCTGTATGTTTATGTTGTTTTCGCTTGGTCTGATTGGTTTGCACCATCAAACGCGCTAAACAACAGCAGTTTCCTCGGTATTGCCATCAGCATGACCTGTTAAGGGTTCACCGATATAGTGTCGTCCACTCTACAGATTCCTGTTTTTCTGTAGAGGCTCCATTTTGTGTTAAAGTCCGGCGCTCTATCCATTGAGCTACTAGGGCATTTCTTTTGTGAGGATTATTCACAAGAGGTAGATATAGATTCTACAAAGTTAAAAGAGGACGTCAACCTTTAATTTGATAGTTATCGTGATTTTTGATACCAATTAATTGTTTGCTCAAGTCCAGCTTCCAGTTTTGTGGAAGGTGTGAAGCCAAATAGGTTGGCAGCTTGTGTTGTATCGAGCCTGCGGCGTGGTTGACCATTTGGTTTGCTTGTGTCCCATTTGATCTCGCCTTTGAAGTCTGTTAATCGGCCGATAAGCTTTACCAAATCGCGAATATTGATCTCACTGCCGCTGCCAATATTAACAGGCTGTCGATCGCTATACCGCTCTGTTGCCTTGACGATTGCCTCTGCCGCATCGGCCGCAAACAAGAATTCACGCGTTGGACTACCATCGCCCCAAGCTGTGACTTCAGACAAGCCGCTTGACACCGCGCTGGTAAACTTGCGAATCAGATCGGGGATCACATTTGCACCCTGTTCAAACCGATCGCCAGGCCCATAAAGATTACTCGCCAGCAGGTAAATCGCATCAAAACCAAATTGGTCACGATACGCTTGACACTGAACAAGCAACACCTTTTTTGCAACCCCATAGGGGGCCGTGATTTCCTCTGGATAGCCATTCCATAAATCTTCGACTTGAAAAGGAACAGGCGCATACTTGGGGTAGGCGCTAACCGATCCGATGCCGATGAACTTAGCTATTTGATGCTGCCTTGCCGCTTCAAGCAGTTGCGTTTGCATCATCACGTTGTCATAAACCAACGTGCCCGGATTTTTTCGATTGTAGCCAATCCCGCCGCTGGTCGCTGCGAGATGGATTAAGTAGATTTGGTCTGCGGTTGCACCTGCTGAAAATGCGTCGGCAAATAGCCGCTCGATAGCGTCAGAACGCCTCAAATCATACTCAGCCTGACGCGGTACAAGCAGGTTTTTGGGCGAGACGCCGCGCTCCAATAGTTTGTCCACGACATAACTGCCCAAAAAGCCGCCACCGCCAGTGACGATAACAAAGCGATTTTCCCAATTAAAAGATGCCCACTCGGATACTTGATTTATCATACTCAGTTCATGTGAAGTAAGAAACAATGCCAGATGACGAAGAGTATACAATACAGTGTAGATGTCTGACAGTATAGTAGTACTTGTAGCATATATTCCGTGAAAGCGACTTCTCCGACGTTGTATATCGCTTGCGGTTGTGATCCGGTTACGTTAAACTGCCTACGCATTTTGGGGAGTTTGAAAAACGGAAACACAATTGCGGAAAACCGCACTGGCTTGCAACAGAATGGCATTTGAATGGTACACCCTGTGGGTAAAACCACACAAAGAGCGTGCAGTGGCTGAACTCTTGGGATCACAAGAGGTTGAGGCATTTGCGCCAATGGTGAAAGTTAACCCGGTAAATCCACGCTCAGCGAAGGTTCGAGCATATTTCCCTGGCTATATCTTTATCTACACAGATTTAGAAGATAAAGGTATGAACCATTTTAACTGGATGATGGGTGTCCATAGTCTTGTAAGCTTTGATGGCGAACCAGCGGCTGTTCCCGCTTCAATGATTCGACAGATTGAAGATCAGCTGGCCGAAATTGATCGGGCAGGTGGTCTAAAGCTGGAGGGTATTGAACATGGCGATAAAATTCGCATTACTAGCGGCCCCTTTGAAGGGTTTGAGGCTATTTTTGACATGCGTTTGTCGGGGAACGAACGTGTTCAGGTGTTACTAGCATTCTTAAGTCAGCATCCTCACGAAGTTCGGCTCAATTCGGCCGATATTGAGAAAATCAATTAAGCACTAGGCGTAGCAAAAAAGGATAGGAACCGGAGGCACTTGATGAGAGGTCAAGGCGACTGTTTGCGTTTGTTTGAAACAAACTCAGCTAGCCATACCCCCTTGTCAAGTCACGTGTCATATTGGCATCCAACCGCACGGTGAGGCAGATCTGCCCCATCTTGTTGAACGATTGCTGTAGAAAGATCTGTTTTTGCTATCTCCAATGTCGGAAGGGCGGAGCATATACAAATATGCCTGCTAAATGCTATTATTTCTAAACTAATTAATTTCAAAGAAACAAAACGTAGATGGATAGTATGAGTACACAGACTGGTTGGCCGAATCGGGCTGATTTTTGGCAAGGAAAACGTGTGATTGTGACTGGTGGTGCTGGGTTTCTAGGCTCCTTTGTGGTCGAAAAATTGCGCGACCGTGGTGCGGCCGAGATTATTATCCCGCGCAGCAGTGAGTACGATCTCGTTCAACAGAGCGCAATCAAGCAACTGTTTAACGATACAAAAGACGATGCTGGCAACCCAGTGGACATGGTGATTCATCTGGCCGCTCGTGTTGGCGGGATAGGTGCGAACTTAGTTCATCAGGCAGAATATTTTTACGACAATCTGATGATGGGTGTGCAGCTTATCCATGAAGCTTATTCGATTGGTATCCCCAAATTCGTCGCCATTGGCACAATTTGCGCCTATCCCAAATTTGCGCCGATTCCTTTTAAGGAGGCTGACATTTGGGACGGATACCCTGAAGAGACAAACGCCCCTTATGGCTTAGCCAAGAAAATGATGTTGGTGCAGTCGCAAGTTTATCGCAGCCAGTATGGATACAACTCGATTTATCTGCTGCCCGTGAATTTGTACGGGCCACGTGATAATTTTGACTTGGAAACAGGGCATGTGATTCCGATGCTGGTGCGGAAATGTTTGGAAGCACAAGCACGTGGCGATAATCATATTGAGGCTTGGGGCGATGGGTCGCCCACGCGCGAATTTTTGTATGTTGAGGAAGCGGCCGAAGGGATTCTGATGGCGGCCGAACGTTACAACGACAGCGAGCCTGTAAATTTGGGCAGCAGTTTTGAGATTAGTATCAAAGATCTTGTCGAAACAGTTGCGCGTGTGTCAGGCTTTGAAGGTGAGGTTCGTTGGGATTTGAATCGGCCGAATGGACAGCCACGCCGCAAGCTAGACGTATCATTTGCCGAAGAATCATTTGGTTTTCGCTCGGCCGTCTCCTTTGAGGACGGGTTGAGAAGCACCATCGATTGGTATATTGAAAACAACAGCTAAACAGACGGGCGGGGGGCCTGCCCTTCTCAAAACAAATTATGTGATTGGTGTTGTCGTCTTTGTCGTTGCAATCCTGCTGCTTGCGCAACGCAGATTGGGCTACAACATGGCAAATCTGGCGCTGATTGATGGCATTTTGACAGATGATGCTGAGCAACTTAGTGCGGCACGTTTGCAATTTGAACAGCTAGGCGACGCGCAAAAAGGGGAGCGCACACCAGATTGGCTTGCCTATTTGTATTTTGAACAAGGGGCTTTTGATAAAGCGCTTGAACAATTTCAGTTGGCAACCGAAGACGGCTCGGCGCATCCGATTTACCGTGAGAACACCAGTGAATATTGGTTTTTTATGGGAATGCGTGCCGCTAATGCGGCTGATTGGCCTGAAT
Source organism: Promineifilaceae bacterium (SeqCode) (assembly GCA_049614105.1). Classification (GTDB taxonomy): domain Bacteria; phylum Chloroflexota; class Anaerolineae; order Promineifilales; family Promineifilaceae; genus CALECP01. Next base: position 7,021 of record JBMZDF010000335.1, read on the forward strand.
CGATTCGTGCATATCGCTACGCGCTGGCGCTGCATCCGCGCGTTTGGGATAAACAGCTTTATGTTCAA
>JBMZDF010000336.1:0-7083 GCA_049614105.1 Promineifilaceae bacterium (SeqCode)
TTGTGGGTCGATACTCAGATAAGGGGTCCATCCATCAAAGTCAGGCGGGATCACTAAAACACGATCGCCCCGTTGAAACGCAGAGCCGCGTGGATCAATGACGATGCCCACACATTCATGCCCAGAAACGGCGGGCGGCAGTGGGTACTCCCGTGGTTCAGAGTAGTAGAGCTGCATGACATCGCTGCCGCAAACGGCCACGATTTCCATCTGAATCAGCACTTCTCCTTGTTTGGGAGTTGGCTCAGCGACTTCGACAAACTGTAGGTTTCCTCGGGATTGGTATTGGGCTACTTTCATGACATTCCTTATGAAGTGGGTGGTTGTGAGTGGACAGTGTGGCAATCGTAGTAGGTTTTTGATCGCTTGCCCAATGGGGATGTGTTTCGGCCGAATTTACACAATCATGTCACGGTCTGTCTAGAAATTGCACACGTTTAGCACCTCGCTTCACCATTTTTTATACAACACACCCGTATACTTTCGAGCGCACAAACTAAGAGATTAAAGCATGGCAAATAGGAGGCTTTACAGCCTTTCCCTAGAATTTGAGGGCGATTTTGCCTTGCTTGTTGATAAAACAAGGACGCATTATCATGACTGTTTTTTCACCACGCGGCCGTTTCGGCCGAAAACTCACCCAACAAATCCATCTGCCAACGCAAGCAGAACTCATTAAAGAACTTCGCCAACTTATCTACCTAGTTATCGGGCTGCTTCTCGGCACACTAGGGTTTGTTATATTCCAAGTCCCACACAATTTCTCCGCAGGCGGCCTCACGGGAGTCGCCATCATCGTCAGTCATTACACAGGATTAAGCCACGGGATGCTTTACAGCGTGCTCAGCATCCCCATGATCGTCCTTGGATTTTTCATGCTAGGACGCTGGCACTTTGCCATTAAATCTTTCATCATCACCATCGCGTTTGGTTCAATGGTTGACTTTATGATGCTCTATGCACCAAATGTTATGGATTGGCCGCTCACAGACAACATGATGCTCAATGCCCTCTACGGCGGAATCGTTGGCGGTATCAGCGGTTCGTTTATTCTATGGTCTGGCACGACCTTCCCTGGCAGCAGCGTCATTTCGCGCATCATCAACCTGCGGACTGGCATGCCCCTAGCCACCTGTTACCTTTTGGTCGATGGCGGTATCATTTTCGCGACAGGCGCTCTGTTTGGCTGGGAAAGCGCCCTTTATGGGTTTATCCTTCTCTACGTTTACGGACTCGTCAATGATCAAGTGATGGACGGCCCCAGCACAACGCGCACCGTTTCAATCGTCACAAATTCGCCAGAAAACGTTTCAAAAGCACTCATGGCTTCGCTCGATAAAGGCGTTAGTTATTGGGAAATTACGGGTGGCTACACAGGCGAAAAGCATTTTATGGTCATGACCACCATTTTTCGCAGCCAGGTTGACCAAATCAATGAGATTGTCGGCCGCGTCGACCCCAAAGCATTTGTCACAATTGGCATTGGGCAAAAAGCACTTGGGCAAGGGTTCAAAGCACTACCAACGACTTAAAATTCTCACATGAATCTATGGGAAATGAAAACAGGTGTGATTCATATGAGTAAAGAGCGGCGGCTGAGCCTGCCGAAGCCAACTGTCGAAGCCTGAACGATACGCCGCTGCGACTTCGACAAGCTCAGTCTGCGTTATCGTCACCAACCCATTTGAAACACCCCCAATGAAAACAGCCACCCAAAAGGTGGCTGTCTTTGTTTATGCTGTTGAGTGCGCAATCAAGGTCGCGCACTCGCCGAAAGCAGGGAGTTTAGGTATCCGAAAACAGGTCGGATTGCCTGAATTACTCGCCGCCGCCGCAACCTGGTGTGATGCCGATGTCAGCCCAGTTTACTGCGAAGAAGTAAGCAGCCGGTACATCAATAACACAAGGCGTTGTTGCGCGGAAGTTTGCACCATGATAAGGAATCAAAGCACCACCTTCTTCCCAAAGTAGTTCCTGTGCTGCAACGTAGTGAGCTTTACGAGCATCGAAGTCTAACTCTTGGCGAGCAGCATCGAGCATTGCATCATAGTCGTCACGGTTCCAGTAGGTTTCGTTCCATGGGCCACCTGAACGATATGCTTCGTTGAGGATTTGGTCAGCTTGACGTTCACCCCAGCAAGTTGCAGAGAATGGTTCAACCATCCATGCATCTGTCCAGTAACCGTCAGATGGAACAACCTTAATGTCAAGGTCCACGCCGATTTCGCCCAACTGTTGTTGGTAAAGCTCAGCAAGTGGTGTCCAGTCAGAGCAAACATCAGAGATGTGCAATGTGATTGTTTCACCATCGTAACCAGCTTCGGCCAACAATTCTGTTGCCAATTCTGGGTTTGGTGAACAGTCAGTGTCAAAACGATACTGATCGTCTGGTTTTACAGGCGTATCACAAGCAACAATACCAGCACCAGAGAGTGCAATGTCAACCATTGCTTGACGGTCAGCAACAACGCGCATTGCGCGGCGCAGTGCAACGTTATCAAATGGTGCAATGTCTGTACGCATAATCAGACCTGTCCATGACCCAGTTGGGTAGCTGATTACGTTGAATCCACCTTGTGCATCAGCCAATTCAGACTGTGCAAGTGTCATGTCCATCCAGTCAAGCTGTCCAGCCAAAAATGCTTGCAATTGCGCTTCAGAGTCAGCGATACCGATGATTTCGATACGCCCAACCCCTGGAGGGCCACCCCAGTAGCTATCGTTAGCAACCAAAATGGTTGTGCCTTCAACATCTAGTTTTTCAAGCATGTAAGCGCCTGAACCGATACCCGTGTCTTTGATAGTGTCACCACTATCTACAGGAATGATACGCGCACGATAATCCATAACCAACAGCGGGAAGTCAGCATGTGGTTGAGCGAGGTTCAAAACAACGGTGTGATCGTCTGGCGTCTCAATGCTTTCGATAATTTCAACAACAGGTGAAATTGTAGATGTTTCACCTTGCCACCACTCGACAGAGTAAGCAACATCAGCTGAGGTCAAATCAGACCCGTCATGGAAGGTAACACCTTGACGCAGGTCAAATGTCCAAACGTCTGCGCTGTCATTTGATGACCAGCTAGCGGCCAAACTTGGTGATGGGCTACCGTCTGCACCTTGAATAACAAGTGCATCATAAACCTGCGTGATAGCTGGCATCAAACGGCCAGTATCAACTGGGTCCATGTTTTCAGTACCGCCCCATGCAAGGTCATGAGCGATGCGAAGCGTACCACGATTGCCAAGTTGAGCAGCGACCTCAACTTCAATAATCTTTTCGACTTCTACTTCGACTTCTACTTCTTTTTCAACGATCTTTTCGACTTCTTTTTCGACTTCGACCGTGACTTGAACTTCTTTCTCAACTTCAACTTCAACGATCTTCTCAATTACCTGTGGTTCAGGCGCCGCACAAGCGACAACAAGTAAGGTAAGCAGTGCACTTACGATCCAAAACAGGGACTTCTTCATACGTTACTCCTCCAAGAGTAATAATAAGGATTTGCTAGACAACCGATGTCTAGGCTGGGGCGCGTGGATGAGGTTCTGACAAGCGTGCAGGAAGGGTGTGTGAATTTTTGCACACCAGAAAATTGTAGGTAGATTGGGAATTGAGTTTCCTTCTTCACTATGCGTTTCTTTGTACTTCCCTTTGTGTAAAGCGTGAACGCTCACAATATGGCTAGGTGTATACCCAATTTAGCTAATCTTGTCAAATAATCATGCCGTTGATTTTTGGTGGGTTTCGGCCGAAATCCACCTTAATAATAGTACCTACCTCCTAAAACACCCTCAAACATTCACGAAATTTTCACGCATGCTATCTGGGGATTAGCATCAAATACCATTTGCGAACATGACAAGCGTCCTATAAACTAATTAGCATGTTACCGTGAACGCTCACGGTAAACGCTAACAAACTTGCAGTATTTAAATGAAAAAGCGCGTAACGATAGATGATGTCGCCCGTAAAGTGGGTGTTTCAAGGCAAACTGTGTCACGAGCCATCAATGGCAAACATGACATCAGTGCGGCTACCCGTGCGCGTGTGTTGGAATCTGTCGAGCAGCTTGGCTACCGTCCTAGCCGCATCGCTCAGGGCATGGCAACCAACCTGACACGCACAATCGGCCTCATCATTGGCGATGTGACCAATCCGGCCCACTCCGAAATTGTGCGCGGCTTCCAAGATGCGGCACAAGCCCAAAACTACAACGTTTTTCTCCGCAACACCGATCGAAATCCTGAAAACGAGCGTGAAGCGATCGAATCGCTCATGTCTGAAAACGTGGATGGGTTGGTGCTTGTGGCAAGTATGCTAGAGCATGAGGTTCTAGAAAAGATTGCGGAACGTTTTCGGCCGATAGTGCTGCTCCACCGAAAATTTGACCACCCCAACGTCAGTTCAATCCTTATAAATATTGAACGTGCGGCCGATATTGCGCTCAACTACCTGATTGGTAGCGGACATAAACATATTGGCCTCATCACCCGACATGGCGACCTAAGCAAGAGCCGCCACGCCATCGCCTACAAAAACGTTTTAGCCAAACAAAATATCACGCTTGGCAAAGATTGGATCGTACAGGCAGATACCTCGTTGGATGGGGGATTTGCCGCAACGCGCCAGCTACTAACCAAGAACCCAGAAATAACCGCTGTCTTTGCCTACAACGACATAATGGCCGTTGGTGCAATGTCAGCCTGCCGTTTGCTAGGCAAATCTATTCCTGACGATTGTTCTATTTTGGGATTCAATGATATTTCGCTGGCGTCTTATGTGACGCCGACCCTAAGCACTATCCGCTACTTCACAACTTTTGTAGGAAACTGTGCCTTTGAGCGGATTTTAGAAATGATTGAACATGTGGACGGAACATTCCCGCCACTGATTTTAGAGTGCGAACTGGTGATTCGCGAATCAACCGGTATGCACAAACCTGAAAAGCTGTAATCAAGTTGCGGGTTGTTAGTGACTGGTAAAGAAAAACATGCCCCGTTTCTGACTAGCCACTAGCCACTAGCCACTAAAAATTAAGTAGAAGGAGAAACTATGCTTAGATTAATTATCCGAAGACTGGTCTTAGCAACCCTAACCCTTGTCCTCGTCTCCATCATTGTTTTCCTAGCAGTTGAAGCGCTTCCTGGCGACATGGCAACTGCATACTTGGGACGTGATGCAACAGAAGAAAGTTTGGCGCTTTTGCGCGACGAATTTGGCCTCAACCGTTCAATGGCAACGCGCTACTTTGACTGGTTCAGTGGTGCTTTGCAAGGTGATCTAGGTGATTCGCTTGTGCGTCGTAAGCCGATTGGAGAGTTGATTGGCAACCGCCTGCGCAACACCCTTGTCCTAGCAACTATCTCGTCTTTTGTCGGGATACCGCTCGCTATTTTGCTGGGCGTCTTTACAGGGCTGATGCGCGATAAGTGGCCCGATATCACCGTTTCCACAATCGCCATTGCAGGGATGACGCTGCCCGAATTTGTAACAGGCACAATACTGATCTACATATTCGCCATTAAGCTTAAATGGTATGACGCCGTTATCACCATCGCCAGCGATGCGTCCATTGGCGAGTTAATACCCAATATTCGACTCCCCATTCTCACGCTCACGATTGTGATGGTGGCACATATTTTGCGGCTTGTACGCACAAGTATGATTGATGTAATGATTAGCGATTATGTCAACATGGCGCGTCTTAAGGGTGTTCCAGCGTGGCGCATTGTATTTTATCATGCGCTGCCCAATGCAATGCTGCCCACGATTAACATTGTGGCCCTCACGATCGCATGGTTGCTCGGCGGCGTCGTGATTATCGAATCTGTTTTTAATTTCCCTGGCATTGGCACTTTGATGATCAACGGCATTTTTGACCGCGATTTGTTCCTTGTTCAAGGCATCGCGATTATTCTTGCGACGATCTACGTCCTTGTTAATCTTGCGGCCGATATCGCAACATTGCTGCTCAATCCACGTTTACGGACGGCAATGGCACATTAGAGTGGCTAGTGGTTAGTGAGTATTAGAGCACATACACGCTTTTTTCCTTCACGCGCCACTCTTCACGAGAGAGAGTATTATGACTGTAGCAACGCCACCTCTTGTTAAAGATACAACCCCAAAAAAAGCAAAGTCACCCACTGCTGAAGTTTGGGACAACTTACGTCGCTCGACCAGCGGGATGATCGGCCTTAGCTTGATTATTGGACACCTTTTGCTGGCGCTTTCCGCGCCCTTCATAACGCCCAAAGACCCATTCAGGATGGATGCGCCGAACCGCAGAATCATGCCTACGTCTGAATTTTGGTTCGGTACAGATGAAACAGGCCGCGACATTTTTTCGCGCTCTATGATGGGGGGCCGCACGCTGATCACCGTCACCATTATTGGCACATTTATGGCCATGTCATGGGGCGGTTTCGTTGGCATCCTGCTTGGCTTCGTTGGCGGACGTGTTGACGACATCGCAATGCGTCTTGTCGATGCGTTTCTAGCCATACCCTGGCTCTTATTTCTACTGCTAATCGTCAGCGTGGTGGGAACAGAGCCGTGGGTACAAGCCCTTACCTTCGGCTTTTTCTACGGCATCCCCGTCATACGTGTCGCCCGTGCCGCCACTCACGACTATGTAACACGTGAGTTTATCCTCGCCGCCCGTGCGCGTGGCGAAAGCAAACGTGATGTGGTCATCAAAGAGCTTCTGCCCAATGTTATGGACATCATGCTTGTTGAAGGTGCGATGCGTTGGTCATGGATGCTGCTTGCGTTTACATCACTCTCCTATCTTGGGTTCGGTGTTGCACCACCCGCTGTTGACTGGGGTCGCATGATTTCAGACAGCCGCAAAATTTTAGCTCTGCAACCGTGGGCGACCTTTGGCCCCGTTCTTATGTTGAGTTCACTTATTATTGGTCTTAATTTGTTCGCAGATGCCCTCGCAAAAGCGCTTGGTTTGGATAGAAGTCAGGGAGCGCCCCTATGAGTAATTTGGTAGATATTCGGGATTTGACGGTTGGCTATCACACAAAATACGGCCGATTGGTTTACGTTTTACGCAACGTCAATATACAAAT
>JBMZDF010000337.1:0-7059 GCA_049614105.1 Promineifilaceae bacterium (SeqCode)
ATGAAGGGAGCGAATGCAGGGGCTGAACTGGAGGATGCGACGAAGGCGCTTGCGCTGTTGGGCGGATCAACCCCAAACACATTTACAGTTCAACTGCCAGAGCGCGAGATGCTGCACTATTTGTTACGGATTGAGAAAGAATCGGCCACCCCAAACAAGTATCCGCGTCGTGTGGGGAAGCCGTCTAAGAAGCCGCTTTAGGCTGAGCATGCCGAAGCCTGAGCGACATGCTGCTGTGACTTCGACAAGCTCAGTCTACGTTCCATTAAGTAGGGGGTGTGTTTCATTTGGGTAAAGAGCGGTGGCTGAGCCTGTCGAAGCCTGAGCGAGATGCCGCTGTGACTTCAACATGCGACTTCGACAAGCTCAGTCTACGTTATTGTCACCAACCCATTAATTAGTCAGCCGCAACCGTGATGGGACGCCCTTGTGCATCCAACGGCTGGCGATAAAGCTGGGCGCGGAACACTTCGCGCGGTTCGCGGAACCCTTTGATTTTGACATCACCGATTGAGTTGAACTGAATATTTTGGCGTTTGGACTCTTGTTCAACGACGCGATAAAAATCGGCCGAAACCACAATCTGCCCATCGGCCGCCATGTCAACCATACGGTGCGCCATGTTGACCGCTTTGCCAACCAGCGCCAGATTCATGCGTTGGTCAGACCCCACATTGCCGATAATCGCCTCGCCCTGATCAATGCCGACGCCCAAGCCGATTTGCGCCCCTGAGCGTTCGTAAAGCTGCGGACGCAACAAATCAAATTTACGCTGCATCTCGATGGCGGTCAGCAGCGCACGCTGGGCGGCATCTGGCTGATCGTCTGGGATGTTGAAGCCGACTTCCAGCTCATCCCCAATCAGATCGAGGATTGTGCCTTCATAGCGGTAGACAACCTCGGTCATCATCGCGAAAATTTCGTTGAGCAGGTCGAGCGCTTTCTCGGCAGGCAAGTTGACGATAATCTCGGTGTTGTTCCGCAGATCGGCAAATAAGATGATTGCCCAGCGTTTCCGTCGTTCAAGCAGGTTGCGATTGTTTGGCGAGACGTGTTCGAGTAGGGAGGGGCTGACATATCGGCCGAAAAGGTCGCGCAACTCCTCTTTCTCGCGTCGTTCCATCTTAATACGCTCGGTTACATCTTGCAGCACGGCAATATAGCCCGCGCCTTTGACGGGGGTCACACTGCCGTACAGGATGCAATTTTCGTGTAGTAAAATGTCGCGGCCCATTGCAACCGACTCATCCGCTTGGTCAAATAGGTCGGTTAATGACTGTAGCTCTGGAATATCTTCGACATATCGGCCGACAATCGAATCAGTTTCAATGCCAAAGATGCCCTCCGCCCGATCGTTGAACAGCACAATACGCTGCTGCTCGTCGGTGGTGACGATCGCATCATTAGACTGATTGAGAATCGCGGACAGTTTGCGTTGTTCCTCACTGATTGTGTTGAACAAGCGTGCGTTGCGCACCGCTGCCGTGACCTGCACCCCGATCGTTTTGAGCAGGGCGAGGTGACTGTCTTGGAAATAATGGGGGCTAGGGTGGGTCAGAATAATCAGCCCGTAGACGCCATTATCAGGATGAGCCAAAGGTGCGCCAACGGCCGAGCCAGCAGGCTCCTCATCATTTGGCAAAGGAACCCAACGCGGATCATCACTTGTGTCCAGCACGATGCCGCCGTTACGTTCGCTCCACAACCAGCCTGCAAACCCTTCCTGCATCACCTTATCAGCAATGCTTGCGCCAACGCTGACGCCAGAGATGGCACGTGCCAAGAATTTGTGCGTGACTAGCCCGCTGTGATCGGTTAGCAGAACGCTGCCCTTGGTCGCGCCCACTGCCTTTTGCGTATAGTCAATGATATTTGAAATCATCTCGGCAAGGTTGAGGCTGTGGGTGGTGACTTGCGACACATCGTAAAGTAGTTGAAGGTGGTTGCGTTCAGCCTCTAAACGCTCACGGGCGCGTTTGAGCTGGACCAAACTTTTAACACGGATCAACAACTCTTCGCGATGATGCGGGCGCGACAAAAATTCGTCTGCACCTGCCTCAATGCCGCGTATGCGATAGGTCACATCACGCAGCGATGTGATCATAATAATCGGGATGTTGGTTGTTTTTGGGTGTTTTTTGAGCCGCCGACAAACTTCAAAGCCGTTCATCTCAGGCAGCATAACGTCGAGAAGCACTAAGTCAGGCAGATTTTTCTGCGCTAAGTCGATGCCTTCGAGCCCCGTTGTGGCACTCAGTATGCGGTATTTTTCGCTACTGAGCTGAGATGCCAGCAACAGACGATTTTCCATGGTGTCATCAATAATGAGGACTGACGACGGCGTCTGCTCGTTCAATGCCATCTGATTACGTTCCTACTTGTAAGCAGCACAGAGCTTGATGCCGAATCTATTAAAGACAGGACAACTTCTATGGGTTACTGCTCATTCACACGCTTCCCACTGTTGATTGGCTGTGGGGGAATCTCACACCAATCTCTGTTTAACAGTGTTAAAGCGACCCGATCTGGTCTGGAAGCTTTGTTTTTTTACCACTTCAGCTAATGCTGCGCTGTTGTTTTATCATAACAAACGCTTGTAATCACAGTTTTTTGTTTGTGACTCGCATACTGTCTATTATAGCCAGAAGTTTTGTGAATATACCAGTAGTACCAGAGTCATGCAGGGTGAATGAAGGGCGAATAGAGAGTGAATCTTGGTGATGAGAAGCGCGAATATACTTATATTTCACGCTTTTCGGCCGATTGTTCCAACGCCGTCAGCGCAACTTTTCCCTGAGAGACAGTATAGGTGCTGGCCGCCTGCAAAAACGTGGGGGAGAACAGTGTTGGGTCGGCCGATGTCATCACCGTCTGGTTGACATCATCCAACGCTTCGAGCAACAGACGGCGACGGTGTGCGTCAAACTCAGCCATGACGTCATCCAGCAACAGGAGCGGTGTGTCGCCCGTTTCGGCCGAAATCCAACGAATCTCGCCCATCTTGAGCGCCAGCACGGCGCTGCGCTGCTGACCACGCGAGCCATAATGATTCAAATTGCGCCCGTTGATGGTGAAACGCCAATCATCCCGATGTGGCCCGATTGACGTTGTGCCGCGTGCCAGATCGTGCGACTGGGCCGCGTTGAGGGCGTCACGAAAACGGGTTTCAGCCGCTGTCGGATCTTCAAGATGCGCCTCCAGCCATTCGCCTTCCGCTTGGAGCTGTTCGAGGCCATTTTCGGCCGAAACTGGCAGCAAGCGCGGCAAATAAGTTAGCCGCAGCGTTTCCTGACCCGCCGTGAGCGATTCATAATGCACACGCTGCACCTGCCGCGCAAGCTGTGTCATAAACTCCGCCCGCCGCTTAAATATTTTGCCGCCTAGCGTAACGAGCTGCTCCGAGAAGATGCTCAACACATCCCCCGCCTGTCGTTTGCCTTGTTCGTTTAGCTGACGCAACAGCGCGTTACGTTGTTCAAGCACCTTGTTATATTGGGAAAGCGTGCGGCAATAGCTGCGGTCAACCTGACAGAGCGTAATGTTCAAATAGCGCCGTCGCCCCGCTGGTGGCCCCGTGACAAGGTTCATATCCTCGGGCAAAAATAACACGACGCGCACGTTGCCCAGCAAATCCATCAAACGCACTTTGCGTCGGTCAACGAGGGCTTCACGGCGGAAACTGTTGCGTTCGCGAATAAGGCGCATTTCCAGATGTCGCAAGCCGCTGCTTGTTTCGACATGCGCCACAATGCGTCCGACAATCACAAGTCCGCCATATTGATCGGCATCCCAGTTGATTAGCTGGCTGTCTTGGCTGGTGTGGGGGGAGCGTGTGGTGGCGAGATAGTAGATGGCTTCAAGAAAGTTTGTCTTGCCCTGTGCGTTGTCGCCGTGCAGCAGGGTGACGCCATCTTGTAATTGCATTTCTAATCGGCCGAAATTGCGAAAGTTGGTGAGCGATAGGTGACTGATTTTCACGTCACCGATTTTAGCACATTCGTATTGCCGTAGGTCAGCCTGTCGACATTTTAGTCTGTCAGCCTGAGCAACCTGCGGATTTACGAATGTCTCATCACGACAAGTGATTTCCTGTGTTAAAATCTGGTTATAACAAATGGAGCAACGGTATGATAACAAAAGTACTTGTAGTGGATGATGATGTTTCTCTGACTGAGACAGTGGTGCAATTGCTAGAAGATGATGGACATCAGATGCTCGTGGCACATACGGCGGAGGATGGCGTTAAGCTGGCAATTTCGGCCGAACCTGATCTCGTACTGCTCGATATTATGATCCCTACCATGGGCGGCCTTGAAGCTTGCCAACGTATCCGCGAACGGTCTAATATCCCCATTATTTTTCTTACCGCATTAGGCGATGTGGACAGCGTGGTGCATGGTCTGAGCGTCGGCGCAGACGATTATCTTGTCAAGCCTTACCAGCCACCAGAGCTGCTGGCGCGTGTTATGGCCCATTTGCGCCGAGGACAGCGCGAGGAGCCATCTGCGCCCAATACGCTCGTTTTTGCAGGGGGCGACTTCCGCATCAACCTGCCTTCACGACAGGTCAATATTTACGGTAAAGAGATCGACCTAACGCCGCGTGAGTTCGATCTGTTGGCAACGCTGGTGCAAAATGCAGGGCGTGTGATTACAACCAACGAACTGATTCAGACCGCGTGGGGGCCAAAATTCCGCGACGCCACGGACAATATCAAGCCCTATATCCACTATCTGCGCAAAAAGATTGAGACCGATCCTGCCCGACCCCACTGGATTTTAACGGCACGTGGCGTTGGCTATCGGTTTAACGATCAGTAGAAGATAGAGAGAAACGAAGCACGGTGAATAAAGTGTGAAAAATGGGGACAAGGTGCTCCCCTGTGTGTTTTTATCTGTTTGTTGTGAATTTCGATCAACAAGCCTCAGAGGTTTGTTGTTGACTACTTTAGTTTGTGTGTAAAAACCTCTGAGGTTTTCGTTAATGATTAATTGTGAGCTGCTTAACGGATAACTGTTAATGTTGTTGCCAAGTGGGCAATAATTCACCTAGCTCTAAAACCCTTCTATGCCCCAAAAACCAGACATTATTTTTATTGTGCTTGACACGCAGCGTGCCGACCGATTGGGTTGTTATGGACACAAGCGACAGTTGACGCCTAATTTGGATCGCTTTGCAAAGCAGGGCGTGCAGTTTATGCGGGGCATTGCACCCGCGCAGTGGACCATTCCGAGTCATGCATCGATGTTTACGGGTTTGTACCCTACGGCGCATCAGGTCACGCAGTCAAACCATACGCTCAGTTGGGATGAACCTGTGCTGGCGGAGCAGCTAGAAGCGGCTGGCTATGAAACGGTTGCATTTTGCAATAATCCGTTGGTTGGGGTGCTGGACAATGGGTTCAAGCGTGGTTTCGGCCGATTTTTCAACTACGGCGGCGCCGCTCCCAATCCCTACAACCATTTTGCCAACCTGCCCGCACCGCTCCAAAAGGGGATGCGCTTTCTAGCCGCTGGACTACGCCGCGTTGTCGATCCGATTGGTGACTATGTTGGGCGTTCTGACTGGGCATTTCGTTTGTCGATCAACGCATGGTTTACGCCGATTTGGTCGCGAATCGCCAATTTCAAGGGTCAAAACGAGCGTTCGACGCGGCACATTACGCAGTTTTTACAGGATCGCGAATCGGCCGAAAACGAGCAGCCCCTGTTCCTTTTTTTCAACCTCATGGAAACGCACTTTCCATTTTGGCCGCCTGCACAATACATTGAACAAGTCGCGCCCTATTTGCTGACCGACCCCAAAGCGCAGGAAATCATGCAGCGTTGGAATCGGGAAGCGTACCGTTGGGCTGCACCACTTGCCGAGCCGCTGGACGAACTTGAGGAACGTGTGCTCAATGATTTATACGATGCCGAAGTCGCGTATCAAGATGCCTATCTAGCGCAGCTTTTTGCAATGCTGGAAAAGCGCGACAATGCCGAAAACACGCTTATCATCATTGCTGGCGATCATGGAGACGGATTAGGCGACCATGATTATGTGGGACACGCATTCAATGCCTATCAGGAACTTGTCCACGTGCCGCTCCTCATGAGCTGGCCGCGAGAAGTGCCTCACGCCCAATCGGCCGAAGCACCTGTCAGCACGCGCCGCGTTTATCATACGATGCTAGAGGCCGCCGGCGTTGAATGGCGCTCATCGCTGGACGAGCCGCATCTTTCTTTGCTAAATGTGCTCACGGGGGATGACCCCGAACATGAAACGGCGTTTGCGGAAGTATATCCGCCGTTGACAATGATTAACGTGTTGCGCAGTCGCCAGCCTGAACTGATCGAGCGTTTTCGCTGTTTGGCGCTCAAACGGGCGATTGTGCAGCGTCAGTGGAAGCTGACCCATGCAGATACCGATCAGGATGCGTTATTCGACTTGCACGTTGATACATTAGAACTGGATAATTTGTTAGGACGGGATGCAGTTTCGGCCGAAACAGAAGCACTTGACCTCCAACTGAGCGCCTTTATCGAAAACGCGGAGCAGCAGCGCGACGGCTTGACCGCAGGGGCGACATTTGAGCTACACGATGAGCGAATCTTGCAACAATTACGCGGACTCGGTTATATTGAGTAGAATAGGGGCAAGTGTAGAAATCGGCCGATAAATCAACAAAAATTGGCAGGTTCATAAGAAAGGGAAAGAAACAAGCTATGTTAGATGGACTTCAACTCAACCCAATCGCCTTTACACTCCCCTTCGGAGAAGGCTTCGCCGTGTATTGGTACGGCATTATTATCACGGCTGGCATTGCCATTGGGGCAATCTGGGGCGGACGTGAAATCGAACGACGCGGGCAAGACCCCGACGAATTTTTCAACGGACTGCTGATTGGCGTCCTTTCTGGCTATCTTTTTGCCCGCATCACCTACGTGATCTTGGATGTGGCTGGTGGTGGTTCAGGGTACAACACGCTCTTTGATGTTCTCAACATTCGTGCTGGCGGCGTCAATATTCTTGGCGGCTTTGCTGGTGCGGCCCTTGTTGTCCTTTTTTATGTCAGAT
>JBMZDF010000338.1:0-4173 GCA_049614105.1 Promineifilaceae bacterium (SeqCode)
CTCCCACGCGGAGCGTAGGAGCGAGTCAGAAAATTTAGAATGCAATTGCCCTGTAATTGCCTCTCCGCGAACTCTATTGGGGATTAAACTGCCATAACGCCCAATGTGGGCCGCTGTCGACCTCGCGCCAATTTTCGGCCGAATACACCCCACCCAAAATAGCCGTCTCAAACACAGGATTATGCAAAAGATAAATCGTATTCCCCTGCATCAACAACGTATCGGCCGCAGCCGCCGCACGCTCCCTCGACATCAAAGCCGGCGTACGAAACGCCCCGTAATCCGTGTAGAAATACACAGCACCGCTAAAGAAATCAGCTAACAACAAATCCTCACGCGAAACATGCTGATCAACCGCCTCAAACGCATCAGCGATATAGGCGTCCATCGGCTCCACCTGCAAAATGCGATAGGTATCTTGATGAAAACTCAAAACGAGCAGCGCAACAGGCAGAGCAAACCAACTCATAAGCGCAATGCTGGGAGACCACAGTTCATTTTGGGACAGCTTGTGCCAAGCCAGCAAGCCCATGATGATAAGCGCGGGCAAGGTTGGCAACACAAAACGGGTATACCACCACGTCTCGTCTGAAAAGAAATAAAACGCATAAAGGACAAGCGTGGGAGCAGCCCAGAGAAACATCACCGCGTAATGCTTCTTGCGAGAAACAAACAGTTGGACAAACCCATAGAGCGTGCCGATCATCAACGCAGGACGCAAAAACGAGGTGAACCAAAATGCGAAATGCTTCACACGATCTGGAAAATATTCAAACTTGAACAGCGCACTCAGATCACCATAGCTGCTTGCAATAAAGGAATCATACATCGCCTTATTCGACACAAAATAGAGTCCGCCCATCGGAACCCCACCCAGCATAAACTTAATCCATGTGCTTAGTTGAAACGGCAAGGCGATCAGAATTGGGATGATAAAAACGATGTTTGTCGGCCGAACCAAGACAGCCAGCCCAAACGCCAAACCAGCCCCAGCCGCCGCCATGTCAGATTTCTTGGCATAAAAAGCCAGAACAATCGCGATGATGCCACAGCATGTGGAAGGCATATCCGACATCGTTTGCATGGTGTAGGTCACAAAAAGCGGATTACAAGCTAAAAAGGCCACCCCAACAAGCGAAAGATAGTCGCTAAAGCCCAAAACGCGGCCTAAAAAGTACATGCCCACAAAACTAATAACGGTGAGGATGACGTTGACCACTTTGGGGCTAACATACCAATCAGACACAACCAGATGAACAGCGGCATTGAGCAACGACAGCCCAACAGGGTAAGTGCTGACCGCTCGGGACGCATCAGCCGGATGAACACGCATTCCCAGCGGGACAAAATGCCAAGGGTGAAAACCCGCTTGTTCAAATTCGGGCGTAATGCGTATGGAGCGCGAAAATTGTCCTTGCGAAATTATCTCCGCATTGTTTAGATACCCCGATGAATCGGACCCCATCGCAACGGCGCTCCCTTGCTTGAAGGTTATTTGGAGCAGGAGAAACAAGCCAGCACAAACAAGCATACGTGCCGCCCACTTCCCAATCACAGGTATCCGCGCTTCGACCTGCTGATGATTAAGACGTGCATAGAGCGCAAGCAAAAGCCAGGCCGCACCAAATGAGACGCCTGCCAAAATGACAACCAACCCAAACGAGCGCAGCAGACCATGATCAAGGCCCAGCGTTTCGCCCAAAAAGATCCAGTAAAGTCGTTGGGCAGGTTCGGTCAGTTGCAACAAGAAAAGCAGGAAGGCACTAATCGTGATCAGGGGCGTGTGTCGGGAGGCAGGCAAAACATCCTCACCGCTTTTTGTCGCGACAATAGCCCAATAGCTCAACAGTAAACAGCTAAGCAGAGTCAATAGGTATCGGACCGAGCTAAGGGGATCAAACTCACCCGCACTGATGCCAAACCAAACCGCATAAATCAAGACGAACAGGAGCGGCCGAAGCCAGCGGAAACGCACAACACGAACGTTATTTGTCAACAGCAACGTGCCACTAAATAAGCCGACCAGATAGTATGGGAAAAGGCCAAATGGGGAGCGGTGCAGAATAAATTCGGCCGAAGCGGACCCCAACGTATTGGGCGGCAAACTCGCATCGGGAAGCATCGCGATCCCCAGTCCAACGCCCACGCTCAACAAACCAAGCCCCAACATCACAGCCACACCCACCAAAACGCCACGCGCAACTGACGCACGCAGCAAGCGCCCCACAGGAAACGAGATAGCCATAAAAACAAGCCACGCGGTCAAGGGCCACAAAATCAGATTGCCAGCACCGGGCAATGAGGGCGTAAAGCCTTGCAGCGCTGCAAAAACGATAATCGGATCGGCAATTCTGGCTAAGTTCGTGTATTCGTAGATCGCAAACGGTGTAAAGGCCAGCAGCCAGCACAGCCAATACAAGCCCATCACGGTCCAAGTACGGCGCTTAAATCGCGTGTTGGCTTCTTTTGGAGACAGCCCGGCAAGGTGCAGCGCATGGGAAAACCCAAACAGGGTAAACAGCCAAGGAATGGCGATCCACCCTTCTTTGATAATCGGCCGAATCAATCGCGCAAGCTCCGCCTGAGAATGAACCGACCAACTGTTCAGGATAAAAACACCGACCAGCACCAACTGTAAAATGGCTAGGGAAAGCGGGGCAACTAGTTTATTCTTTGGCTCTTTACCGACAACGTGCATATTGAATTCATCCGTTCACGGGTAATCAGGGTTTTGGCGGCTCAGGCTGTCAGAAAGCATCATCTGACCATGAATCTAAACGTCTATCGCGCTAATTTTTTCCTGAAAACCCGACTACCTGAGTAACTACATATTTGATTGTTTTGGCTGAATAATCGGCCGAAACAACAAAAGGCTAAGTGACCACTCACACCTGTGCATCGTATCAAACTGCCCAACAGCTTAAAGACAATGGCAAACGCGCCAATTGTAACGGCATCCCGCCGTTTTTAACGAATCCCAATCGATCGGGCGCACCTGCAAACAGGCGTAACCTAAACGTGCCGAGGGGTTTCGCACAATCAAAATGGTGGCCCTGACCCCTATTTCTACCCTTCGATTCAAATCTCAAGCGTAACAAACGCGCATCGCCGTCGATTTCAAAACGAGGCAAGGTATAATTGCGCCACCTCCCTTTGGGGGGTCACATCCGCAACAAGTTGAGAAAATAGTGACAGAGAAGCATAAGCGAACATGAAGCAGACACAAGAATCAGGGCAGCATATAACAGACAGAGCAAAAGCTTACCTAATTGCAAATTGGGCATGGTTCGTTTTTCTGGGCTTGCTGATCTTCCAGTGGCGTCAGACAAACCTGTGGAAAGAGGTTTCCGCTTATGGAGACGTTCTAGAAAATGTTTGGGGGATTATTTGGTATCACGATGCGTTGCTTCAGTGGAAATCACCCTTCAACTACCCGCTTATTTTCCACCCACAGGGCTGGTCGCTGGGAACATGGGCGCTGTCCCCCTTAACGTTTGCACTTGCCCAGCCGTTCATGCTCTTAACCAAAAGCCCTGCGCTTTCGTACAATGCGCCCATTATTTTGTCAATGGTTGTGGCCTACGTTGGCGCAAAACGGTTTTTTCGGTTCTGGTCACCAACCTACACGGCCGACTTAGCCGCGTTAGCGTGGACATTTGCAGCAACCCGACAAATCCGAGGGCCAGTCGGTCATATTCACACGCTGTGGATGACGGCGCTGTTTGGCTGGCTGGGCTATTACATTATTCGGATGAAGCAGGAGGATGCAGACGCAGGCATCTTCTCGCGCAACGTCATTTTAGCGGGCATTGTTTTTGGGCTGACCGTTAACTTTTCGCTCTACAGCATCTTTATCTGCCCGCTCTTTTTGCTTCTGCTCGGCGATCGGCTGCGTATCAAACGGATCTGGATTCAGGCGATTGTCATTTTGGCGATTGGGTTTTTGATGGGCCTGCCGTCTATTTTGCCGATTGTTTTGTTGCCCGCTGGCGCAGCCAACTCCCCGACGCTCACTGATCTAACATTTTGGTCGACAAATTTCGATTCGCTATTTTTGCCTAATCGTCTCAATGCGATTCCGCAGATTGGGGAGTTTGTCTATAAAATTTATTCCGCGCCTTACAACGAGTCTGCATCGCTTTCTTTTGGGTTCATTGGCACATTGCTGGCGAT
>JBMZDF010000338.1:4183-7001 GCA_049614105.1 Promineifilaceae bacterium (SeqCode)
ATTGTGGGGCTTGTTCGGCCGAATAAAGCCCCACGCAACCGTCGCATGCTCATCCTGCTAGGGCTTGGCGGACTCCTTTTCACGCTTGGCCCATTTCTCAAACTGGGCGGCGAACCAGTTGTCGTCTCAGGGCTAGAAGCAATTAATCAGCCCATTTTGGCGCTAGGGCAATCGTTAAAACCAGAGGTATTCACAGAGCTAAGCGTTGCGGAGGCCGAAGGTCAAATCCCGCTGCCCTACAGCCTGATCATGACCCTCGTCCCGCGTCTTGAAAGCGCCCGCAGCATTGCGCGATTCGCCTACGTTTCTATCTTTGCCGTGTTTGCGCTGGCCTGCATCGGGCTAAACAGGCTCCCGCGTGGGCTTGCCATTCTGTTGTCTGTTTTGTGGATTATTGAGTCACTGCCGTTTGTCACAGAAGGGGTTCCCATCGATCTCAGCGTCCGCCATCCTGCCTATGAATGGCTCATTGATCAGCAGTTGCCGCCTGATGAAGGCATTCTGGACATGACGGGCGAACCGCTGCATGGGGGCATGGTGCTGTATTCTTCTTACCAAACAGGGGTTCCATCGGCCGCCTTTGTCGGCTCCTTTCTGACGGCAACAGGGCAAGATTTAGCCGATTACACGCGCAAACATCGCTTCTCCGAACCATTTGCCGAAATCCTGCGCCAGTACAACGTTCGCTACTTATTCATCCACATGCCTTGGGACACCATCCGAGAGCGTTGGGATGAGGGAACCATCACAAGCGTTTTTCCAGCCGTTGACTGTTTTGACCCACCAGAGGAAATGACGCCATTCAACTATCGCATCTGCGTTGCCGAAGTTCCCCAGCTAGAGTCGCCAACCAACGTCTTGCTAGAGTATGGACTTTCACGCGAACCTTGGGGATTGTGGAGCGTTGAACCGCGACCACGTGCTCAGGTGATTGGCTTCAAGCAGGTTCCTCATTTACTTGTGGGCGAGGCGTTTCCGCACTGTGTCGAGGGTCGTAATCAGGCGATGGAGATTTTCTTCAACGATGAGCCGCTGCAAACGTTGCAGTGGGAAAATTGTGAGCCGCAGCAGTTCTCTTTGCCAATCGATGGCGACATTGTGAACCTTGGCATCAATGAAATCAAGTTTGACCTAGCGTATGCTGTCTCGCAAACTGAGCTTGGCACAGGCTCAGACCCGCGCACCTTAGGGGTTGGGTTCAGCCGTTTAGAGCTGGTTGAAGTTCAAAAATAGTTATTTAGATGCTTCTGGAGCGTGGGGTCAGCAGTTTGATGCAGCCCCCGCAGACGCTCCAAGAGCCGTGAAAGGAGATTATGAACGCAGAGTCACCCAATGACACGTTAGAGATTGAGGCATTGATCGAGTCGATTCGCAAGTCGATTATCGACAAAGAGCTGATGACCAATCCGTTGCAGCAAAGCGCATTCAGCCACACTTCGGCCGAAAAAATCCCCACCGAACTGTTTGAAAACCTGCTTGCGGCCAGCCGCATCAACAACAGCCTGCAACAAACGGTTCAAATGCACAAACCGCGCCTGCCCATCATCGGTGGACTGGTGGACTGGGTTCGACGTCAAGCACACCAGCTTGTTGTCTACTATGTGGGGAACGCCGTTGAGCGACAAAACAAAATCAACACCCACCTGTTGAAATCAGCCTTTCTGCTTGGTCAATACTACACAATCCTGCAATCCCAGCCCGATCCGTTAGAAGGTGAAGCGTAGTTTGAGCAAGCAATTACGAATCGCGATGGTGGTGCAACGCTATGGCGAGCAAATCAACGGCGGCGCAGAACAGCACGCACGGCTGATGGCAAATCGGCTGGCAAGCTATGCCGATGTCCATGTGCTAACCACTTGCGCACACAACGAGGATTGGCAAGACGTGTTCGAGCCAGGGTCGGCACGCGAAGCCAACGTGATGGTTCACCGTTTCGCCGTTGACCACCCACGCGATTATCAAACGTTGGAGCGTTTGGGGCGCATCTTCCTTATTGAGCACACCATCGCAGATGAGATGACTTGGCTTCAGGCGCAAGGGCCAATGTCAAGCACCCTTATCCGCCATATCGAAGCAAACGAACACGACTACGATGTGTTTATCTTCTTCACTTTCGAGTACGCGACCACCTATTTTGGCATGCCTCGCGTTGCGGCTAAATCGATCCTGTTGCCCCTAGCCCACGATCACCCTTTTACCCGTTCAGGGCTGTTTCGCCATCTGTTTCATCTGCCAGCGGGCATCGGTTACAACACGTTTGAGTCGCGACGGCTGGTGCAGTCGATTACCAGCAATCAGCATGTGCCTAACGAAATTTTAGGCATCGGGCTTGATCGGGTTGAATCATTTGATGTGGCGGGGTTTCGTGAACGCTTTGATTTGGCGGGTGATTTTTTGCTGTTTATCGGCCGAATCGACACCAACAAAAATATCCCCGAACTGCTTGACTTCCACCTGCGCTACTGTGATGAGCATCCTGACGCGCCGCCGTTGGCTTTAATCGGCCGAATTAACAACATCACCCTCCCCGATCACCCCAAAGTTCGCCACCTTGGTTTTGTGAGCGATGAAGATATTTTCAACGCCCTCAAAGCAGCCAGCGTCTTTATCATACCATCGCTATACGAAAGCATGTCGATGGTGCTGCTCGAAGCGTGGAGCGTCGGCACAGTCACCATGGCCCACGCCAACTGTAGCGTCACCCGCGAACAAACGCGACGCTCAAACGGCGGCTTATTCTACGGCAGCTATGACGAATACAAAGCGGCGCTGACCCTGCTCATAAACAGCCCCGCGCTGCGCAAAAAGCTCGGCGACC
>JBMZDF010000339.1:0-7001 GCA_049614105.1 Promineifilaceae bacterium (SeqCode)
GTTGATCTGGATTGTTGAAACGCCAGTAGGGATCACCTGCCAGCCCCAGCAGTATGCTGAAACTTTGCACGAAGCTGCTCGTGTAGTCAGCCATAATCGGCTGCTGATCAGATACTTGGGAAATACGAACCCAGAACGTTTCGGGGTTGCGTATTAGGAAGTTGGCAAAGGGGAGCAGCGTGAGTGTGGCCGTGCCGAGCGCCAGCAACAGGCCACGCCAATGGCGTCTTAGCAGCGGCAACGCGATTAGAAAAATGACAATGGGAAACAGGCGCACGGCCAAATAGGAGTATGCGGCCAGCCCTAGCCAAAGCCCGCTGAGCGCGAAGGCGCGATAGCTCGATTTGCGTAGCGCATAGAGCAAGGTGGCGACGGTTAACGCTTGCAGAAGCGGCTGCGTGATGGCACGAAATCCAAGGCGGCTAAAAATGAGGTGGGGGAAGTGGGTTGCCAGCAGAATGGCTGTCATCAAGCCAGCAAGACGCAGATAGGGTATTTTGGCTTGCGGTGCGAGGGCGCGTGCCGTTTCGGTAGCCAGCCAGTAGCTGGCCGAAATGGTCAGCAGGCCCGTAAAGGCGCTGGCTAGGCGTAGGGCAAAGACTGAATCGCCGATGAGCCGCATGAGGCTACCTGCCAGATAGAAATAGAGGACTTCTTTGCCTGTGTAGCTGGTGATGAAAATCGGCCGAAATCCCTCAAACGCAATCTCGCTAGCCAGAATCCCGTTTGCCGCCTCATCGTAATGTAGTCCCGGCGGCAGCTCAACCAAACGATAGACGCGCAGCCACGTCGCCACCAATAACAGTAAAATCAGAGTTGTCCAATGCCAAACGTTGCGAGTCATACACAGGGAGTTTACTCTAGGAAGGGAAAGAACAAAAAAGTATTGCGTTATGTGAGATTTTGAAGCCAGCGCGATTGGTATGGGGCAAGCGGAATGGAACTGTTTGCGTCAAATTGTTGTTGGGAGAGGTGGTCTGTCAGCGTCTGATCAAACCCTAGGTCGTTTAGGCGACGGGCCGAGATGACCTGCCATTCTGGGCTGAAGTTGCCTAGACCGAGGATACGCCCCCGTGCGCTTTCTCGAACGATCCCTAGCACGGCGTTGTTGTGCGTCCAGACAGGTTTGGTGATCGCTTGGGCGTGCAGCGGGTGCAGTTTTTTGCGTGTGGCAATCATGTGTTGCAGCGTGTGGAAAATTCGGCCGATAATGCTGTCTCGGTCATGCCGTTTTTCGGCCGAAATCCAATCCATCTTCGGCCGATGCACCCAGCGCGAATCTTCTTTATGCTCAACCACCGCCGTATAGTCATAGTTATTCAGCATCCCCAACTCGTCCCCCATGTACACCGTTGGGATACCGCCGTAAACTAGAATGATGCTGTGGATGAGCAAAATTCGGCCGATGGCCAAGCTAATCATCCTTGGATCGCCCCGCTCGATTGCAACCTCAAGCCCCGCCAACGAGGCACAACTGCCATTAATCCGCCTGTCACCCGTCTCAGAGTTAAATTGAAAGACAAGCCCTCGCGCGTCTGATCCGGGGAACTTGCCACAATAATAATCACTTAGAAAGCTGCGATGTAAAAACCCATCTAATCCAACGCCCGCCGCGTTTGCATCGGTGATCGCCCACCCAATATCATCGTGAACCCGCACATAGTTGATCCACGCCGCACGGTTGGGAATTTGCGGCAACTGTTGCAGCCCGTAGGTGGTTAGTGCAACCTTTTTCTCGGCCAGCGCACTCCAGAGGTAGACCATCAAACTGTTATGGTATGCCAGTTCGCACTCTTTGCCTGCGGCCTCGCCTTCGCCAAAGTAGGGAATGACATCTTCTGGCGCGACAATTGCCTCCGCTAGCAAGAGCAAACCTGGCGCGACCAAGCGGCTCAGCGCCCGCCATGCTTGTAAAAGCGTGTGTGCCTCTGGCAAATTCTCACAATCTGTGCCAAGTTGTTTCCACATAAACGCGACCGCGTCCATCCGCAACACATCAACGCCACAGTTGGCAAGAAAAAGAATCACATCGAGCATTTCGCAAAAAACGGCTGGATTACGATAGTTCAGATCCCATTGGAAGGTGTTGAACGTTGTCCAAACCCATTTGTCAATGTCGGGATGATAGACAAAATTGCCCCGTTTGAACTCAGGGAAAATCTCGCGCAGCGTTTTGTCATACGCATCTGGTTCGCTGCGGTCGGGGAACATCAAATAATAATCTTGATATGTTTGCTCACCCTGTTTGGCACGCTGCGCCCATTCGTGATCGGTCGCGGTATGGTTGCAAACAAGGTCGATGCAGAGCGCCAGATCGGCGGCGTGCAGGCGCGTTGTCAAATGCCGCAAATCGTCGATGTTGCCAAGCTGCGGGTTGACATTGCGATAATCAGCCACCGCATAACCGCCATCATTCGCACCGTCACGCGGCTCTAGCAGCGGCATCAGGTGCAAATAGGTGATGCCCAGCGTTTTCAAATAGGGGATTTTGTCAGCGACGCTGCTTAGCGTGTCCGCAAAACGGTCGGTGTAGGCCACATAACCAACTTGTTCGGCCGATTGATACCAATCTGGTTCGAGCAGGCGCTTGTAATCTAATTGGTGCAATTCGGCCGAACGCGCCTCATACCTTGCCTCAACTATCTTCAACAGTCGTATCACCCAATCCCCAAAATCTGCCCGATTGCCATACAGTTTCCCAAACAGGCGCAGCGCATCTGCGCCCCCTACCTGCCAGCGAATACGCAAATCGTTTGTCCATTGGTCTGTTATGTCACGGATGAGTTTGTTCAAAGGTTGCTGCATCAATCGAGGGTGATCCAATAGACGCCGTAGGGTTCTAGCGTTAGGCTGTTCGGGTTTGTGTCCAGCAGGTTGTGTCCAGCGGGCAGTTGCGAGACTGCTTGGGGGCGATTGCTCAGGTTGAACAGGCAGAAGATTGTTTCGTTTTCGGCCGAACGGCGAAATCCGAACAGGGCTGGCTCACCCAAATCAACCAGTTCAAACGAGCCATGCCGCAGCGCGGGGCTGGCCTGCCGCACGCTCACCAGCTTGCGAGTGGTTTCGAGAAAGGAGTTTGGCACGTTGTGTTGCGCAGCGACTGTGCGTTCGGCGGCGCTGTCGGCGATGGGGGCGTATGGTTTTTCGGCCGAACTGAACCCCGCATTCAGCGATCCATCCCATTGCATCGGCGTTCGCACCCCGTTTCGATCCGCCAGCCAAATGTTGTCCCCCATCCCGATCTCGTCCCCATAGTACAAAATTGGTGTGCCAGGCAGCGACATTAGCAGCGCGGTCAATAGGCGATATTGACACACATCGAACCCTAGAATCGGTGCGAGGCGGCGTCGTATGCCATTGTTGATTTTCATGCGCGGGTCAGGCGCAAACGCCGCATAGAGCGCATCGCCCTCCTCATCTGTCACCATTTCTAGGGAAAGTTCATCATGATTACGCAGGAAGCTCAGCCATTGACCGCCCGCTGGCGGCTGCGGGGTTCGTCGCAAAATATCGTCCAACGCACGCCGATCCCCCTCAAGCAACGCCAAATACAAGCGCGGCATAATTGGGAAATTGAAACACATATGACATTCTGGGCGATCTTCCTGTTCGCCAAAATATGCCATCAGTGCCTCAGGCCAATCGTTCGCCTCGGCAATCATCACGCGATCGGGGTACGTTTGATCCAGCAGACGACGCACCTTTTGGATAAACGCATGTGTTTCTGGCAACCCCGCACCGTCCGTTCCTTCACGCTCGTAAAGATAGATAACCGCATCTAATCGGAAGCCATCAACGCCAAGGTCAAGCCAGAAACGCACAATATCGAGCATTTCCTCATGCACTTTTGGGTTGTCAAAGTTTAGATCGGGCTGGCTGCGGAAAAAGCGATGCCAAAAATATTGCCCTGCTACCGCATCCCATGTCCAATTGGACGGCTCAAAATCTGGGAAAACGAGACGAATGTCGCTGTATTCTGTCCCTGTGTCGCTCCACACATAGTAGTCGCGGTAGGGCGAGTGGCGGTCTTGACGAGCCGCCTGAAACCACGGATGCTGATCGCTTGTGTGGTTCATCACCAAATCGATGACGACCCGCAAGCCGCGTGCGTGTGCCGCGTCGACAAAGGCGCGAAAGTCATCAAGCGTGCCATAATCGGGATGCACGTTTCGATAATCAGCAACATCATAGCCGTCATCTTTGAGCGGGGATGGGAAGTGGGGCAATATCCAAATGCAGTCGACGCCGAGCGATTTAATATAATCTAGTTTGCTAATCGCACCGCGCAGGTCGCCGTGTCCGTCGCCATTGCTGTCGTAGAAAGCGCGTAGATAGAGTTCGTAGAATACGGCTTCGCCATACCAATTTGTAGACATAGTGGAAAGAAGTTGCGTTAAGGTTGCTTTGCCAGTTGGATGATAACCCCTTCGTTTGCGCGTAGCTCAATGCTGGGTTGATCTGTTTGCGTGGGGTGATCCAAGTAGGTTGTCAGAATGATTTTATAGGCGTTTGTGGGTAGGGTGAGGGTTTGTGTTTCGGCCGAAAAATTCAGCCCAATCAACAGCCCCTCGCCACGAAAATAAGCGAACAGGTGCTCAGATGCAGCGTGTTCACGGTAGCTGCCCTTTGTCAAATCGGCCGATACACGTCGCAACTGCAAAATTTGTTGCGTTAAGTTCAGCATCGAATCAGGCTGTGCTTTTTGTGTGGCGACATTGACTGTTTTGTGGTCGTGGGAGACGGGTAGCCAGGGGGTGATTTCGGCCGAACTAAACCCCGCATTCCCGCTGGCATCCCACTGCATCGGCGTTCGCACAGGATCGCGCCCCAGCCCAATCCCTGGCGCTAACAAGCCCCAAGGGTCAACCTCAAGCTCTGGCGGAATCTCAACATTCTGCATCCCTAGCTCATCCCCATAATACATGGTTGGTGTCCCGCGCAGCGTCAGCAGCAACATCATTGCCACCCGCGCCTGCTCAATGCCTGCCCGTGTCGCTACCCGATAGCGATCATGATTGCCCAGCGCGTAATTCGGCCACGCATACTCAGGCAGCACGCCATCATATTCATTCACAATTGCCTTGACCGCTGCCGCACCCCACTCAGCCTCAATCATGTGGAAGTTAAACGCCAAATGATACTCGTCATCTCCTTCACCATAATAGTTCGGCAAATCAGGAATTGGCACGTATGTCTCGCCAACCATCATCCGCTCATCAAACTCGTCGGCGATTGAACGCTGCCAGCGATTAAACAGATGTACGTCTGGATGATTCAAATAGCGAGATGTTTTGACCCGATAAAATGGATCCATCCCCTCAACCCAGTCTGGGTTAACGGGCGCGTCCCGCCACTCAGGGTCTTTCATCACCCCATGTGCCACATCAACGCGAAATCCATCTACCCCGCGTTCAAACCAAAAGCGCAAACTGTCAGCCATTGCGTCCTGCACGGCTGGGTTGCGCCAATTTAGGTCAGGCTGTTCTTTCAAAAACAGGTGAAAATAATATTGCCCGCTGGCCTCATCAAATTCCCACGCCGATTTACCGCCAAAGTGGCTAATCCAATTGTTGGGAGGCCCGCCATCAGGTGCTGGATCGCGCCAGATATACCAATCTCGTTTTGCGCTATCTTTGCCGCTGCGTGCTTCAATAAACCAAGGATGATCCCATGAGCTGTGGTTTGGGACGAAATCGAGGATGATTCTCATCCCGCGTTTGTGAGCTTCCGCAATAATGGCGTCCATGTCGGCCAGACTGCCAAACAATGGATCAACATCGACATAGTCCGCTACGTCGTATCCAAAGTCGTGCATTGGCGATGGGTACATTGGCGAAATCCAAACCGCATCAACCCCCAACCAATCTAAATAATCGAGCCGTTGCAAAATGCCCGTCAGATCCCCAACTCCATTTCCAGAGGTATCCTGAAAACTGCGTGGATAAATTTGATAAATAACGCCATGCTTCCACCAAACAAACTGTTTGTCATCCATAATTTGTTTCTCGCTCGTCTGTCCTGACTATCTGAGTTTCTAAATCTGATTACCTGCGAGTAGCCACATGCTTTCTACCCTTTCACTGACCCAGCTAACAGCCCACGAATGAAATAGCGTTGCAACGAAAAGAACACAATCAAAGGCAGAATCATCGATACAAATGCCCCCGAAGTTAGCAAGTGCCAATCGTTTCCTCTTGAGCCAACAATCTCAGCTAGCCGCATCGTCACCACTTTATTTTGACCCCCCAAGAAAATCAGCGCAACTAGATAGTCGTTCCACACCCACATAAATTGGAAGATGCAGAAGGAGGCCAACGCGGGCATTGACAGCGGCAAAACCAAGCGCATGAAAACTGTAAAGTGCGAAGCCCCATCAATAAACGCGGACTCTAGCGTTTCACGAGGCAGGGCGGACATATAGTTATAAAACAGATAGGTCGCCAATGGCAACCCAAATCCTGTGTGTGCCAGCCAAATCGCTAAAAACGTCCCGTTGATATTCAATGCATTGAAGTCACGCAGGAGCGGAATCAGGGCGATTTGCAGCGGCACGACCAGCATCGCCACCACTAAAATGAATAGGGCGCGACGGAATGGAAAACGCATCCATGCAAACGCATACGCGGCAAATGCGGCAAATGAAATGGGGATAATTGTTGCGGGAATTGCTACGGCCAAGCTGTTTAGGAACGCGCCCGACATATCTGGCCCGTTTTCTGTTTTGACATTGCCCTCGCCGTCCTTAATCTCAAACGTTTTGCCTGTCAGTACATTGCGATAATTATCTAGCGTGAGTTGGATTCGATTGACCTCCTCCTGTACTTCTAATCGGCCGATTCGCTTATTCCCAACCCACTGCACCCGTTTCCCGTTCGATGTTTCGACCCCCTCGCGCCACTCATCAAACAAAAATTCATCTGCCCCAACTTGCTCAATCGCAAACGGCACGTCAATATCAAACTCACGATTCAGCGCATCCCCTTCTAGAAGTAACGTTTGCT
>JBMZDF010000340.1:0-6914 GCA_049614105.1 Promineifilaceae bacterium (SeqCode)
GTTATATTTATGTATTAGTGAAGAATTTTCAAATCTTTCTTCTAAATTATGACAATAAAAAAAACAAGGCGTGACAGGATTGAACTGCCGATACCGGTTCCGAAGACCGATGTGTTACCACTACACCAACGCCGCACATTTGTAAGGAGTTAAAAAATCAATAATTAGCTTGTTTTATCCAATTATTGGCTTCTGGCTTCCTAATCACAAAAAGAAAAAAGTCGGGGCTACCAGATTCGAACTGATGGCCTCACGGACCCAAACCGTGCGCTCTACCAAGCTGAGCTAAGCCCCGTTTCTTGTTGCGGATTCGGATTATACGGATTGTGAGAGGGGAAGTCAAGGGGTAATTTGACGAATTGGCAGATTGGTTTTTTGACTGGTCAAAACAAGCTTGAACAGTCAAAAAAGTGACCCTGCCAACCTGTTAGCCTTGCTTTTTCATCGGCTTTTCTTCAACCGATCCGCCAGCCTCTTTCCATGCGTTAAATCCGCCAATCAAGTCACAAACATCATCGATGCCTAAGTCTTGCATCGCCTTGGCAGCCAAAACTGACCGCCCTCCGCCAGCTCAGTACATGACGTATTTTTTATCCTTTTGGGCAAAGACCTCACGGTGATAGGGACTGTCAGGGTCAACCCACCATTCAAGCATGCCGCGTGGGGCGTGAACCGAGTTTGGGATTTTGCCATCGCGCCACAGTTCGCGAATATCGCGAATGTCGACAATAACAACATCTTCTTGCTCGGAGAGGGGAAGCAAATTTTCGGCCGAAATGCGCTCAATCTCAGCCTGCGCATCCGCCATCATCTGTTTCAACGATCGTCTATTTTCACTCATATAAGCTCTCCATTCATACGATTATCGTTCTGACAATAGTAGCGGAGAGGAGGCAAACAGGCGAACGGGAAAACCAACAAGTGAGTAAATCGACATGTTAATTGATCAAAAATATGCAACACATGTGCGCTTCGCCGCGTCACGCCCTTTGCTCTACGCGGCCTCTGCGATGGGCAGGGTGAAGGTGAAAACACTGCCCTTACCCAGTTCGCTGCGAAAACGGATTGTGCCGCCTTGTGCCTCAACCAGTTGTTTAACAATCGACAACCCCAGCCCCCACCCTTTTTGCTCGCGCACGTTCTTGCTGTCCACGCGGAAAAATTGTGCGAACAAGCTTTTCTGATCCTCAAGGCTAATGCCAATGCCGTTGTCGATAATGTCAATCACGACCATTTGACTATCGTTACGCGCACGCACGCCGATGCGCCCATCGTCAGGCGTGTACTTGATGGCGTTCGTGATCAAGTTGGTCAAAATTTGCACGGTACGCGCCCTGTCCGCACGCACGGGCGGCAGTTCATCATCAATCAGCAGGGTCATTGTTTGATCGCGACCCTGATACCGTTCGCGCAAGCTCTGTTTGACTTCGCGAATGGCAGGCTTAATGTCAAAGTTTGCCAAATGGAACTGCATTTGCCCCATTTCAATTCGATTCAAGTCGGCTAAATCTTGGGTCAACAGTTCCATGCGGTTGACATTGAACAACACAATGTCAAGCATTTCCTTCTGCTCACCATTGAGCGGCCCAAACGATTCCGCCCGCACCAGATCGGTGTACCCCATAATTGTCATCATCGGTGAGCGCAATTCATGGGTCACCACGGCAACAAAATCGCTCTGCTGCTTTTTGGCGTGGCGTATCTCTTCGTAAAGGCTGGCGTTTTGAATCGCGACGGAGGCACGGTCGGCCAAACGACCAACAAACGCAATATCTTCGTTGCCAAACGCATTTTCTAGGGGGCTATCAAGCAAAATAATGCCGATAACAGACCCTTTGTCTGAAATAGGCACGGCAAGCTGGGTGATTGACTTGCCTTCAATGGCGGAGGCGTGGCGACTTCGGCCGATTCGACCCCCATCCAGCACCTGCGCCAAAATTGGGTGGTTCGTTTGAATCGTGTAGTCTGTATCCGCCTGATTCCCCTGCCGCACCAAAATGTCAAGTTGACACGTGGCGGTTTTTTCGTCCTCAGGCTCACGAAAAAGACCGATTGCGCCATTTTCCGCATTGGTCAGGGTGATGGCCCAGTTGAGCGCCAACTCAAGAATACGGCTAAGGTCAAGCGAGCGATTAAGCTGGCGATCAATTTTTTGAAAAACAGATAGCTCTTCCACACGACGCTGCAATGCTTGATCGGTCTGCGTAAACAGACGAGCGTTCTCAATCGCAACGGCGGCTTGATTGACAAAGGTGACTAGCAGGTCGAGGTCGTCCTGACTGAACACGTTGGTCATAAAGCGGTTATCGACATAGGCTGCGCCAATTGTGCGACCACGCGCACGAAACGGGGCGCACATAATCGAACGCAGTTGATAGCCGATGACGCTTTGAAAGTCAGCAAAGCGATTATCTTCTTGGGCGTTGCTGGTCAGGATTGGTTCACGGGTTGAGATGGTGCGCTCAATCACAGATTGGCTGATTTCGGCCGAACCTTCTGTGTCAACCAACGGCGCACCGATTGTCTCCAGTTTGCCTGTTTCCTCATTAAAAATCATCATCAGCGCACGTTCTGCCCCCGTTAATTCGGTGATCGAACGCATGACCAATTTGAGCAGTTTAGGCAAATCGAGCGTCATTCCCAAACGGGAACTCACTTCATAAATTGCCGCAAGTCGCGCAGATTGCGAACGGGTCGTCGTTGACCGCATGCTGCGAAGGGGTCGATTCGGGCGTGGCTCCGCCGATAGTTGTGCCGTCATTCGTTATCTTTTGGGTGGACTGGACTTGGATGCGGCTCAAGTCCGGATCAAGGGTAAATGTTTCTTCCAATACAAATTTATGAGGCAGCGTTTTGGCAACATTGTTTTAACAAACGCAGCAAACATGCTGTCGACTGTTAAAACGTGATCCTACTTGAAATTGCGTCACCTGCCGTTGCATCACATTATCTGCTAGAATCTTATCCAACTACTTCATCAAACTACCTGCTTCAACCGAGTCGACACACTGTCTCAAAAGACCTACAAGCGTCGGACGCAGGCGTACTGGCTAGCTCAAATGTCTGCTTTGTTAGCATACCAACCCTTTCTTAAGGGACTTCCTACACAAGTACAAAAGTACCTGTCAGATCAGCTAAAATTACAGGTTCAACAACCAGTTCGCTGGTTGTTGCAGCTTTATGATCAGGATAAGCGCGTTCATTATGAGGTTTCGCGGATTGCACGCCGTGGTGATTTCGAGCTTGGCCTGCATTTTGAGTCGCGTCACAAGCCGTTAAATGCTCACATGCTGCAAGGATTTTCGCGCAATTTGTTTGAAATCCACGAGCAGTTAGGCGAGTCAATTGTTGCCGAGCAATGGGATCGGGGTTGGACAAAAGTGTACGAGGTTTATCCCAAAGCGCCGCTCACAGAAGCATATCAAGAAGAAATGGGCAAGCGTATCGCTGAGATTATTACCTGTCTGCACCCTATTTTGCTTGAGCTTTATGAACGGCCTATCGGCCGAAATCGCTAAGTCAACGCCACGCTTTATGGATCATCGTTATCTATTCTAAATGGGTATGTTTCAAATAGGCTGGTGACGATAACGTAGACTGAGCCTGTCGAAGTCGCAGTGGCGTGTCAAAGTCGCAGCAGCATATCGAAGTCGCAGTGGCGTGTCGAAGTTGTAGCAGCCTGTCGAAGTCGTAGCAGCCTGTCAAAGTCGCAGCGGCGTGTCGCTCAGGCTTCGACACGCTCAGCCGCCGCTCTTTACTCAAATGAAACACACCCATTCTAAATTGTCGGTTGAAAATGGAGCCAAAAGGAACAACCCCATGAGTTCGCTATTTGACAAAGTTCGCACGCTATTTCGCAGTAAAATGACTCGTACAAAGCCACAAGCGCCAACTATCCCTCAAGATTGGATCAACAGAGCGCAAGAAGAAGTTGGCACACGTTATTCACGTGCTGATTTGGCAAACGCCCGTAAGGCTGAAACAGGTGCATCAACAAATGCCAATACGGTTGAGTTGCGCCAAAAAATGTTGAATCAGTTTTCGCTGGATGATCTGAACGCAGCGGCCGATATTATGGGCATTGATACAGCCAAACTAGAGGGTGGCAAAGGGCGACGTGTGATGGCACTCATCACCCTGAGCGAGAAATCGGGGCGTTTAGAAGAACTTATCGCGATCTGTAAAGCGATGAAGCCTGACGCAACCTGGTAGGCAGCGCAGGCAAACTCACCCGCGCTGTCACAAACAAAAATTAAACAGGTTATGAAAAATCTGCCCTTGTACGCTCGATCTCAATCCCAACCGATGCGGCAAAACGCAACGCGGTTGGTTTTTCAACACGCACAAAGGTACGTTCAACCCCATATTCAACAATAATCATTCGGGCAATATCGAGAACTAGTTTTTCAACTGTCAAATCGTTGCCGTCCTCAACCCGTTTGATAATCCGCTTGGTAATTGTTTTATAGTTCACCGAAATACTCACATCATCAGCCTCCCCCGCCTTCGTAATATCATGATACATGACAACATTAACGAGGATGTCTTGTTTCTTGATGCGTTCATCAGGATTCAGCCCCAAAATTCCACGCAGCAGTAAATCTTTGATAATAATCCGATCCATGTTTAACTCCTTTTAGTTGAAGGGTGACATCTAAGCAGCTCACAAAAAGTTTTGATCAATAATTAGACGCCCCAGCGGGGCGTCTCTACAGATTAACGTCTCTAGTAGAGACGTCGCCGTTGGCGCGTCTCCGTTAGAAAAGCTGGTTAATTTTTCGTCAATGATTACTTGTTTCCTACTTAAGCAGCTCACGAAAATTTTCGAACAATAAACCTCTGAGGTTTTCGTCAATGACTACTTGTGATCCACTTAACCTAGAAACTCACCGCCGTCTAGGGTAATAATGTCGCCGTTTATAAAATCTTGTGTCAGTAAAAAGATGATGGTGTCTGTCACAACGGTCGCGTTGCCCGTCATGTTGATTGGAATGCGTGGTTTGACCACCTGCTCAAAATAGCTGTCATCCGCATCAGGCGGCGGCAAAATTGCCCCAAGCGCGACCCCATTGACGGTAATATTGGGGCAGACCACCTGCGGAAGCATTTTAGTCATTGCCGACAATGATTGTTTCGTGAAGCGGTACACAAAATGATCGGGCTGGAATCGCGAGACGCGAGCATCGGTCACGTTAATAATTTTGGCCTGCTGCTGATCGCCAACCGCTTTGGCAAAAGCCTGACTCAGTAGAAAAGGCGCTCGCAAATTAATCGCCATCAATGTATCAAACAGATTGGCGTCAGTTGTTGCAAATGTATCGTTGGAAGGGTAGATCGCGGCGCTGTTGATCAGAATGTCAACGCGCCCGAAATGCGCGAGGGCGGCCTCTACAATTTTGGTGGGGGCATCTGGGGTGGACAAATCGGCCGAAAAAATTTCAACCTGCGCCCCCAATGCAACCGCTTCTTGCTGCGTCTTTTGCGCTGGCGACGCCGAGCGATTGTAATGTAACAAGATTTTGCAGCCAGCTTGAGCGAGGCGCAGCGTGATTGCTCGACCAACGCGAACAGCCCCACCAGTAACAATTGCGACTTTATTATGTAAATTCATTTTTTTATAAACTCTGAATTGGGTGAAAGGATTGTAACCCTATGACGTTGCAAAAATAGATGTAAGATGCTGACTTACTTTTCGGCGTGCGTCTCAGATTGAAGCGTCATCGCTTTTCGGCCGATATGCACCCCCCTCAAAGACAGATCAACCCCACTCAACAACTGTTTGTCAGAAAATCCAGCAATCGTTAGATAGTCGAGCAGTTCAACCAACATCGGCCGAATATGCGGCTCAGGCGGCAGTTGGTGCGGATCGACCACGGGGTTCGCTGGGTTCACAGAAAAAATTTCGTCAATGTCCGCCGGGCGAGCCATTCTTTTGCTCAGAGGGTGGGACCGATCGCGACCAAGATCGTGTTCGATTTGATTGAGCCACACTTTTAATTCGGCCGAATTCATCCCACTATCAAACGCCGCCGTCAGATTCAGAAATGACGCACCCGCATCATCCATATCAACAGCGACCGTTTCCACAATCGTGCTGATATGCAGCACACCCACACGCTGTAGCAATGCATCAAGAATGAGGGGGACGTTGATTTTCGGCCGAATGTTGCTGCCAATACTCACAAAGTAGCGGCGGGAGGGGATCGGCGGGACAGGTGAAGAATGCGTTGAAACGGTTGGCTGCGACATCATTCCCACAGAGTAGCGAATTGGCATTAGATGTGGGTTGATCAACTGACCAGTTTACTGAATTCAAACGCAAGCACCCACCATTTAATAAGTAGCGACATGTCTAAACCAACATTAACCCGATCATAAAACGTTCCGATCTATAAACCTCAGAGGTTTTTATGCACAGACCAGCATGGATGACAACAAACCTCTGAGGTTTCGTCAACGACTTGTCGGGATCTGCTTAAATTGACATGAAATGTCATGAACTGTCTCTAAATCGGCCGATCTCAACCTAATCTGTCATTAGTCTGTCAGTGAAATACCAAGGTTTTCAGGATATAAGCACAGCAACTTCTCATTTATGATAGCACTTGATTTGGTTACTAGATTTATTCGAGACAAACTCAGACAAATAATTGCTTGTGCCCACCTGCCTTCCAGTATCGCGCTAAAGCCCCAGCAGCCTGGCTCTTGAGGAGATCGAACATAAAGGAGCATTGTTATGACTGATCCAACAAATAACACCGACCGTGTTGTAATTAGAGAGCGTGCAAAAACCGCTCAGAATGATGCAAATGAAGTTGCAAACAGCGTTGCCGCGTTGCGTACTGAAGCAGACCGCGCCCGCAATATTTTTGGCTTTGGCAGCCGTATTTTTGTGCCGGCCGATGAAATCCATG
>JBMZDF010000341.1:0-6849 GCA_049614105.1 Promineifilaceae bacterium (SeqCode)
TTATTGGCATTTAGCCCTACCAATTTTGTAGTTGAGTTAGAATGCAATCGCCCTGTGTTTGTGCCTGTTGAAACCTAGCAAAAATGCAGGTTGCACCCGCCCGTATCGCTCGTTATAATCCTTGGTCGGCGCTGTTTGTGCCACCTTGTTACTTTATTTCCCAACTAATAAATAGCAACTGAGTAGAGATAAGTGTCAAATTTATTTGACCTTGCCCCTGTTCGCCAATGGATGCCAATTGGTGCATCCTTAAACGGCAAGCCACTTCGCGCACGATTGACCGCTACCAATTGTGCCTAGCATTGTTAAGCGAGAGGCTGTCGAAAAACGTAGCAGCAGACCAGCGCAAAGCTGGTTGGAGATTTCTGTGAAATATACAGGTCCTAAAGTACGTATTTCTCGTGCGCTTGGTGTGGCACTCACCCCAAAAGCGCAAAAGGTCATGGAGCGCAAGCCGTATATCCCTGGACAACACGGCCCACAAAAACAATTCCGTCGCTCACGCCCTTCTCCATACAAAGTACAGTTGCTCGAAAAGCAAAAGCTGCGTGCGCAATACAACGTACACGAAAAGCAAATGCGCAACTACTTCAAAAAAGCGGTTCAGCAACAGGGCAACACGCCTGACAATATGGTTGCACTGCTCGAAACTCGCCTCGACGCACTTGTGTTGCGTGGCGGTTTGGCTCGTACCATTTATCAAGCACGCCAATTCGTCAACCATGGTCACATCCATGTAGACGGTCGCCGCGTCAACATTCCATCTTACAACATCGACCCAGGCCAAAAAATTAGCGTCCGCTCTAAGAGCCGCCGCATTCAAGGGTTCCAAGACGCATTGGCTGGCGCAGGTCGCATCCCAACTTATGTCACAACAAACGAAGCTGAAATGTCGGTTACATTGAACCACATCCCAAGCTACGAAGAAGTTGACGTATTTGCTGATGTACCCAAGGTTGTTGAGTATTACGCTCGATAGTCTGTAAATAATTATCGGTAATCAGCCGCTAGTCGCCAAATTGGCTGCTAACGGCCGAACGCTGACAAATCAAAGCGACCACATTTGTGGTCGTTTTTTTGTGTTTCCAACCTGATAACAAATGTCTGAAATTGCTC
Source organism: Promineifilaceae bacterium (SeqCode) (assembly GCA_049614105.1). GTDB lineage: Bacteria > Chloroflexota > Anaerolineae > Promineifilales > Promineifilaceae > CALECP01. The sequence goes on from JBMZDF010000341.1 coordinate 1,117, forward strand.
AAGAAGTCTCAACCCGTCGTACTTTTGCCATTATCTCGCATCCTGATGCGGGTAAGACGACCCTGACCGAAAAATTATTGCTCTATGGTAGCGCCATCCAAATGGCTGGCTCTGTCCGTGCGCGTCGCAATCAGAAAAACTCAACCTCTGACTGGATGAAGATGGAGCGTGAGCGTGGGATCTCGATCACCTCAACCGTGCTGCAATTTCCATACAAAGGACACACGGTTAACCTGCTCGACACGCCCGGTCACCAAGATTTCTCCGAAGATACTTATCGAACGCTGATGGCGGCCGATTGTGCCGTCATGGTGCTTGATGCGGCAAAAGGGGTTGAGCCACAGACGCGCAAGCTGTTTGAAGTTTGTTCGCAGCGTGGTATTCCTGTGTTCACTTTTGTCAACAAGATGGATCGGCCGGCCGAAGATCCGCTTGGACTGCTGGACGAGATTGAAGATGTGCTGGGGATGCAGCCCGTGCCGATGAACTGGCCGATTGGTGATGGGCAGACCTTTATGGGTGTTTTTGATCGTGCCACGGAAAACGTCTATCTTTATGATCGCACGGCGCGTAATCAAACGATTTCGCCAGAAACGATCTCGAATATGGATGACCCGCGCATTGAGGAGACGCTAACCACCGATCAGTTTATCGACTTTAGCGAAAATGTGATGCTGCTCGATGAGCTAGCCGCCTTCGATTATGATGCAGTGTTAGCAGGGAAACAGACGCCCGTTTACTATGGTAGTGCGTTGACTAACTTTGGCGTGCAGCTATTTCTAGACGATTTTGTCAAACTTGCCCCGCAACCTGCCCCTTATCAAAGCAGTGCGGGTGAGATTTTGCCAGATGACGCAAACTTTTCAGGCTTTATCTTCAAAATTCAGGCGAATATGGACGCCCGCCATCGGGATAGCGTTGCGTTTATGCGCGTGTGCAGCGGAAGGTTTGAACGCAACATGACGGTGCGCCATCCGCGCACGGGCAAAACGCTTAAACTGTCGCGCCCGTATGCGTTTTTTGCAGATGAACGATCGGTTGTTGAGGAAGCGTATGCAGGGGATATTATCGGGCTACCCGGCAATCGTCTGTTCGCCATTGGGGACACGCTCAACGGTGGCAAATCATATCGCTTTAACCCGATCCCGCGCTTTTCACCCGAACATTTTGCACGACTGGTCAACCTCGACATTAGTAAGCAGAAAAACTTCCAGAAGGCGCTTGAACAGCTTGAGACGGAAGGTGCAATGCAGGTACTTTATGAAGTCAACGCGATGCGCCGTGATCCGATTCTGGCCGTTGTCGGTGTGCTACAGTTTGAAGTGGTGCAAGCGCGTTTAGAGGATGAGTACAAAGTCAAAACGAAGCTAGAACGTCTGCCGCAATCGCTGTCCCGCTGGGTTGAAGGGGACGATGAGGAGATTGAAAAGCTGCCGTGGCGTTATGGCGTCCTGCGTGCGCGTGATTTAGAAGGGCGACTGGTTGCCCTGTTCAATTCTCCGCATGAGCTGTCATTCTATGCGGAAAAGAATGACAAGGTGACGTTTAAAACGATTGCTTAATGGGGTGTTGCGATGTCGCGATTTGCGATGTCGCGATGCCGTGAACGACATCGCTATTTTGTGAAGGGCGCTTTAGCGCCCTTGTTGTGTTGTTTGAGGAACAGAGAGATGAGAGTGGGGTTTGTGTGCTGTGTTTAATGTTCAGCGCAGGCGTGCCGCCAGTGGCGTGATTGATGTGAGAGAAGCAAATCGGCCGATTTTGGACCCCAACTGCCACGTTTATATTCATCCATCGGGGGCGCAAGGGTTGGATCTGCCCAAGCCTGAATCACTGAATCGATTACCTTCCACGCACTTTCGATCGTGTCGCTGCGTGTGAACAGCGTTGCGTCTCCTTCCAACGCCTCTAGCAACAGCTTTTCATACGCCTCTGGCAGAGCATCTTCACCAAACGCCTCATCATACTCAAATTCCATTTCGACCGAGCGCATATCGGCATCTGTATCTGGCACTTTGGTTTCAAAGCGCAGATGGATCGCTTCGTGTGGCTGGATACAGATGGCTAACACGTTGCGCCGAATCGAGTGCGTGTCTGGAATCGGGAACATGTTATGCGGGGTTGAGCGGAACTGAATGATAATCTCGGTTGATTTTTTGTTGAGTGCCTTGCCCGAGCGTAAATAGAACGGCACACCGCGCCAGCGCCAGTTATCAATGTACAGTTCGAGTGCGACATAGGTTGGGGTTTCTGACTCGTCGGCGACGCCCTCGGCGTCACGATACCCTTCGTACTGAGCGCGGACGCTGCGGCTGGCGATTTTGGTGGGTGGAATCGGCCGAACAGCCCTAAGCACCTTCGACTTTTCATCACGCACTGCATCCGCATCAAACGCCGCTGGGGGTTCCATCGCTACCAGTGCCAAAAGCTGCATCAAATGATTCTGGAACATGTCGCGCAGCACGCCAGCTTTGTCATAGTAGCCCGCCCGCCGATCGACATCAACTGATTCAACCGCCGTGATTTGCACGTGGTCGATCATGTTGCGGTTCCACAGTGGCTCAAAAATGGCGTTGGCAAAGCGAAAGACTAAAATATTTTGCACCGTTTCTTTGGCAAGATAGTGGTCGATACGATAAATCTGATGTTCCTTCAAAACGGCGTGCAGGTCTTTGTTGAGCGCCTGCGCAGACTCAAGGCTGTTGCCAAATGGCTTTTCAACAACAACCCGTCGCCATAGCGCGTCCGTTTCCTGCGTCATGTTGGCGGTGTGAAGCTGTTGGGCGATGTCGAGGAAGAAGCGGGGCGGGGTTGCGAGGTAGTAGAGGCGGTGGGCGTCGCCGTTTTCGAGGCGGGTGAGGGCTTGTGATAATCGGCCGAAATTACCCGCATCGGTAAAGCTGCCTTGAACATAGTGCAACCGCTCCACAAATTCCGCGCACGCACCTGCCTCAAAGTCATCATCGACAAACTCATTTAGCCCGTTGGTCATTTCTGACCGAAACCGTTCGCTGTCCCAACGGGTCCAAGCAAAGCCGACCACGCGAAATTCATCTGGCAAACGACCCTTGCGCCACTGTCTAAACAGTGCAGGAATTAACTTTCTGCGGGTCAAATCACCCGATGCGCCAAAGATTACAATAGAAGTTGAAGGTGTTGTCATAAGTAAATAGATGGGACTCGTTAGGATTTTGCATCAAACGTAGAGTAGTGAAGCTACAGGTGGAAAGCGCCAAGTGAAAAGTGTTGCACCTGTACACAGTAACGACTTCGGGTATGTTTGATGTTGTATAGTCTAAAAACTGTCAACGCCTTGGATTTCTAAAACGAATAGATGCCCAGCCACGTCGCATTATGGGTCAACCATATAGGAGTTGATATGCTTTCACAAGTTAGATGCGTTATTTATCCGATTTCTTACAGCCGCATGGTGATTGTCACCCGAATTTCTACCTACAGTTGATCAATATCAAACTCATTCAAAAACGCCTGCATTTCGTGATGCGTCTCTTTGAGCAGGCGGTTACTGCTGTTCGTTACATACGCTTGCTCAACCAACTCGACTAACCAGCCCTCACGCTCCGCCGCCTCAATCACGTCAACCACCATCACCCGAAAACTGTTCGCCAACGAATAATCGTCCAGCGCCCGCCCGCAGCGCGTCCGCAACAACACCCGAAACTCCGCCACCGAAAACGCCCCGCGCAACGTCAACGGCAACTCTACATAGAATATTCGCTGTTTCTCCTCCAAAAATCGAATTCGCCGATCGATCAAATCAGCGAATTCAGTACTGTTTGAATTAATTAACAACCATCGACGGAGTTGTGTAAGGTTGGTTGCTTGTGCGATGCGTACTCGTGAGATCTGTTGTTGAGATTGATGATAGGAGGGACCTTGATTTGTTGTGATGGGGTACGTCTGTGGCAATAGTAGAAGTTGATTGATCCAATGCATACGTTCGCGAATATTTGCTACTTGTAAACAATCGGCGAATAACATCATACCTTCGAGGTATGAGGCAAGGAGACGGCAGCTTTGTATGTTTAATAGCCAGTTTTGATCTAACTCTAACTCAGTATGAAATTTATGAAAAATTGCATCTACATTTGGATTGAGTGTAGATTGGTCTGTTTGTTGATCTTGAGAGACAACCAAATCAACTAGACTCTGAGTATGTTTTTTCACTGACTTATCTACAGTCTTCACTGATATAAGTTCTACAAGATATCTTGATAGAGGATGCTCAAACTTGTCAGCTATCTTGTTTATAAGATATGTTGATTCACCTAACCAAAAATAACTCAGTTTACTTACTAATGTGAACTCAACCCATATAGAAGATAAAAACCGAACCATATAATCTAATGCTGAGGCTTGCTTGTTATTTTTTATTTTGGAATCGGGAATGAAGTGATTATGAATATTAAACAATGTGTCAAGGATAGCTTTATGATGATCGCTATTATTCAGTGAAAGAATCCTGATAGCCTCAAATGCTATAGTTATTAATAAAATTAATGATCTGATGACAAACTTGTTCGACGTTGAGAATTCGCGAGTTCGTAAATTTTCTATATTTTGAAATAATTTTTTTAGTACATTGTCCGAATCAATAAGCTTGCGTAGGTGTGAGTCAAAAAGCTCAAAGAAATCTTCGGCCGATCTCAACATCCCCGCCGTCAGCAAAAACACCTCACGCCAGCGACTGTCGGTGATGTGCTCCATCAGGGCGGGGAGATAGTTTTTGTGGCGGGCGTTTTCGACAATGTTGAGGGCGGTGAAATATTCTTGCAGCGTCAGGTGCGAGAAGGAGTGAATGCGGCGGGCGCGTTCGACGAGAATACCATGTTGCGCCTCAATTGCTTTGAGAACCACTTCGCCGTCTGGGTTCTCTATGTTGGGAATTGAGCGCAACGCATCTTCGAGCAGGGCGGCCATTTCGCCCTCTTCGACAAAGTAGTCGCCGCGCTCAAACGTGTGAGAAGCCACGGCGGCAAGCATCCACTTTTTTTCCTGCAAATCAAGCCCACGATAGATGGTGTCGCGACGAATGTTGCGGCTGGCGTCCCATTTGCTGAGCAGGGCGCGGGTGGCTTCGTCGTAAATTTGGCTGCGTTTGATCGGAAAGGCGTTCAACTCGTCAAAGGTTAGACACAGCAGCGTCATCAGCAGCGGCACTTGGGCCAGCTCTTGCAGCGCTTTGTTGTCGCTGCGGTCAACCAGTTCGGCATGACATCGTTTCGCCTTGTCCTTGTCATCGGCAAACCAGTTGTTGATAAATGTGCCCATTTGCTGCGGTGTGAAATCTGCCATTTCGACATATTCAAAAGGGGTGAAGCTGTATTCGGTGGCGGCGACGCGGCAGGTGATTAACGTTTTGCCGTCGCCATATTCGGCCACAAATTCGTTGAGCGCGTCAACCATGTTGCTGCGCAGATCGTCCTCCAGATTGACCTCATCGAGTCCATCAAACAGAATAAGCGCCTTGCCACTTTCGAGCGCATATTCGATGAACGTTTTGGGGCTGGGGATGCGACGTACTTCTGGCGTGCGGGCGATGTAGTCGAGGATGTTTTCGGCCGAATTCAACCCTGGACGCTTATCAGACAACGTCTTTAGATTGATAAAAATCGGAAAATAATCAAGTTTACGCTGGATCGCTTGCAGCGCCACCCACTTCATAAACGTTGTCTTGCCCGCCCCAGGCTTGCCCAAAATAAACAGCTTGTC
>JBMZDF010000342.1:0-6831 GCA_049614105.1 Promineifilaceae bacterium (SeqCode)
TTCTTTGAGTCGCGGATGGGGGCTGACTTTAGCGGGGTGCGGATTCATAGGGACGCCAGTTCGGCCGAATTAAGCAGCGACCTCGACGCCCGCGCCTTCACCGTTGGCAACAACATTGCCTTCAACAGCGGCGAATACAACCCTGGCACGCCAGATGGCGACCGTCTACTTGCCCATGAATTAACCCACACGGTACAGCAAGGGGCTACTTCGTCTCTCCAAAGGCAATCATCTGAAGAAGCACCAGAAGGCTCACAAGAGCCAGAAGAGGAAGCGGCCGAGAACGAAGCTGCTGCGCCAGTTGCCGAACAACCTATTATTGAGGAAGGGGACAAGCCACAGGTTGAACTACCAACTACCGATGTTGATCCAGTTGCAGCAACAATGGTTCAATCGGCCGAACAAGGGCTACAAGCGGCCATTCAAAAAGTACCTGGTGATGCAACCGAGGTAGTCGCGAACACGGATGAAGTTATAGCGGCGGTCCGTGGGAATGAGGATTCACAGCTTGCAGACGCAGCTAGCACCGCAGCAGAGGCTGGCGCGGCCGAGCTTGCGGCAGAACAAGATAAGGGAGCGGGGCTGCGTCAACAAGGCGAGCAAATTCAGGCCAGTGCATCTGAGGGGTTAGGGGGGTTATCTTCGGCCGATCTCTCTTATGAACCCCTAGATCTAGAAACCCTCAAAGAACAGGCGGCTAGTGACCAAGCCTCTCAAAACACACCTCTAATACAACGTGATGTCGATCCAGATGCTGATTCCGAGGCCGATCAAGCAGATCTTCAAGCCCTTATCCAAGAGAAAAAAGAGCAAACAAGTGCCGAGCTCTCTAATTTCTCTAATAATGCGGCTACAGAAATTCAACAGTTAACAGATTGCTCAGAAACAATTACAGATCTTGTGCAGGCTGAGGCGGATAAGGCCCGTGAGGTTGTCACGGCCGAATTCACGCTTCAAAAGGATGCCGTTTCGGAAAGCATTAGCCAATTACGGACCAAGGCAGTAACTGATTCAGGTCTTCTAAAAATCAAGCTTTTGGGTCAGCGGGTCGCAACTTCCCTTAAAATTACGTCTGCAACCGCACTATCAAAACTGGCAATCAATGGTGCCTATGATGATGCCTTAGGGGAGTTGGACGACATCCAGACAACTCAAAATGGCGACCTCGATACGATGTATCAGGATGCCCATACGGCCTATATTGCGGCTGGAGACAAAGTTGCGGAGGAAGCCGAAACAATAGGTAAACCTTTAGAAGATGAGTATAGCTCGCAAGTAACTGGTGAACGCACACCAGATGAGGGGATTTTAGATGGACCTGTCACATCTAACCGTTTCAAAGCGAGCGCAGAAGCCACGCGTCAGGTTATTGATAATTATAAGGTCGAAACAAAAAATGAGGCACGCGCCCAAGCTGATGCAACACTTCTGTCAAAACCAGAAACATTAGGGACTGTTGCAACTACGATCGAAACATACAAAAAAACGTTGCTTACGTTTCGTGATGAGATGTTAGAGGCTGCAACTCAGCAAGATATAGCTGCGAAGAAAGCAGCTACGGAGACATACACAGGGTTATGTGACCGAGTTGATGGCGCATTAGAAGCTGTTCAAATGGGGCTTGATCAACATGAGACAGCTCAGATGGAATTGCTGGAGTCAACGCACCAGACAGAGCAATGCACAATTGATTCCCAAGCCGAAGAAGCAATTGGTCAGTTACAAACAGAAATTGGGAATGTGGTTGTCAAGTTAACTCAACAGGTGAGCGAAATTCCATCATTGATTCTTGGAATCGCCATACCAGATCCTGTAAAAGTTGGTGCACAATTAGCCACAACACTCTCTGAAATTACGACAACCGTGACGACCGTACAGACTGATGTTGCCACTAAGATAGCTGACGTGGGAGCACACCTGCTTGCTGTAGGTGAGGCAGGAAAAGCACTACTCACGGACTTAGGATGTGAGGGCGTTGCAGGAGTCACCACACTTGAAACAACATTTGACAACGAGATTGCATGCGTAGAAGAAGATAGAGCGGTAGATTTTGAAACGGTTCTAACTGATCATGACTCGGCTTTGGAACAAGTTGAGCTTGATACAGTTGCTGGTTTTGAGAAAACACTTGGCGAAGTTAGGACCAAATTTGAAGAGAGTAATACTGCGGCAAAAGGCGTATTTGACACAACGATTGGCGACTTTGAACAAGGTTTACGCGATGCTATGTTGGGGAAGGTCCCCGAATCTGTAAGCCTGAAAAAAGAGATTGAGACAAAGGCGGAGGAAGCCGCAAAACAGGTTCAACCGCGTTGGAAGAGCGTTCTTAAATGGGTCATTATTATCGCGATTATTGTAGTCGCAGGCTTCATTGCTGGACCATTCCTTGTTGGTGCGTTAGGTGCGCTGTTTGGCTCGACCCTATTAGGAGCGGTTGTTGCAGGAGCAATCATAGGTGGGTTGGCATCGGCCGCAATTCAGATCACAAGCAACCTGGCTGAGGGCAAAGGCTGGAGTGAAGGCGTTGGGCTTGCCTTGGCAACTGGCGCAGTTGGTGGCGCATTCGGTGCAGGCATTGGGACAGTATTAGCCCCAAGCATCGCCGCCTACGCAGGTACATTTAGCTCCAAACTATCAGAATTTGCAGTTAAGTATGCATTAGAAACGGTTGTTGATTTTGGCATTAATATAACAATGGAATGGGGTATCAAAGCCTCTAAGGGAATTGACCTAACATGGGAAGACGCCCTCAAATCGTTCCTAACGTCAGCAGCGTCAACTGGTGCATCTAACATCCCTGGCGCAAGCAACTTCTCAACCAAGATGGAAGTTAAGGGCGCTGCTTTTGGAAACAATGTGCGTACAGGCATGGGCTACGCGCCTACACCACTTAATGCAGATGGTACGCTGATAAAGCACAATCAGGCATCAACCTCCACAGAGGAGAACTCTCCAACACCAGTTAATGAAGAGACTGATATAACAACAACCAATAACACAAATGATGAAGGGACAAACCCTGTTGCAAATCAGAATGATGAAGGGACAAACCCTGTTGCAAATCAGAATGATGAAGGGGCAAATCCTGTTGTAAATCAGAATGAAGAAGATGGGTCCTCACTTCCTAACAACTCTGACAAAGAGAACACGCCACCTGCCCCCGAAGAACAAACTAGGACAAACGATAACGCGCCAGATCAAGAAGCAGTCGCCCCTCCACAGCAGCAAGAACAAGAGTTGCCAGATGTAATGGAAAAGGTTGTTCGTAATGGGGATGGCACATATCGTCGCAACCGTAAACGGGTTGAAAACAATGCAATAATCGAGGGGCAGCCAGAGGCAACAAATCATGTTGATGCCGCTCGTGAAGCGTATGCTGCTGAATTAGCGGCCACGCGGACAAACGTTGATAAAGTCTATATGGGCGAAAAAGCTGATGAGTTTATCAATGGGAGCCTAGGTGAGGCATTATCTTGTGACGTTGTTGCCGTGACAAAGAAAGGACAATACGTTTTAAGTGAGGCGAAAGGTAAGAACATTGATCACGGCTTAGAACAATTAGCACAATCTGCTACCCAGCTTGGTAAAGAGCAGGTTATTCGATATGAGATTGTAATAACAGATGATATACAGGTTGGGTATACAGTTGCTCCTGATCGTACACTTCAAGTTTCCGATGGTCAGGGTGGGTATGTCCCACATCTGATCCACAACAAGCCTGTCCATGTGACAATGACAACCCCTTAATAGGAGCAAGCTGATGGGAACAAATATTGATGCACGTATTTGGGTATCAGATGGCCTAAAACCGAACGAGCGGTTTATAAAATTAGTTGAATGTGTAGCTAAGTGGCCACAAGTTGATGCTGTGTGGACGGGTATACGGATTATTGATCGCACACCAGCGCATGTTATTCTTAAGCATTATGATGCCTTGGATACAGATTCACTCAAAACACTTGTTGCAGCGCACGATGGGGCAGGGCATCATATCTCAATCACAATTCGGTTTCGTTGCTGGCGTTTTGTAAAAGGCGAGCCGAAAAGCGGGTATGCACATTTGCGCTTAGCAAGTTGGGGGGAGGAATATGTTAGTGCTATGGGGCGTGATTATCGGTTTGAGGGAAACGCCTCTATCTCAATTATACGCGCAGGACCATATGTTGCTCTGTTAGATAGTTACAGGGGGCCAGTTGACCGTGTTGCTGTGAATGAGAAGGTAGAGGAGAACCTAGCACAATGGACAGAGTTGCTGTTTATGTTGATTGATTCAATTCGGCCGAAAACAGTCAAAGTCTACACTGACTCAGGTGAATTCATAAATATCAATGCACATATGGCCTATTTCCGTAGTGCTCAAGATGTTCTTGATGATTTCTCTTTCCTAGATGAACTATGGCAAACTGGTTCACCCACACACCGACTCCCTCCATTAAACGCAATGCCCGCAAAAAAAGCGCAGTTTGTCTACCATCCTTGGCGGAGCAAATCGCAGCAATCTGAGGTAGACAACAGACTCCGAAAACTTATTCCAAACGTTCGCAAGCTAAATGCAACTCATATTGAAAATGCGCTGGCTTCTCAATTTCTTGATTACTATACGATCCCAACAGGATTCCTATTGCTGGAATATCCGCACACGTTTAATGCGTTTCTAGACCGTTTCTATTTGTATGTTCTAGAACAAGCTAACTGAGCCTCTGCCCACTTATTATGACAGCAAACTCTGAACAACGAATCTTGTATACGGCCCTCTTTGTTGTTTCTATACTTGGATTATGTATTGTTTATGGGTTTCGTACACAAACACAAGCTGACATTTCTATCTATCGTGAACGAGGCATTGTAGCAGATGCGATTGTGGGAGGTGCAACATCAACCTACTTACCACTTGCTCCTAGTCAACATGATGTTGTTGTGACCTTTTCAATAGGTAGTTTACTAGATGGTACAAATAAGATATTTCGCACAACAATATCTCGTCATGTCAACCCAACCTATAGTAAAACACTCTCTCAAGGAGACCTCATTCAGGTCATTTATTTAGAAGAAGATCCAGAAGGGTCTGTAATTCTACAAGATTCCCTTGGGAACTTTCAGCGGCGGCCGCTCTATCTTCGTTATGCAAGTGAACTTCTTTTCATAACCCTAGCCGGCATTATGCTATATATGCGTAGTCGTTACTAACCTTATCTATGACTCAAAGAAACATTTGGATTAACCCAATTGACATGATTCATTATTTGATCCCTGAAACGTTTGTCTTTCCTTCAGGAAATTTTTTGCTTGTCAACTTGTCAGATCAACGTACCTTAACGATCAAAAATGCCGTCCACTCTTTTGAGGTGACTCAAGACGACATTAATACTTATATTGAACAGTTAATGTTTAAAGCTGCCCCGTCCGTAGTTGATGTAGGCGCACGTTTATTAGAGCCGAAAAACGTTGCGGCCATCAACAAGGCAGCGGAAAGTGTTAAAACAATTTTTGAACAAGTGGAAGGTATGAGCGCGTTTGATCAAACGCAGGTTGAACAAATCTTGACGCAAGCAGGCATCGCTTCATCAGAGAAATCAGCAAACCCTATCACGTCTGAGCAGGCATTTCATCAGTTTGGGGATATGTTGGTTACTTTTTCAGGGATTGTGGATGATCCAGAAAAATCGGCCGAAACACGCATTGATGAAGCGATTGCAGCCTTAGAAGAAACATGGGGCGAGAGAATCGGACAACCCACATCTAAACAACAGAAACAAGCACAACACAAACGCATCAACACAGCCGTAAGGAATAACATTGCGGCTGGCTTACGATCACGCGGGATTACACCACTGACAATGTAGTCACCATCATTCTTAAGTCGACTGCGGCTTTCATCAATGATTAATTGTGATCTAATAAATAATCTAAATCGCTTTTTATAACAAAACATTCTCGTTTCACTTAAAAAGTTCACATCTATGAGTACTGAATCGACTAAGTCAACAACAGCAAAGCCTAAAGAAACTCAGGTTAAATCGGCCCAGCCACAACAAGCATTCGCCCCCACCCAAGAGATGATGGGGATGGGTCTTGGTGCATCGCAGCTTGCAATGCACAATGGCTCTATGGCGGGGCAAGCGGCCTTATTAAGTCGATTGCATCCAGCACAACGCACGGCGATGGTGCAGCGGATGACGCGGACTCATAGTAATTCGCACGTCACAAAAATTATTTCACGCGCACGTGCCCACGAGCCAAAACCAGAAACAGAAACAAAAACGGAAGAAGTAGGCCCCCCTGACTGGCTCTTAGACCAGTATGGAATGGGCAATCGGTCAGCGGCTACACCGCCCCCTGCTGGCGACGACACCCCTTCTCACTCAAACACACCGATCGTTCAAGCAAAAATGACGGTCAATGAGGTAAATGATCCCTTCGAGCAAGAAGCAGATCGCGTCGCGGATCAGGTAATGAGTACACCTGCCAGCGCACAGCGCGTTGCCATTGAAGGTGATGTCAATACGGCCAACCAAGCGCAACGGGCCACAGAAGGCGACCCATTAGGCGGCTCAACCGTTGATAGCAATGTCGAGAGCCGCGTTAACAAATTAGATGGGGGTGGCGAACCACTACCAGACAATTCGCGTTCATTCTTTGAGTCGCGGATGGGGGCTGACTTTAGCGGGGTGCGGATTCATCGGGACACCAGTTCGGCCGAATTAAGCAACGACCTCGACGCCCGCGCCTTCACCGTCGGCAACAACATCGCCTTCAACAGCGGCGAATACAATCCTGGTACACCAGATGGCGACCGTCTACTCGCTCATGAATTAACCCACACGGTTCAGC
>JBMZDF010000343.1:0-6812 GCA_049614105.1 Promineifilaceae bacterium (SeqCode)
CGTTATTCGTTATTCGTTATTCGTTATTCGTTATTCGTTATTCGTTATTCGTTATTCGTTATCCGTTCGTGAGAGCGGGTTGCCGATAGGATTGTCCACTGCCCATTCAAAAAATGGATTCTGGTTAACGTTTCAGCAACTCCCAACCTGCGCGTGCTGCGCCGAGCAGCGCGGCGCGTGAGTTGAGGATGACGTGGATTGGAATGTTTTTCATCAGTTCTGTGAAGCGCCCTTTGTTGCAAAACGGCCGATGGAAATATTTACTTTCGAGCACGGGCAGGATGCGGGGGGGAATGCCGCCGCCTAGATAGACGCCGCCCGTGGCGTAAAAAGTTAAAGCAAGATCGCCTGTTTCTGCGCCAAGAATACTTGCAAAGCGTTCGAGTGTTTCGGTGCAAAGCGGCAGCGGGTCGTCCGATAGTGCGTTATTTGCGATAAGCGGGGTGCGATCGCCCGCTTTGGCAAGCTGCTCGGCAAACCATTGTGGCTCGTCGGCAAACCCGATGTCGCGCAGATAGTCGTAGATGTTTGGAATGCCTGTCCCTGAGCAAACGCGCTCGGTGCTCACATGCCCACGGAATTTGGGCAGCAAGTAGGAGAGCAGCCCTGTCTCAAAGGCGTTTGATGGAGAAAAAGAGGCATGTCCGCCTTCGGAGGGGTGCGCTGTGTAGTGCCCATTATCGGCCGTCAAAAACGCCTCTCCCAAACCTGTCCCTGGCGCAATCACTGCGATTGTGCCATCTGCAACGGCCGCGCCACCGCTGAGCGTGTGCAGATCCTCTGGCCCTAAAACGGGGATCGCGTTTGCGGTGGCAACAAGATCGTTGAGGATGGTGATTTTTTCGATGCCCGTGGTCTTTTGAAGAATGGCACGGTCAATTGTCCAAGTCAGATTGGTGATTTTGCTGACGCCGTTGACAACGGGGCCTGCAACGCCAAATGCGGCTGCTTCGATTGTGACGTTATGATGGTTAAGGAATTGTTGTACGATCGCTTCAAGATTTGGATAAGCGCCGCTGCTGAATTTTTCTTTGATGACGGGAGTGTAGGGATTTTCGGCCGAAAAGACCGCCAATACCGTTTTTGTTCCGCCAATATCACCCGCTAATAACATACATACTCCGAGCTTGAGAAGCCTTAAAAATTGCGAATTGTACCTATCGTTCCTACAATTGCGCCGTTACAACTTTAGACCTGCATAATACAGATGTGGTCACAACCGCAAATTTTACTGGCTTATTTCCAGATTCATAAATGAGTCAATTTTTTGATAAGGAAAGACGATGGAATTACTTGAACAGCGCGATCAGTGGGAAGCGACTTTTCGCGCCAACTGGCTCGCCCATCTTGAGAAAACGGGGCAGATTGATTGGTCGCTTTATAATCGGCCGAAAAATACCGTTGCGCCTGCTGGCAAAGCAATCAACCTTGCTACCAGCCGCATTGTGTTGATCTCGTCCGCTGGCGGCTATCTGCCTGCATCACAGGACCCCTTCGATACGCAGGACCCACGAGGGGATTATACAATTCGTACTTTCCCTGCCAATGTACCATTTGACCAAATTTCATACGCGCACACGCACTATAATCACGATGCGCTGAACGCCGATCCACAGGTGTTGATGCCTTTGCAACATCTAGCTGATTTGGCCGATGAAGGCATCATTGGTGGTGTTGCACCCGATATGATTTCGTTCATGGGGTATCAGCCCGACGTGATCCGTGTGGTGGATGAGATGATGCCCGCGATTTTGGATGCTGTGGAGGCTTCGGGCGCAGATGCTGCGCTTGTTGTACCCGCCTGACCGATCTGTACTCAGTCCGGTGGACTGATAGCACGTGCAATCGAAATGCGCGGAATTCCTGCGGTGATTACGACTTGGAACGGAGGACGCACCCGCGTCACGATGCCCTCGCGAACAACCGTTACTAAACTAGCGCGTGGCGGCACGATGGGCAACCCAGGTGACAGCGCCCAACAGCGTCGCGTCCTGCTCGCCTCGCTGGCGCTGTTGGAGCAAGAAGCGCCGATCAAACCCGTTCGGTTAGATGAGGCATAAAGACGAAATGATCACATTTTGGTCGGTAAATTAGTCCAATAGAAACGCAGCCATCAAGACATAAGTTAGCGGGAATCTTCCCGTGTTGACAACTTTGCGCTGTACGCCAATTGGATAGCTGATTACTGACCCAGCGGCGCAGGAGATTTGCTGATCGTCCCAGACAAATTCCCCTTCGCCCGATAGCACATAACTTGTTTCGCCCGTGTCAAAGTGCGTGTGCAGACGGGTTGTGCGCCCTGGCTGCACGGTCAGCACCTCGGCGTTAGCGAACTTTTGCGGACGGCGCAGCCAAACGTCACGGATGCGCAGATGCTGGCCTTCCTCTTTTGATGGGTTGCTAAGCTCATCGAACACCTTGGTCACGGCAACGCCCGCGCCTGCCGCTGGTTTCTCAACCGTCACGCCACGTTGGCTGACGGCCGACCACGCCAGTCCTTCATCTGGGGCGTCACCACCTGCCACCAAAAACACAACCAGCCGCAGCGGTGAATCACCTGTATTGAACAGTTCATGCCCAATTTTAGGCGTCAGATAGATCGAAATATCCTGCCGCAGTTCATAAATATCTCCCTCAGGAGCGGGATCATAAATGCTCATGATGCCGCGACCGTCAAGGACGTAATATAGTCGTTCCTCTGGAAACTTGGTGAAGGGCATCGTTTCCCCCACAGCAAGCGTTATTTCCTGAACCGCCGTTCGTTTAGAGCCAGAGTCAGCGTAAGCTAAGCGTTCATTCGTTTGCATAGTCAAAAACCGATAGTTAAACAGATTGTAATCAATATCGACGAAAGCCTCAGAGGTTTGTCACCTGCTCTGGTGCATGAATAAAAACCTCTGAGGTTTGTTGCAGGAAAGCGTTTACATGGCTGCCAACGCTTGATCCAAGTCGCGGATCAAATCTTCGGTGTTTTCGATGCCTGTTGAGTAGCGGATTAAGCTCTCAGGGATGCCCATTGCGGCGCGTTCTTCGGCCGAACACTCAACATGGCTGGTTGTCGCAGGTGGCCCCACAATCGTCTCAACCGATCCGAGATTGGCGGCCGCGTGTGCATAGTTTAGCTTTGGCACAAAACGGCGTACAGCGTCGAAGCTGTTCTCTTTCAGCATAAAGCTCAACATGCCGCCAAAGCCGCGCATCTGTTCGCTGGCAACCTCATGCCCCGAATGAGACGCCAGCCCAGGGTAGAAAACGCGCTCAACGGCAGGGTGCTTTTCGAGATAGGTGGCAACCGCCATGGCGCTGGCGTTTTGCTGGCGAACGCGCAGCTCCAACGTTTTCATACCGCGCAACAATAAATAAGCAGCCATCGGATGCAGCGTTGCGCCGTTGATTTCGCGGAAATGGTAGACCTGATCGATCAAAGATTTCGTGCCGCAAATGACACCGCCGAGCGCATCGGCATGACCGCCTAAGAATTTTGTCGCGCTATGCAAAACAAGATCGGCCCCCAGCGCAATTGGATTTTGGTTGATCGGCGTTGCAAACGTGTTGTCAACGATGACGGTCGCGCCCACTTTATGCGCTGCTTGGGTTAGCACAGCGATGTTAACCACTTTAGTCGTTGGGTTGGTGGGGCTTTCCAGATAGACAATGTCGCAGCCCTTGGCAATTTCCGCCTCGATTTGGGCATGGTCTGTGGTGTCGCAGAGCGTGACGTTGATGTTGAAGCGGGGCAAAAACTCGGTGAAGATGACGTTTGTGCCGCCATAGGTGTCCTTCACCGAAACGATGCGCTGACCTGGCGAGAGCAAGGCAAACAGCGTGCTGCTAATAATACCCATGCCTGTTGAGGCGCTGGTTGCCGCTTCTGCGCCCTCTAAAATACGGATTTTCTGCTCGAATGCATCAACTGTGGGGTTGGTGTTGCGCCCGTAAATGTGGCCCGGCTTTTCGCCCAGCGCGACTGCCATCCATTCGTCTACATCGTTGTAGCCATAGGAAACGGAATGGACGACAGGAACTTGGGTTGCGCCCTGCATCAAATAAGATTCTTCACCGGCCCAAACGCTTTGTGTGCCTTGTTGTGTATTTTTTAGTGTCATGAGAAATAGGAGGACTTAGGGTTTTGTGGTGAACTGAGGTAAACCGTGAGATGTAAAGTGCAACGCACACTGATGCTGTTGCTTCGACACGTTCCACCATGAAAGCGGGCAGTTCTGTAGACGCCTGAGTACTCAAATAAAGTTGGGAAGTTTGAATTGCAAAACGGTGCATAGACATGTTTGCAATAGATTTGCTTAGGATGATACGCCAGCCAAGCTTAAAAGTCGCTTCGCCTCGCGTTCTCCTGATAAAAATGCACCGTGGACGGTTGAGGGATAGTCAGCGTGGGTTGCTTCGCCTGCGAAGTAGAGACGTTCGCCAACTGGTTTTGCTAGATTGTCGCGTGTTTCATCGCTCATGCCAGCTTTTGCGTAGGAATAGGAACAGTGTGCAAAGGGGTCGGAGGCCCAGCGTGTGAGCTGTGCGTCGATTGGGTCAGGTTGGTCGTCTCCGTAGATCGTGCGCAGCGTTTGCATTGCTTGGTCGATGATTGCTTGGTCACTGAATGATTCGACTTCTCGGCCGAAATCCCCCACATTAAACGCCAGCAAAATCGGCTCACCCGTATAATGATATAGATTGAGCCAAGCCGAAAATACCCCTTTTGGCTCCGACAAATAACCGATCCAATCGGGGTTCTTCTGCCAAAATGGCTCAGCAAAACGCAAATAGAGTTTGTTCATAACGCCCGCGCCCAGCGCCTCAATTGCGGTTTGCTTTTCGGCAGGAAGGGGCGGATCGAAAGTCACGCTGCCCTGTTTTAGGACGCCAATCGGCAGGGTGATGATGACTCGATCTGCCTCATAGTTGCCTGTGCTGGTTGTGACACGTACCCCCGCGTCGTCGTAGCGAATGCTGGAGACCGTTTCGCCCAATTGGATTGTTAAACCTTCGGCTAAGTAGTCGCTAAGCTGCCCATAGCCCTGTGGAAAGATGACATCGTGACCGCCAAATGCTTTGCCTTCATCATAATGTTTGGCAGACAGATCGCTGATGTCGGCCGCGTATTCTTGCTCAATATAATTGTTGACGGCAAAGTTGAAGGCGCGGCGTTCGTCTTGTGATTGGGTGTTGATGTCAAAGGTTTGGCGGAGGGCGGCTTCGATGGAGAGGTCGTCTTGATTTCGGCCGATTTCCCCCGCCGCCTGCACTGCCATTTCAACATAGGCATTAATTTTTTTCCAGACCCGATCGGGCTGGAGATCCCCATCATGACTGTACAGAATGATATTTTCATAGTCAGTCGCTAAGCGTTGGACGCCAAGCTCATCGGCCAACGCGGTCAATGGATTGCCTTTCGCACCGTGAATCCACGAGCCACCCATATCAACAGGTGCATCCTCCCACTCACGGCTGGTCCAAACGCGCCCGCCGATGCGCTCGCGTCCCTCAAGTATCGTGACGTTTAAGCCAGCATCGTGCAACAAACGTGCAGCGGCAAGCCCTGCCATACCTGCCCCCACAACAATAATTTGTTCATCGCTGTCTATCTCTTGGGTATTTGGTGATTGACAATGGGCCAGTAAGCCCGCCATCGAGGTTAGAAGGGAGAGTTTTGTAAATTCGCGACGGTTCATGAGTGCCTCATTTAGTGATTGGTCACAATCGGTAAATGCATGTCATTTTGATCAGGGAAGCAGTTGGCCTTGATCGCGAGTGTGTTGGTGATGACGCCTTGACTGGATGTAATGTTTACCTCTGCCATTGCGGAATGAAACATGGGGGTTGTTACATCAAAATAGAGCGTGATATAAGTTTGAGCAGGAATGACCTCGCCTGAAAGCGAATCTGCAAATGTAGTTGTGTTGTCCTGTTCAATAGTTAAATAAGGGTCGGTCGTGGTGAGCGTGGCTGTCACGTTTGTTTGTGCTTCTAAACTTTGGTTGCGAGTGATGAGTTGAGCATAGGAGGGTGCGCCACATTTGGCAACCTGTTTGTTTGCAGCCCCACTATGCCCTGTCTGTAGGTAGAGCCAATAGCTGTCATAAACAAGCCCCCCTGTGGCGCTGGGCGGGTTGTTCTTCCAACGATAGTTGGCTGCTTCGACCCGATACGCATTGATCGCCCAAGCATTGTCTGCATAGGCCCCATGATATTTTTGCACCCCGCCAAGAGGCCCACCCGATAAAGAAACGTCTGGGTTTGAGTAATAATCAACTCTAGGGCAAGAGATGTTACGCTGGATGCATGCGGTTGAGTAGGCCATGACGGTGCGTTGTTGCCTGTCGAAGTCGATGTAACCGTGATTTGAGTCTTGGCCACTGCTGACAAACCAATCGTGGCGTGCTGATAAATTATGTCCAACCTCATGCCCAACCACGCTGATCATGTTGCAAGAGTAGATTTGTCCATTTGTGTACATGAAGCTTAAAGGATTGATGCTAAATGCACTCGTATCGAACCAAGCATGGCTGAGAGAGGAGGGTTGGTTCCCGCGACCGCATGACCCATCGTCGGCGCGTAGGGTGATTAGTGCGGCCAAATCGGCCGATTGCGCGTTACGCAGCGTGTGGATCTCATCCATATACCCATCATCTACGTCGACAAAGCGCTGCAGATCAATCGACGTGTCGTATGTGCTGGCATAAGGCGTCTCATAAAAGCCTGTCAAATTTAGCACTGTATCAATCTGGCTGTCTCTAAAACGTTGATTGGTTAATGCAACCGCTGCCCTGATTTCATTTCTGATGGCGGCGGCACTGCCA
>JBMZDF010000344.1:0-6805 GCA_049614105.1 Promineifilaceae bacterium (SeqCode)
CAGCAAGCTGTGCAGCAGCTATAGCTCGTTCTATCTCATTCCCTCCCTCAATAATTCGTACACGTTCTGGCCCCCAAATAGTCATGATAAAGTCTAGGTGAACTTCATCAATATTTTTCTGAAGCAGCAGTGAAACACTTTCAGCTAGTTCCATTCCAATTCTTGAGTTAGAGGACACAGAGGGAGATTGCTCTGTGAAACCTGCCACAGCAATACGAAAATCACCGCTCATTTGCTGAGGTTTTTGTGAGAATAGTGTTAGATAAATAAGAGAACTAATCGTAGCAAAAACTAAAATACCTATTGCGAGGCGAATATGTTTAGGAGTGGAGGTCGACGCAATTGGAGTGTATTTGAAATCAGATGGGTCGAGTTGCTTTAGAAGCTGATTTGTTGGGTTATTTTGTTGGGCAGCTTCTATTAGC
Organism: Promineifilaceae bacterium (SeqCode); assembly: GCA_049614105.1. Classification (GTDB taxonomy): domain Bacteria; phylum Chloroflexota; class Anaerolineae; order Promineifilales; family Promineifilaceae; genus CALECP01. The sequence goes on from JBMZDF010000344.1 coordinate 426, forward strand.
TGGGTAGTCCAGCCTTCTTGAGTAGATTTATCGATTATTGATGTGACAGTTTGAGCAAGGTTGTCATTGTCGCCTGAAATGAGGTCAAGGCGTTTTCCTAAGTGGAAGCGGAGAAGTTGAGATAAAGATGCACGATCAAAGGCATTAATGAGAGCACCATATAAAGCTTGTTCAAGATCGCTCTGTTTAAGACTCATTAGCTTTCCAAAAAATTAAACTCCACCGATTCTAATCGGATTATGCCATAAGTAGAAGGGTGGTCAAAAGGTATTGAAAAACATTGTTTGTTCTAAGTTGTTCTATACAACAAAACGATTTGTGATATACTGAATTGGGCGCGAAATAATCGTATATTGCGCAGATAGACAAATCCAATTCTTTGAATAACAGAACCCCCCAACGCTTTAGCGTTCTATTTCCTGTTGTTCAACATCACAAATCTACATGCGGCAGAATGAAACATATACTCATGTCGTGTCAATCGATCAGATTGACCCACATCCAGATAACTACAATCAACATGATAGCGGGCAGATAGCACAGATTGGGGCATTCCTTGGTGCGGCCCACTGTACTTACCCACGCAAACGTGGTTGGTGGATTGAAACCCTTAGTTAATCACAACCAAATGTGAGTTCGACGAACCGTTAACATTGCAATGCGCTCCAAGGTAGACCTAGTGCAGTTACACAGATGAATTTATGAACGCTGGAATTAAACCCCAATCAGACCTCAATCAAACTCCAGATTTAAACTATATTGTGGAAAGCTTGCGCCCACTAGCGATCCCTATCGGCGACCCAACCCTCGACCCGTCAAACGCTCGTGAAGGGCATGATGTGGACGGCATCGCAGCTAGTTTGCGCATCTATGGGCAGCGCACACCTATTGTTATCAATGTGGACGAAGGTGGCCGAACCCTTAAAGGGAACGGTACGTTAAAAGCGGCGCTTTCGCTGGGCTGGACCCACATCGCCGCCGTGTGCGTCACCGATGATGCAGCAACGGCCACTGGTTATGCTATTGCTGACAACAAGCTTGGCGACTCCTCTCGTTTCAATCAGGAAACGTTGGCGCAACTGCTAGAAGCGTTACCGCCTGATATGCCAACTGGATTTGGCGATCAGGAACTGACAGCTATTTTGGCAGAGCATCGCGCACGTTCGGCCGAAAATCACGACCCAAACGATGCTGAGCCACAAACTGATGAAGCGGACACCCTGCGACAGAAGTGGGGTGTCGAAACAGGTCAGATGTGGTGCTTGCCAAGCCGCACGGAGGGTCAAGCACACTTCATTATCTGTGGTAGTTCAACAGACAAAGCAACGGTCGAGCGGCTGATGCAAGGTGAGCGTGCCGCACTGTTTGCAACAGACCCACCGTATCTTGTCGATTATGACGGCACAAATCACCCGCAATCATGGGGCAAAAAAGACAACCCTCAAAAGAACAAAGATCGGACCGAAGACTATACTGATTGGGATGCCTCAGAGCAGGGGGTGGCGCTGTATGATGGGTTTGTTAGCGTGGCGATAGAGGTGGCGATTCGGCCGAATGCAGCATGGTACTGCTGGCACGCATCAAGGCGTCAAGCGATGCTAGAGGAGGTTTGGGAGCGACATGGGGCGTTTGCACATCAACAAATTATCTGGGCGAAGTCACGCCCTGTACTGACGCGCAGCTGGTATTTGTGGCAGCATGAACCTTGTTTCTTCGGTTGGATTCGGGGAAATAAGCCTGTCCGTTCGGCCGAAGATTACCCATCAACCATATGGCAGATCGACTCAACGTTGCCAGGTACAGCAACACTGCACCCAACCTCGAAGCCGCTGGAGGTATTTGAAACGCCCATGAAGCAACACACCTATATGGGCGAGATATGTTATGAGCCATTTAGTGGCAGCGGGTCCCAACTGATTGCGGCCGAGAACTTGGCGCGGCAATGTCGTGCAGTTGAGCTGGCTCCGCAGTTTGTGGCGGTTGCGCTGGAACGTTATCAGGAAGCATTCGGTATTACGGCCGAGCTTGTTGATTAACAAAGGAGCTTATGATGGCATCTAAACATATTGTGCGAGTTCATTTTATAGACGGTTACAGTCATTTTCGAGGGGCGATCAATTTGCACGAGGTTGAGAGTGTTTGCGCCCTAAACATCACAGGTCATGGGCATGGCGAGGCCACACGGGTTGTAATGCGTAGTGGGCAGGTGCATGAGCTTTCATTCAACACTGACCAACTGATTTCTCTGCTCGCAACACTAGAGCCTGTCACTCCTTATCCTCAACCAGATGACGATTAACCAAGGTTTCGATGGCGTCTTGAAATCGGCCGAATTCAGCTATCAGGGCGTCGATCTGTGCCTGTTTCAACCGAACTGTTTTTACCTGTTTTCGTTGGTTGGCGGGTAAGGACTTACGCCCCGCGCCCGCTCGTTTTCCGCCGTGCTGTTTCATTGTGCTTATTTCCGTAAGATGATGATCTGATCGCCATTGTTTAGCGTGCATCCATTCTTTGCGCGGAAGATGCGATTAACTTCAAGGTCAGTTAAATCAAAGCAGTCGCGTAGTTCGGTGAGTGAATCGAAGTAGACGGCGTTATTGTCAGGGTCGTACATTTTGTAAATTGTTTTAGCGTGTTTCATGATTACTCCTTTTGCGTTTTCGGCCGAAATGCAAAGGGTTGGTTTGCAAGCCAACCCTTTGCAGGTGTTATTCAATGATGCTGTCAAAGTCGCCGTAATGGTCGCCGATCATCATATAAACAATGCGTCCGAGTGCTTCTTCGTTATTCCAAGCCCACTCGTCAAGCGTGTCGAATTGGCGTTCGCTGAACTCGCGTTCCTCAGTCATGTTTTCATGTAAGTGCTGCATAAATGTATCGAGTAAATGTTCTTTGGTGATAATTTCCATTTGTTTTTCCTTTGTTGTTGTCGTCTTCAATTGATTACAAGAATACAAAAATCATGTGTGTACAAGTTGTGACAAAGCTGTGAGACAGGTGTGAGGAATGATGGACATTTCGCACAGCCTGATTTGATTGAAAAATGCCCAATACAAGTATGAAAAAGCACTATTTGATTAAAATCCTCCGAAAAATTTATTGCCCTGCAACTATTACGAACTTGCGTTCTGTTGTTTTGTGGTGAATATAAAAGATGAAGAATGCTAGCAAACACGCGTTTGACCATACCTACCAAGCTGAGTTGGTGCAGCAGCAGGCCGCCTATGAAGCGGCAGTTTCGGCCGAATTTGCCAAGTTGGAGGCGGATCCGATTTGCAAACGCTCGTTGGAAAAGCGCAAACGCACCATTCAAGCAGTCGCCGATGCAGATGCAGACCCAACACGTACCCGTAAAAGCGCGTTTGAGGAACCAGGTGTGATCGGTCGAGCCACTTTTTACAATCGCAAAAGCACTTGGTTTAATCACCCACCGTTTCGGGCTGTGCTCGATGCGGTTGTCGGTTTGACGCTTGACTATGAGCGTAAAAAAGAAGGACGTCGGCGCGAGGCGCGGCGCTCAGCACACAAAGAGCGCATGTTGTCAGTGACAGAGCGTGTGCTGGCCAAAATTGATTTGATGCTCGACATGCCGCTTACTGAGCAAAAAATAGATTCAAACGGCGTAATTACTATAAAGCCCGTTAACTGGAACCTTCGAGACGTAGCCTCGCTTGTCAATGCGGCCGACAAAGCGGCTCGTTTGGCGCTCGATATGGATACGGCCAAAGAGAAACATGATGTGACAAGTAAAGGGGAGCAGGTAGGACGGCCTGTTTCGACCGAAGATGTGAAGCAGTGGACACGTACTGCCCTTGAAGAGTTAAATGCATGGGAAAGTGACGACAACGGCAATGAGTGGGATCCGAACGAACAACCATGACAACATTTCTATCTATATGCTGCCTTTGGTTTCTGACATGGTTTGAAGTTCCTCGCGTGCCAACTGAGCAGGAACGGCAAACAAAAGAATACGCCAAGTGCGCCAAGTCGGTCGCCTACTTCATCTATCACCACATCCGTATCAACGACAAACAACGTCCCGAACTGGGCTGGTTTCCATTTCTCATTTGGCCTGCGCAAAAGTGGGTGCTGGGCTTTCTGCTGAAGCACAACAAAGTCCTGATTCTCAAAGCACGGCAGCTTGGCTTGTCATGGCTATGTTTAGCCTATTGCGTGTGGGTTGCACTGTTTCGTGACGGGTCGCAAATTATTATCTTCAGCTTGCGCGAGGATGAAGCAAAGGAGTTGGTCGAGCGTGTTTCGGGAATGTTGCGTGAGTTGCCAGATTGGCTGTGTGGCCCACTGCCAAAAGACAATACGCTTGAGATTGTGCTGCCCAACGGGAGCAAGTTCAAAGCGTTCTCGACGACTAAGCATGCTGGCTCCTCATTTACAGCAACGGTCGCGCTGATCGATGAGGCGTGGAAAATCCCGATTTTTAAGCAGCTTATCAACGCGGTGGAGCCAACGGTTAATGATGGTGGGCAACTGCTGTGTATCACCACCGCCGATAAAGAGAATCCTAACCACGCTTTTGGCGTGATGTATCGTAAGGCAATGACAGGGCTATCGAGCTACGAAGCGGTGTTCTTGCCGTGGTGGGCGCGGCCGTCGCGACTCAAGGCATGGTATGAGCAGCTTAAGATCGACAAAGAGCAGGACGACCTTTGGCAAGAGTATCCAGCCACCGCAGCGCAGGCGATGGCTGGGCGTTCGCTATCAAAGCGTTTCAAGCCAGCATGGTTAGAGAAGTGCGTAGGGGAACGCAAACCTTTGGAGAATGAACCTGCCAATGTGCTTGGCATCCCTTGTCCTGCCGTGCCTGGATTAACTGTTTATGAAGCACCCGAATACGGTAGAAAGTATGTGATTTCGGCCGATACCTCCGAAGGGGACGTCACAAGCGACCCGACGCCAGCAATTGTCTTCGATGCTGAAACGTGGGAAGAAGTTGCGATCCTGTACGGCGTCTTTGATCCAGCAACCCAAGCAAACTATCTCATTCAGGTCTCGCAATATTATTTTGGTGCAGTCATCTGCCCAGAGCGCAATAATCACGGACACAGCGTAATTCAAGAAATTATCACGCATGGGTATCAATATTTGCTGTACGTCAATCCGTTTGATGGCAAGCATGGCTGGCTATCGAACGTGAAGTTCAAACCGCAGGCGGTCAACCGCACAGCCGATGTCGCTAAGTCGGGCAATGTGACGATCAACAGCGAACCCATTCGGCTTGAGTTGCAGAACTTGGAGGCATCGACGCTGAAAGCGCCAGAGGGGGACACAGACGATTTAGCAATGGCGTACTGTATTGGCATTGCTGCATTGACGTGGCCGTCGGCTGGTGGACGAGATGACGACTGGTACGAGGATGAAAATAGAGTATGACAACCTTGATTGAACAAACAGAAGCATATCAACAGTTAGAGTCAGGGCTTGAATTGGTCGCGCAGCGGGTGCAACGGGCCATTGTGGGCAATGCGGGATCGCCGTATTCGTTGAATCGTGCAACCTTGGGCGGGGGCCTCTATTCGCACGGTGGCAGTCGAGATTACAACCGCGTGTTGGGTTACCCAACGAACGTATCGCCAGAGGATGCACGATATTGGTACGCTCGCGATCCTCTGACAAACAATGCGATTGGCAGCATTGCCTACGATTCTTGGCGCAAGTTTCCTAAGTTTTCAGAAGGCGGGGATGAGAAAACCCCGTTTGCCCGCGAAATGAACGGTTTGACAAAGGCGCTCAACTTGCCGCAAATGTTTGTGCGATTGGACAAGCTTCAGCGGATGGGTGCTTACGCGGGGATGCTGTTTGGCATTAACGACGCGATGCCTGGCAACTTGTTGCAAGCGAATGAACTGAATCGGCCGATTTCCCCCACACGCGGCGCAACAATTGAACGACTCGCGGTCTACAGTCAAACACAGCTATTCCCCGCTGCCTACGATACAGAAACGATTCGTTATGGGCTGCCAACGCTCTGGCACATTCAAACGCAGCCCAATCGTAACAACATCGTGCGTTCACAGAATGCACTCATCGAGCCACCACCAATCAGTGTCAAGGTCCACTGGACGCGCATTATCACGATGAGCGAGGAGCCGTTGGAGCATGACGTGCTAGGTGTGTCGCCATTTGGGGTGATTGCCAATACGGTTATTGATGCGCTCAAAGTGGCGGGGGGTTCGGCCGAAGCCAGCTACCAAAATATCAAACAAAAGATTATCCAGCTTCTCAAAGATTCAGCCGTCGCCAAACAGCTTGGTAAGACAGCGGCAGATCAAGCCGATTTTGAGAAAGCAGTGCAAAAGCGCGTTGAGCAGTTTGCTGACTCAATGGTAAGTTACTTGCGAGCAGGTGAAACGGAGTCGTTT
>JBMZDF010000345.1:0-6796 GCA_049614105.1 Promineifilaceae bacterium (SeqCode)
TTTTGTGACCTACTTAAGTGCAAACAGAATTGACACCTTATTCAACCCTTTTCAACGTTGCTTGGGAAGGTGGAGTGCGTATAGTCGTTCGCGTGATGAGGCCCAAAATGGCGCTTAGATTGATCAGATAAATATCTATGTAATGGCATGTTGAAATCCAGAGAAATGATGTTGGGCAACCTCGCTGGTCTCAGGCCATTGAGGTTTTGCCTATGTATTCATGTGAATACATAGGTATTCATGTGAATACATAGGTATTCATGGTGTATACATTTGTATACACCATGTGTGCAAATCTTGTGTAGCGGATAGACATGCTGTTTGGGCTTTATGGAATCGGCCGATTCCATACTATTTAGCGTGATACCATTAAACCACGCCAGTTATTCGGCCATCTCTATCCTGTTTCGATAAGATCATGATTGCAGTTTAGACGTTGATCAAGATGACCCCTTGCCTCGAAATCAAATTGCGGGTTGACAACCTTTTTGCATTTGTTACTATTGTGACCGTTATGTTATTTCGTTTACCAGCACCTCGCCGACGTCGACGTCAAGACCCCATTATGGTCTGTTGATGACTGTTACGTAGCGAAGCTCTGGAATTAAACACGTAAACAATCACCCGCTAGACCGCAAGGTTAGCGGGTTTTTTATTTTGAGGCGCAAAATGATTCAAGCAGGAATTTATGGTGCAACGGGGTATGCTGGCGTTGAACTTGTTAAGATTTTAACCCGCCACCCACAAGTCAATATTGCATTTGCAGTAACTCACTCCTTTGTTGGCAAAAAGCTGTCGGATATTTATGTACAGGCCCCTTCTCTGCCGTTAATTTCGGCCGACGCAGTTGATCTTACAGGTGTAGATGTTGTGTTCTTATGTTTGCCACATGCTGCTTCTGCACCAACTGCAATTAAAGCATTGGCTGCTGGGGTTCGGGTTATTGATCTGAGTGCGGACTTCCGTTTAGACGATCCCGACGTTTATAAAGAATGGTATGGTTTGGCGCATCCCGCACCACACTTGTTAGATGAGGCTATTTATGGATTGACAGAGTTCAATCGCGAGAAGTTGGTCGGGGCCAACTTGGTCGCTGTCCCTGGCTGTTATCCGACGTCTATGTTGTTGGGTTTAGCGCCGTTGCTTGAGGCTCAGGCTTTAACGGGGACCGTGATTGCCGACTCTAAATCAGGTGTTAGCGGTGCTGGACGCACACCTAAACCCGGTACACACTTTGTTGAGATTTCGCAAAATTTCTATCCGTACAAAGTTGGACAGAATCACCGTCATTGGCCTGAAACACAACAGGTGATGAAATCGCTTGATCCAGATGCCCCCGATCTGATTTTCACACCCCACCTGTTGCCAGTTCCACGCGGCATTCTAAGTACTATCTACGCACCGATTTCGATTTCCTATGAAGAAGCACGTGCGTTGTATGAGGCCCGCTATGCCGATGAACAATTTGTGACAGTGTTGCCAGAAGGTCAACTTTCAACCTTAGCTCATATTGTGAATACCAATCATACGGTGCTCTCCTTGACGATGGCAGGCAACGTGTTGGTTATTGCGTCTGCGATTGATAACTTGGTGAAGGGTGCATCAGGGCAGGCTGTGCAAGATATGAACGTGGTGTTTGGATTAGAGGAAGGCTGCGGATTGGTGTAGAAATAAACTCTAGTTAAATGTATTCATATGTAAACAAATGAAATCATATTGTATACACGCAGTATACAATTGAACTCAATTTTGGTGAATCTATGCGTGTTTTGAAGGTTGGCGGTAATGAATTAAGTGACTCAAACTTTCTGGCTGGTTTGGCACATGCTATTGCAACATTATCTAAGTTAGAACCAGTTGTAATTGTTCATGGAGGAGGCCGTGCCATCGCGGATCTCCATACGCAACTTGGCATTGCAACCATTAAAGTTGATGGATTGCGGGTGACAAGTGGGCGGTCTTTGGGGATAGCTGAGATGGTGTTATCGGGGCAAGCTAATAAACTGTTGGTGCGTGCATTGTTAGCTGTTGGTGTGGATGCGCTGGGGATTAGCGGTGTGGATGCGCAATTGTTAACGGCAAAAAAGAAAGCACACCCAACCACGGATCTGGGTTATGTTGGTGAGGTGGCTGCGGTTCGTACCAATGTTTTAGAGCGTTTGTTAAGCCAAGGGTTTGTGCCTGTTGTGTCTCCTATTTCGGCCGATTCTAACCAACAACCCTACAACATAAATGCAGATGAAGCCGCAACGGCAATTGCCTCCGCACTTCAGGCTGATCTATTTGACTTTATTTCTAATGTCCCCGGCGTCCTTAATGAAGGCAATCCCATCCCGTCTTTAACTGTCACCGAAGCAAACGCGCTGATTGAGTCAGGTGTCGTTTATGGTGGTATGATTCCAAAAGTTAACGCAGCCCTTTCGGCCGTTGCCAAGGGTGTTAAGCGAACGCGGATTGTGAACTTAGCAGGATTGCTAACAGACAGCGGCACGGTTTTTAGCCAATGATGAATGGCACATAGCAAATGAAGACAGAACATAAGCCCTTCATTGTTATGCAGCATTCTTCATTTTATACATCTGTTGATAAAAGTATCAGATCTCTATATCTATCCGATTAAGGCTTGTGCAGGCATCCGTGTGACTTCGGCCGAAATGACAGCCACAGGGTTGCAAAACGATCGCCTGCTGATGTTCACAACCCCTGCTGGGCAATTTGTAACGCAGCGCATCTATCCGAAAATGGCGCTGATTCGGCCGAAAATCAATGGCAACACCCTAACGCTCAATGCGCCCAACATGCCAACCTTGACCTTGCAGATCCAGCGACAAGGGGAACCTGTCTCGGTGGTTGTGTGGCGCGACACAGTTGACGCGATCGATCAGGGTGAGTCAGTCGCCGCTTGGGTCAAGCAATATTTGGGCGCGGATCTACGTTTGGTTGCGATGAAGGAAGGGGCAAAGCGACCTATCAATGCCGACTTTGCTTTCAGTGCGGAAGATGTGAATAGCTTCTCAGATGGCTATGCAACGCTGATTCTGTCACAAGCATCGCTTGATCTGCTGAACTCAAAGCTGGACGAGCCGATTGGGATGGATCGATTTCGGCCGAATATTGTCGTTAGTGGCTGCGACGCGCATGAGGAAGATATGTGGAGCAAGCTTCGCATAGCTGGCGTGTCGTTTTCGGGCGCAAAACCTTGCGCCCGCTGCGCCGTGCCAACTGTCAACCAGCAAACAGGCGTGATGGGCAAAGAACCGAATCGCACGCTGGCAGGCTATCGAAAATTTCCAAACGGCGTCATGTTTGGCGCAAACTTAATCCACCACAATTTAAACACACTGTCAGTTGGGGATATTGTCACCGCTGATGCAATGCACCCCGCAGATTGGATGAGCCGCGATGATCATCGCGTCAGTAAATGAGGTAATCTCAAGAATTAAACCAACCGATTCTCACTGGTGATAATGGAGGGGGTTGGATAATAATTATTTCGAGATAGCCAAAAAAGGACTATTATGTTAGCTGAGCAAATTATTGCAGACGAAAAACAATACGTTGCCAATACCTATGTGCGCCCTGAGATTGTGTTCACGCACGGTGAAGGCGTCAATTTATACGACGAAAACGGCAAAGCGTATCTCGACTTTTGCGCTGGGATCGCGGTCAACGCGATTGGACATAGCGATCCTGATTGGGTGGCGGCCGTCAGCGATCAGGCGGGCAAGCTTGTACACGTGAGCAATCTGTATCACACGACGCCGCATGTCGAGTTGGCGAAGAAACTTGTCGAGGCATCTTTTGCCGATAAAGTTTACTTTGGCAATTCAGGCGCAGAGGCAAATGAAGGTGCGATTAAGTTTGCACGCAAGTTTGCTTACGTCAACGATCGTGCTGACAAGACAATGATCGTCAGTTTTAGCAATGCGTTTCATGGTCGCACCGTGGGCGCATTGTCTGTGACGCCACGCGAAAAGTATCAAAAATATTATCGTCCGTTGATGCCAGGTTCGCGAGTTGGTGAATTTAACAGCATTGAATCGGCCGAAGAAGTAATCCAAGGCGACGTGTGCGCCGTGATTATTGAGCCAATCCAAGGTGAAGGCGGCATTCGTCCCTGCGACCCTAAATTCCTGCGACGTGTGCGCGAGCTGTGCGACGAGCACAACGCGGTGCTGATCTTTGACGAAGTACAGTGCGGACTTGGACGCACAGGCTATCTTTGGGCGCATGAAGCGTATGGCGTTGTGCCAGACATTATGACCTTGGCGAAGCCTTTGGCGGGCGGCCTGCCGATTTGCGCTGTGTTGGTCAACAAAGCGATAGCCGATACGATCAAGCCTGGTGACCATGCCAGCACGTTTGGCGCTGGCCCGCTGGTTACCCGTGCGGCCAACGTTGTATTTGATAAGGTGAGTAACCCTGATTTCTTGGCCCGTGTGCGAGAAATGGGTGAACATCTCCATGAGCAGCTTGAATCGAACTTGCCTGAAGACAAGGTGGTTGAGGTTCGTGGGTTGGGCATGATGCTCGGAATCGAAATGACGATTCCTGTCGCACCGCTTGTCCCTTTGATGGCTGAAAAGGGGTTGTTAACGGTCGGCGCTGGTGAAAAGGTCTTGCGTCTTGTGCCGCCGCTCATTGTTGATGAGTCCCATATCAATCGTGCGGTTGCCATCATTGCCGAGGCGATTACAGAAAGCGAGGCTTAAATTATGTCAACCGATACCCCTATCGCATCGCTGCGTGCTGCAACGCTGGATGATGTTGAGACGATTGCAGCCCTTGTTGAGCAGTTTGTGCAGACGGGCGATCTGCTGCCGCGTTCGGCCGAATCGATTCGTCTAACAATCAATGATTGGGTCGTTGCGCTGCTCGACGATGACATTGTGGGGATCGGATCGCTGTTGCAATATACGGCAATTTTGGTCGAGGTGCGTTCGTTGGCGGTTCTGGACAGCGCACAGGGATTTGGTTTCGGCCGAAAAATTGTCAATGAATTAGTTGAAATGGCGCGAGGTCGTAACGTTCCGACCGTGTTTGCATTAACACGCGCCGTTCCTTTCTTTATAAAGTGCGGTTTCACCGTTACCGAAAAAGAAAACTTCCCAGAAAAAATTTGGCATGTCTGTCGCATTTGCCCCATTCGGGACAATTGCGATGAGATTGCGGTTGTCCTGCCATTGGAAATTGCCAATGTGCCGACAACTATTCCAATCAATTGAGGCTTTCCTCAATCGTTGTTGGATAGCTTTCTTGATTAGTTACCAACAACCTATTATTACTAAGTACGATCTGCGCATTTTGCGCATTAAAGAAAAGGATTTCACATGGATTACAAAGCACTGCGCGGCAAAACAATCGGCGCAGCCGTTTCTGGCGGTTTAGATAGCTGTACTATTTCCCAATGGCTCACTGATATGGGCGTCAATGTTGTTGGATTTACGGCCGATTTGGGGCAACCCGATGAGATCAATATTGATGACATTCGCACCCGTATGCTTGCTTCGGGAGCACTTGAGTCAGTTATCGTTGATGCAAAAGATGCAATGGCAATGGCTGGTATTCGCGTTATTCAGTACCAAGCCAAATATGAAGGTGGCTACTGGAACACAACTGGCATTGCACGTCAGGTAACAGTTGCGGCGTTGTTGCCAGAAATGGAAAAGCGCGACATCAGTATCCTAACGCATGGTGCGACTGGACGCGGGAACGATCAGGTGCGTTTCCAATTGGCAACCAATCTGATGAACCCTGATTTCAAAGTATATGCGCCTTGGCGTGATACGGCGCTGTGGGAGGATTTTCCAAATCCGAAAGAGACAGATTTCCCCGGCCGTACCGAAATGATTGACTATTGCAATGCGAAAGGCTTGCCAATCACCGCGACGCACGATCAGCCTTACTCAACCGATGCAAACCTGCTCGGTCTAACGCATGAAGCGGGTGCGCTGGAGTCGTTGCAAGTCCCTGCCATGTTCATCACGCCTGGCATGGGGGTACATCCCAAAGACGCGCCAGACGAAATCGAATACGTGACGATTCGTTTTGAGCGCGGAATGCCGATGGCGATCAACGGACAATTGGTGACACCGCTTAATGCGATTCTGCAAACAAATGAGATCGGTGGACGCAATGGCGTTGGGATTGGTTTACACACGGTTGAAAATCGCTTTGTGGGGATCAAGAGCCGTGGCGTTTACGAAGCGCCAGGTATGGCCGTCCTTGGTCAAGCGTATGAATATGTGTTGCAACTTGTTCTTGACCGCCGCGCACGCAAGGTGTTTAAACAGGCCTCAGACACCATTTCTGAGCAAATTTATCAAGGGTATTGGTTTGATGCTGCAACCACTGCGGCACGTGCCACAATTGATTCATTTACCGAACGCATGACCGCAACGGTGACAGTTGCCCTGTACAAAGGCAATATCTCTTTCCACTCAATCGCAGAAGGCAGCGCACCCCACTCGCTCTACTCAGAAGAAACGGCATCGATGGAAGCGATCGGTTCGTTTAATCATGCAGATTCGGAAGGGTTCCTCGGTGTGTTGGGCGTTAGCGCCCGCGCTGTGAATGTTGCGGGATTGTCCATGCACTCGCCAAAAACTGTGACCCCAGACAATGTGCCGTCACGTGCCGAAAAAGAATGGTACGTTGCAGAGTACGACTAAGACGTGTCATTAGTATTCGGTGTTCAGTATTCGGTAAAAATGACTGAATACTAGATACCACTTTTTAAGGGTGTGTTTCAAATGGGTTGGTGACAATAACGTAGACTGAGCTTGCCGAAGTCGTA
>JBMZDF010000346.1:0-6776 GCA_049614105.1 Promineifilaceae bacterium (SeqCode)
GTTGAGCCAACCCTCAAACGCTTTCCCGAACGCAAACCTGATTTTACCACCAGTTCAGACATTCCCCTTGAACGCGCCTTCACACCTGCCGACACAGGTGGAGACTATGCGGAGAAGCTGGGCTTCCCTGGCGAATATCCGTTTACACGTGGCGTACAGCCCACTATGTATCGTGGACGTTTCTGGACGATGCGCCAATATGCAGGGTTCAGCACCGCCAAGGAGTCAAACGAACGTTACCATTATTTGCTCAATCAAGGACAAACGGGCTTATCCGTTGCGTTTGATCTGCCAACCCAAATTGGTTATGACCCAGACGACGAGATGGCGTTAGGTGAAGTGGGCAAAGTGGGGGTGAGCATCCCCTCGCTGGATGACATGGCTATCCTGCTTAACGGTATCCCGCTCGATAAAGTTAGCATTAGCATGACGATCAACGCGCCCGCCTCAATTTTGTTGGCGATGGTGATTGCGGTTGGCAAGCGGCAGGGTGTCGCACCCAGCAAGCTGCGTGGCACGATCCAAAACGATATTCTCAAAGAGTACATTGCGCGTGGCACATATATTTTCCCGCCAGCGCCGTCAATGCGTTTAATCACCGATATTTTTGACTACTGCGCCCGTGATGTGCCGCGTTGGAACACGATTTCCATTTCTGGCTATCACATTCGCGAGGCGGGCAGCACCGCTGTGCAGGAAGTTGCATTTACGCTGGCAAACGGCATTGCGTATGTGCAGGCTGCAATTGACGCGGGGCTTGATGTCGATCAGTTTGCGAAACAACTTTCGTTCTTTTTCAACGCGCACAACAGCTTCTTGGAAGAAATAGCCAAGTTCCGTGCAGCGCGGCGTATGTGGGCCAACATTATGCGCGACCGTTTTGGAGCGAAGGATCCAAAGAGCTGGCGTTTGCGTTTTCATACGCAGACGGGCGGCAGCACGCTTACCGCACAACAGCCTGAAAATAACGTTGTCCGCGTCGCGATTCAGGCGATGGCGGCGGTGTTGGGCGGCACGCAAAGCTTGCACACAAACGGGCGCGATGAGGCGCTTGCTTTGCCAACGGAAGAAGCGGTACGCATTGCGTTACGAACCCAACAGATTATCGCGCATGAAAGCGGCGTGGCCGACACGATCGATCCTTTTGCTGGCTCCTATGCAGTTGAGTCATTGACGGACGAGATTGAGCGCCGAGCGATGGCATACATCGACACGATTGACGGATTTGGCGGCGCGATGAAATCAGTCGAGATGGGTTATATCCAGCAGGAAATTCAGGATGCGGCGTATCAATTCCAACAGGACTTAGAGAGTGGGGCAGAGGTTGTTGTGGGGGTAAACAAGTTCACAACGGATGAAAAGCTCAACATGAACATGCTCAAGCTCGATCCAGCGGTTGAGCAAGCTCAAGTGGACGCTATTCGCGCCATTCGCGCCCGCCGTGACAATGAAACGGTGTCATCATTGCGGGGGCAGATTGAATCGGCCGCCAAGTCAGATCAAAACCTGATGCCGCTCTTTGTCGAAGCGGTTGAAAATGATGTAACCCTTGGCGAAATTTGCCACAGCTTGCGAGGCGTTTGGGGTGAGTATCGGCCGAGCTATATTTAGTCGATGTGCAATTGACGATTTACGAGTCAACGCCCGTAAATCGTCAGTGCCAAATCAGTCATCAACGTCAGCTTTTCCAGCGGCCAGGGATCTCAACATATTGGCGGGGCGCTTCGGCGTAGGTGTCCATATCGGCCGATTGATAAACATAGGTGCGCCCTTCCATGCTGGTAAAAGCGGTATGGTTGCCGTCTTTGTCCATCGCGACAAGGTTCATAACAGCGATATAGTCACCGCCCAAATCACGTAAATCCTCCATAGATCGCTTGGCCGCTTCCCCAACTGAAAGCCCCATTTTCATATAAAAGACGAGACTGTGCGCCGTATTTGCACGGATCGCCATCTCGCCCATGCCTGTGCAGGCGGCTGCACCATAACGATTGTCACAGTAGTTGCCCGCGCCGATGATGGGACTGTCGCCCACGCGCCCTGGGTATTTCCATGACCAGCCGCTGGTTGTGACGGCAGAGGCGATGTCGCCGTTGCTATCTTTGGCGAGGAAGTTAACGGTGCTGTGAACCCGTTTTGGATCGGTCGCAAGCTTCACCCAGTCAGCAAGCGGCTGATCGGCAAGCGTGGCGAGCGTTTCAGGCGACATTTCCGCCTCTAGCTTCTTGCGCCAAACATCCATAATTTCGTCACTGACGAGGTCAGTTTCTTGAGGAAAGCCCATTTCGGCCGAAAAACGACGCGCCCCTTCACCCGCAATCAACACATGCGGCAGATGCTCCATCACCTTACGCGCCACAGAGATCGCGTGGGTCGTGCCTTGCAACGCCGCAACCGCGCCACTTTCCAAGGTGCGCCCGTTCATAATACACGCATCTAACTCCAGCGTACCCAAAATGTTTGGATAGCTGTTTGCCCCAACCGAATGATCCTCTGGGTTTGATTCGACCAATCGCGAAGCAGCCTCAACCGCATCGAGCGCCGTTCCGCCGTCGCGCAAAATATCTATCGCCGCCTGCATTCCAACGCGTCCGTTTGCACTTGCTACAACAATCATGTGTACCTCGTTTATTTAATGTTTAGGAAGTCAGAAGCAAGAAGCAAGCCGTTTTGAGCTGTTTATTCCTGACTGTTTACTCCCAATTTCTATCAAATGATAATCGAACTAGTGCCTTCGAGCGAACAACACGGCTTGCGCCCCTGCCTCTCCTAATGTGCTAGAATTCCGCCGCCTAAAAGCCGCCAGGGAGCTCACGATGAAGAGACAATTTTTAGCACGACCATCGATAGACAAAATTAAGACATTACTAGAGCGTCGCGATCTTGCCACGCTACGGGCGCTGCTATCACAATATCATCCGGCCGATATTGCTGATGTGCTAGAGCGTTTGGATGCTGAGAAAGCGGTTGCTGCGTTCCGGCTGTTGCCTAATTTTGAGGCGTCGGAGGTGCTGGATGAGGCAAATTCGCTTCTCACGGCCGAACTGATTGAGAAGGTTGACGATGAGCGGCTAGCTGATTTGCTCGACACGCTGCCGATGGATGATGCGGCCGAACTGCTGGAAGAAATCCCAGACGAGGCCAGCGACAAGCTGCTGGAATTGATGGAACCAGAGGAGCGGCGTGAAGTTAAGCGCATTCTCAGCTACCCAGAGCGCAGCGCAGGCCGTTTGATGACGCAGGATGTGGCGGTGCTGCGGGCGCAGTGGACGGTGGCGCAGGCGTTTGACTATTTACGGGCGCTACGGGATGCGGAGACGCTGCATCATTTGTATACGGTTGATGTGGTTGGGCGGCTAACGGGGGTTGTGCCGATTCGTAATTTGGTGCTGGCACAGGCGGATACAACGATTGGGGCGATTGCGATGCCTAATATTTTGTCCGTTTCGGCCGAAACAGACCAAGAAGCGCTTGCCGATCTCATGTCGCGCTACGATTACACTGCGATCCCCGTTGTCGATGATGAAATGCACCTGCTCGGCGTTGTGACAGTCGATGATGCCCTTGACGTAATCGAAGAAGAGATCACAGAAGACATTCAGCAGCTAGGCGGATCAAGTCCGCTAGAACAACCCTATTTCTCCGTTTCGATCGGCACAATGGTGCGCAAACGTGTGGGCTGGCTACTGCTTTTGTTTTTTGCCTCGTCGCTGAGCGGCTCAGTTGTCGCATTATTCAACACACGGCTTGACGCAACGATTATGGCAACGCTCACCATCTTTTTTACACTTGTCATCGGCACGGGCGGTAACGCAGGATCGCAAACGGTGGCAACGGTCATTCGGGCGCTTGCCATTGAGGAAGTCCGTTTTAGCGATTTGGGGCGCACATTGCGGCGCGAGGTATCGGTAGGGTTTGTGATGGGCATCTTGCTGGGCATCATCGGCTATGTTTTCGCAATGCTCTACGCGATCGTGCAGCCCGCTTCGATCACGAATCCGTCCCAAGTTGCGCTGGTGATTGCGCTGACGCTGCCCGTAGTCGTTATGTGGTCAACCTGTATCGCCACGCTCATCCCGATTTTGGCCGAAAAATACGCTATCGACGCGACCGTTGTTAGTGCGCCAATGATTACAACGGTCGTTGATGCGACTGGGCTACTTATCTATTATTCGTTGGCGCTGTTGATACTTGGATGAGTTAGTTATGGGTGTGTTTCATTTGAGTAAAAAGCGACGGCTGAGCCAGTCGAAGCCTGAGCGATACGCCACTACGACTTCGACAAGCTCAGTCTACGTTATCGTTACCAAACCATTTGAAACACACTCGTTAGTCATTGATGAAAACCTCAGAGGTTTTATACACAAACCAGAGTAACCAACGACAAACCTCTGAGGTTTGTTGGTCAAAATGTTTTTGTACCTTACTTGATCTACCTTTTAATCTTATGAATATTCCAAACATTGTTAAAGAATCTCTACGTGATGGAAAAGTTGTTGTTTTGACAGGGGCAGGGGTTTCGGCCGAATCGGGAATCCCGACGTTTCGTGATGCCCAAACGGGGATGTGGGAGCATTATGATCCGCAGGAACTCGCGACGCCCAATGCGTTCAAAGCGAATCCAAAGCTTGTCTGGGATTGGTATGCGTGGCGGCGGCAATTGGTGAACGAAAAACGGCCGAATGCAGGCCATCATGCACTTGTCGCGATAGAACAACAGGCGACCGATTTTTTGCTTGCCACGCAAAATGTTGATGGATTTCACCGCATGGCAGGGAGTCAAAACGTGGTTGAATTGCATGGTAATATCCAGCGTGTCAAATGCTTTGACCGTCACCACATAGTTGAAAGTTGGGCTGAGCAAGACGCTACGCCGCCCCGTTGTCCGCAGTGTGATAGTTTTCTGCGGCCCGATGTGGTTTGGTTTGGGGAGGGGTTGAGTGAAGATGGGCTGGGGTTGGCGATGAAATCGGCCGAAAATTGCGACATCTTGCTCTCAATCGGAACCTCATCAATGGTCTATCCTGCCGCCTATCTGCCAGAACTAGCCCTGCGAGGCGGCGCTCTCTTTGTCGAAATCAACCCAAACAACACACCGCTCACACCCTATGCCGATTTTGTGTTAAAGGGCGCATCAGGAACGGTTCTGCCCGCTTTGGTTGAGGCCACTTGGTAGTCAGTTCATCAGTATTTCAACAGAAGCACTGACTAACAAACATGTTGAAATACTGAAATAGTAACCCGCTAATATACTGCTATACTACCCACCTAAATTTACAAACGGAGCTCGAATGAGTATAAACGGATTAAAAATTGAACACCTTGTTGAAGGTGACGGCGCTAGCCCGCAAGCTGGCGATTATGTCAGCGTCCACTATGTTGGCACGCTGCTAGACGGTACAGAATTTGATAACTCGCACAAACGTGGCGCACCAATTGAGTTTCCAATTGGCGCAGGCCGTGTGATCAAAGGGTGGGACTTGGGCATTGCACAACTTAAAGTGGGTGGCAAAGCACGTCTAACCATTTCCCCCGAACTGGGCTATGGGTCGCGTGGCGCAGGCAATGTGATTCCTGCAAACGCAACCTTGCAGTTTGAGGTTGAGCTAGTTGGCACAAAGCCCGCACCAAAAATCGAATATATTGAGATTGAGGCAGGCACTGGCCCTGCGCCAAGACGCGGTCAAAACGTTGCCGTTCACTATGTCGGCACGCTAGAAGATGGCACCGAGTTTGACAATTCGCTTAATCGCGGACAGCCAATTTCCTTCCCGTTGGGCGCAGGCCGCGTCATTCCAGGCTGGGACATGGGCATCGCGATGATGCGTGAAGGTGGCAAAGCAACGCTGATTATTCCACCTGAACTGGGTTACGGCCCACAAGGTGCTGGCGGCGTGATTCCACCCCATGCAACCCTTACGTTTGATGTTGAATTGGTCAAAGTTGGCTAGTTGAACAGATTCCTGCCACCCCGTTCACGGGGTGGCTGCCTATATCTAAGGGCGCTTAAGCGCCCTGTTCCCCTTGCCAAACTTCCCCTAATTAAGACACAAAACAGTATTCGCTCATGATTCGTGTGACGTTTGTTCGCTCTTGAGATGCAGTGGTTATACTTGGGACAATGCGGATTTTTATCCTTGGGCTGATGCTTCTATTGATGGGTTGCCAAACGGTGGCGACGCCATCCTCTACCCCTACACGCACCTCTGAGCGAACGGCAACGCCGCAAATTGGCGTTCAGTTTGCCACGCTTGCGCCGCCTACGATGGCGATTGTGCAAATCACGCCTTCGCCACTGCCAACCGCAACGGCAACGCCGACCCCGACCCCCGTTGTTTATGCGGTTCAGGGAGGGGATACCTTATGGAGCATCGCGCTCAAAAATCAGACGTTGCCAGAGACTATCGAGGCGTTAAATGTCGGTTTGCGCCCTGAAGCGTTGCAGATTGGGCAAGAGATTGTGTTGCCACCCAGACCGACGGCGCTAGCGGCCGACAATGTTGGCACGCCGATTCCAGTTGAGATTGTGGTGAATTCGGTGCAGTTTTATCGAACCCCGACGGGGGGCGGCTGGGTGCTGGGCGAGATAGAGAATCGGGGTGCGTTTTCGGCCGAAAATATCCAACTCAAAATTGGCCTCGTCGATGATCAATCTCAGGCGCTGGGCGACGTTTTCGCATGGTCATCCGCGCCGCTGTTGCCACCCAATGCCAAAGCACCGTTCGCCGCGCAGATTCCCGCGTTGGCGGTTGACCCCGCCAGCGTCAGCGCCAGCA
>JBMZDF010000347.1:0-6741 GCA_049614105.1 Promineifilaceae bacterium (SeqCode)
CCCCATGACCCATCAACTTATCACCATAAATCGCTCAAAGGCGCATTTACAAGCGCTTGAAGAAGAACTTGCGCTTGCACGTGAGGAACTGATCGTGGCCGAAGCGCAGCTTGCGGAGGAGCAAGCGGCTGTGAACCGTTTTCGTATGCATTGTCGTCTCAAGATTGGCGAATGGGTAGAGGACGTGCTTGATTTGCGCAGCACGGCACAAACGCTGCTGACGCAGCTACAGCTACAGCGACAGGCAGAAGAACTAGGGCTGGCGTTTGATAAAGATGATATTTTTGGCGAAGCGGATGAAAGCGACACGTTTGGTCAAATAGACAATGAAGCGATTCTTCTGCCAACCGATGTGCCCAACGACAAAGCGGCTGAAAAACGGCTGTATCGTGAGTTGGCGAAGAAATTTCACCCTGATAAGGCGTCTGGTTCGGCCGAACGTGCCTACGCCACGATGATGATGGCCTCGATCAACACCGCCTATCAAGCCCGCGACATTGACACCCTGCGTGACCTATCGGGCGAGCTAGACCCACAGATGGTCTCAAAATTATCGGGTGGCACAACGCCACAAGAGCGCCGATTGCGCAAATATCTACTCGGTTGCCAGCGTCGGCTGCGCCGTGTTCGTCGCCAGTTTCAGGCTATGAAACAGGAAAACACGGCGCGTCTGTGGCGCAAAGCGATGAAGTTGGAGGCGGAAGGGCTGAACTGGTGGGATGAGGTGCGGGATGAATTATCGGCCGAATCAACCCGCCTGCGCAGCACAATCGACACGCTCAATACCCACCTAGCTGGTAAAAGCGTAGTTGTGAACGGTGAATGATGTGCTATCAATTACATTCACCATGTTTTCCATTCATTATTCGCTAAGCGATTGTGAACGACCAGAGCGAACGGTGAATAATTAACAATGAACGGAGAATGATGAATGATGCGCTATCAATCGCATTCACCATTAATTATTCACTGTTTTCCATTCATCATTCGCTCCCGCTTCACTACTATACAGGCTCGTAAGTCACCAGCGCCGCAGCAACCCAAGTTGGGTCAGGCGTCTTGTACAGAGCGCCCGCTTCGCTGTAGGTTAAATCCACGATGCTGCCTTTCATGCGGCCTCGCAGATGTGTAATGACCTGACCCGCATCACGGGCGTCGCTTTTGGCGGTTACGCAATGTCCGTTGTATCCCCAGTAATCGCCTTCTTGTAACAGTCGACAACCTTCTAAAATACTCGCATGAGCGCGATCTAAGCCGCCTTTGTGCGGATAGTAGGCGTTTTCAGGTGCATCGCCATAGCCAATCCCATGATGAAACGCATCGGCCGTAGTCACAATCACCGCATCCTTACTGATTTCCTCTAGCTCACGCATATTGGGCAGCAGCTCAGGATTTTTACCTGCCAAATAAGGATAGCGTTCGATGACTTCTGGCCCTTTGATGCCGCGCCGTTTTGTTTCGGCCGCCATAAAATGACGGAAACTGATCAGCGCATGATCGCCCGTCCACTCGTTGCGAAACTCTAACCCTGGCCCCTGAATGCCCCAAAGGTCAAAATTAGCCGGGTCTTCACCATTGGCGACACGCACCCGCGCATCTTGCATCTTGTCGGTGAAAGCGTGCAGAACGCTAACGACGACACAACGGTCAGCACCGCTATCCAGAACCGCGTTGACGCAGGCTGCAATTTGGTGGCCGCATTCGAGCACACCTGCATGCGGAAACAACAGTACCCCGCCTTTGTTCAAAATTGGCGCAAGATCCCACTGTTTTGCCCGATCGAGCCGTTCATAAGTGCCTGCTTCGCCCATTTCAGCATGTTCACGGGCGTATAAAGCATGAATATCTTTTTGAAGTTGGTCTCTTTCTAATTCCATCTATCGATTCTAACATGATCAGCAGCACGTCAAAAATCTCCAAATATGGGCGGAAAGTCACGCCGATTGATGTTATACTGCGCAGCGTTTAAACAAGTAGTGAACCTTATGCAGTTAATTGATACCCATTGCCATTTAGATTTTGGTCAGTTCGACAAGGATCGTGACGAGATGATCCAACGTGCGCTTGATGCCGGCGTCACGCGCATGATTTTGCCTGCGGTTGATTTACGAAACAGCGAGGCAGTGCTGAAACTGGCGGAACAGTATGATTGTTTGTACGCTGCGGTTGGTGTGCATCCTAATTCGACGGTAGGCTGGACTTCGGCCGAAATCAAGACAATCGAATCGCTCGCCAAACACCCCAAAGTAGTCGCCATCGGCGAGATAGGCGTTGATTATCATTGGGACAAATCCCCCAAGGCGACCCAGCACCGCGCCTTTATGGATCAGATGGAGCTAGCGGCCGACCTTAACCTGCCGATTATCATCCACAACCGCAAAGCAAGTGAGGATGTGATCGACTTGATGGCCGCCTCATCGTTGGTGGGACGCGCAAATGCGGGCGTCATGCACAGCTTTTCTGCGCCTGTGTTTGCGGCCGAACGGGCGCTAGAAATGGGATTCTATCTGGGGTTCACAGGGCCGTTGACCTATAAAAAGGCGAATGATTTGCGCCGTATCGCCGCGCAAGTGCCGCTTGACCGCATCCTTTTGGAAACAGACGCGCCTTTTCTATCCCCAACGCCAAAACGGGGTAAACGCAACGAGCCAAGCTATGTTCCCTATATTGCGGAACGGATGGCGGCGCTGCATCAGGTGAGCGAGGATGAAATCGGCCGAATTACAACCGCCAACGCCGAACGCCTCTTTGGGATCCCTTCGATTGAGTGAGAATTCGCCCTTGAACAGTAAACAGTCTCGCACGCTAACCCTAAGCGTTGGCACAATCATTGCCATTTTGCTGCTATATTTTGCACCAAATATTCAGGCGCAAACCGAGTTAACACCCGTTACTGTTGCGGTTCGGGACATTGAGCCGTTTGTATTTCAGCAGAACAATCAGTACGTTGGCTTTAGCATCGACCTTTGGGAAGCGATCGCGGCGCGAATTGATGTTGATCCCACCTACATCGTCGTTGATACAGCACAAGCGATGATTGACTCGGTGGCTGACGGCGAAATGGATTTTGCCATCACCAGCATCAGCATCACCTCTGAGCGTGAGCAGGTAGTCGATTTTTCATTTCCAATGTTCCAGTCTGGGCTACAAATTCTCACCCGCATCGATCGACAAGACACCTTAATCAGCACAATGCGAACGATTTTTTCGCCGCTGCTGCTGCGTGGGATTGGGGTCGCCCTGCTCATTCTGCTTGTCGTTGCCCACATCATTTGGCTGATGGAGCGGCACAGCAATTCAAACTTTCATGAGGATTATCTGCGCGGCATTTGGGAAGCGTTCTACTTTGCAACCGTTACGGCAACGACAACGGGCTATGGGGATACCGTGCCGCACAAAGTCGCGGGGCAGGTCGTCACGCTGATTTGGATGCTGCTTAGCCTGTTTCTCGTCTCATACTTCACGGCGTCTATCACGACAGCCCTGACGCTGCGGCAGCTTGAGGTTAACATTGCGGGGCCACAAGACCTGCGCGGGCATTTGGTCGGCACGGTTAAGGCGTCTACTTCGGCCGATTATCTAACCAATCGCGGCATTCCGCGCTCAGAACTAAACTCGGTTGAGGAAGGCATTTTTGCGCTGCAAAACGGGACGCTCGATGCCTTTGTGTACGATGCGCCCGTGCTTGCCTATGCTGTCCTGCACGCAGAAGATTCGGCCCTTAATCTTGTTGAACCAATTTTTCGTCCTGAATCCTTTGGCATTGTGCTGCCTGATGAAAGCCCCTACTTAGAAGAGGTCAATGTGGCGCTGATTGAGCTGCGCGAAACGGGCGTCTATGACCAAATTCTGTTGCGCTGGTTTGGAGAATGAGTTTGTTATCGATTGTGATTGTTTCGTGGAACGTTGAACATCTGCTGGCAGCTTGCCTGCGGTCGATTGACGCGCACAAAGGCACGTTGGCCGTTGAGGTGATTGTTGTTGATAGTGCGAGTCATGACGGGACGGTGGCGATGGTTTCGGCCGAATTTCCCCACGTCACCCTGCTCGCACAATCAGAAAACGTCGGCTTCCCACGCGGCAACAACATCGGCCTCGCCCAAGCAAACGGCGACTACCTGCTGCTGCTCAACCCAGACACCGAAGTTGTTGGCGACGCACTGCAAACAATGGTCAATTATCTAGACAACACGCCCGAGGCTGGCATGGTTGGCCCCGAACTGCTCAACACGGATGGGTCGCACCAATCATCCCGCCGCCGTTTCCCCACATTGCTCACAGGTATTTTTGAAAGCACTTGGCTGCAACCCTACGCGCCTAAGCAGATTTTGCGCGACTATTATATGGAAGAGACGGGCAATGATGAGGTGGTTTCGGCCGATTGGGTCAACGGCGCGTGCATGATGACCCGCCGCGATGTCTACGAGCGCGTTGGCGGCATGGACCCTGGCTACTTCATGTATTCTGAGGAGTTGGATTGGTGCCGACGGGTCATAGACGCAGGCTACAGCGTGACCTACCTCCCCACTGCCCAAGTGTTGCACCATCAGGGCAAGAGCAGCGAACAAGCCGTCACACACCGTCATATCAATTTCAACCGCGCCAAACTGCGCTACTTTCGCAAGTTCCACGGTCGCGGCGCATACACAATCATACGCACCGTACTGCTGCTCACCTACCTGCATCAAATTGTGATTGAAGGGTTAAAATACGTGCTTGGACATCGACGCGACCTGCGTCAACAGCGCATTCAATCTTATCTGACGGTGCTGCAATCAAAATTATCAGCCGCTGGCTACTGAGGACAACATGGCTAAATGGGAATATAAGCTTGTAAGACAATGGTATGATAAGCATGATGGAGTGCTAAGTAAATCATCTTGGGGACCGCCAATCAATCTTCAAGAACTTGGCAAAAGTAGATGGGAGCTTGTTTCAGTAACGCCAATCGCCCTTGGCCAAAATGGTAGAACCAGCAGCATTCGTTATTATTTCAAACGGCTAATTTCTAACTAATGAGTTTGCGAATCGGATTAGTCACAGGTGAATATCCGCCGATGGAAGGTGGTGTTGGCGCGTTTACGCAGGAGTTGGCAAAAGCGCTACACGCTTTGGGGCATGAAATATTTATTATTTCCAGCCGCGCATCGCGTCCTGTGGATCGTCAATATGCGTCTCGTGAGTTAAATCAGCCAATTGATGTTGGCTACGCGAAACTTATCGCTCGTGGGCGCAAATGGGCATGGAATGACATGCACATGGTGGCCGACATTGCCATTCGTGAGGAGCTGGATATTGTCAACATCCAGTATCAGCCTGCCGCCTTCAACATGCGGATTCCCGCAATGAATATCCTGCCTTGGCGGATGCGAGGCGTGGCAAAAACGGTCGTCACCTTTCACGATCTGCGCACGCCTTATCTGTTTCCAAAAGCGGGGCCGCTGCGTCAGTGGGTGGTCAAGTTTATGGCGCGACATGCGGACGGGGTAGTGGTGACCAATCGCGAGGACGAAAACGTGGTGCGCGATGCGTGGCACATCAATCGTGTGCAGCAAATTCCGATTGGAAGCAACATTGAGGTGCATGCTGTTTCGGCCGAAATTCGCCACAAAACCCGCACCACCCTCGGTTTAACCCAAGACGACATCCTGCTCGGCTACTTTGGTTTCCTCAACGACAGCAAAGGCGCAGACACGTTAATTGATGCCCTCGCCAAGCTGCCTGAAAATCATCATCTCGTGTTCATCGGTGGTCAAACGGGCGCAAGCGATCCGACAAACAACAGCGCGTTCCTCAATTCGATTCACGCGCAGATTAACGGTTATGGGTTGCAGGATCGTGTTCACTGGACAGGTTTTGTCGATGATGCCCAAGTTTCTGCCTACCTCAAATCGGCCGATCTCATCACCCTGCCGTACAAAGACGGCGTCAGTCTGCGGCGCGGCACGCTGATGGCGACGCTGGCGCACGGCTGCCCGTTGATCACGACGCAGGGCGATCCTGAGTTGAAGCATGGGGAGAATTGCTGGTTAATTTCGGCCGAAAACGCCAACGAACTGACCCTCGCAGTCAAAACCCTCACTACAGACTACTCACTACGCGAAAACGTTGCCAGTAACGCACAAACCCTCGCCCAATCGTTCACATGGGATAAAATTGCGCAGCAAACGCTAGCATTGTACAAATCAACACGCCAGATTCCCTAACAAATAAATTTTCGGTAGCCCTACATGACATTAAAAAAATGGCGACGCAATCTATTAGATTTAGGTTTGCGCAACCCTTTGTTAAATTATCGACTGTTGAAGGCCCGTGGGGTGCAGATAGTGGGTGAGACATCGGCCGATGTGTACACCACCCTCGTCAAAAAACAGATGCCTATGACGTTCAAGGTTCGCGCAAGTGAAGTGGCGCCAGAACAGCCGCATTTGACCGACAAACATTGCCTTCAAACGACACACGCAGCCAGTGAGTTACAAAAACGGCTGCGCAACAGCGCCTATCATGCCCGCACCCACATTGACAATCGCGGCATTAACACGCTATTTCTTGCGCTCGGCATGTTGCGTTGGTACGAGCCAAACAGCGATCAGCAGCGCAGCGCCCCTTTGCTCCTAATCCCCGTTACGCTGACCCGCGAGAATATCCACAACGATTTTCACATACAGTACACAAAGGTTGACCTAAACGAGAATCGCTCGCTACGCGAAAATTTTCGGCAAGAATTCAACTTAGAATTCC
>JBMZDF010000348.1:0-6731 GCA_049614105.1 Promineifilaceae bacterium (SeqCode)
ACAATCATGAGTGCCATTAGACCGAGTAAGAGCAACATGCCGACGAGGTGAACCATGCCTTCACGACCCGGCTCCATTTTGCGCCCGCGAATTGCTTCGATAATCACAAAGAGAATGCGCCCGCCGTCTAAGGCTGGAATTGGCAGCAAATTTGTGAACCCCAGACCAACATTGATGATGCCTGCGAAAAACAATAGACCAAACCAGTCGCCTGTACGGCTGGCTGATTCGGCCTCTGCGCCAACAATCTGGCTGATCCCGACGACGCTGATTGGGCGTGCTTCCTGTGGCGTGAGCGCCCCTTGAAGAAGCATACGCGGGGCGTTGAGTGTGAGAGAAACAACCTCGTACATCACAGACCAACTTTCACGCGCTGCGCCTGCAAATCCAAGGCTGACTCGATTCCCTGTTGGCTCACTGTTTAGGCGGATGCCCAAAACGCCACGAGATGCATCTGCTTCGGAGGGTGCAGGTGTGACGGTCAATGGAACCAACTCGCCACTGCGCTCAACAATAACCTCAACCGCTTCATTTGGGCTGGCGCTAATGATGGAGATGAGCAAGCTGGAATTGCCGCCCACCTCTTCACCGTTGATAGACATAAATACGTCGTCCAGTTGTAGCCCTGCGACTTCGGCCACGTTGCCAGCCTGCATCTCACCTACTGAAATCTCGTTGACTGGTTCCCCAACAAAGTAGGCCAGCCAAAGAATGAGAAAAGCAAAGATAAAATTAAAAACAGCCCCCATGACGAGAACGGTGAAGCGTGCCGTTTTGGATGCAGCCGCAAGCCCACCCTCGATCGAGTCATCATCTTCACCTGCTGGACGAACAAACCCACCCAAAGGAATCCAGTTTAAAGTGTAGGCAGTTCCGTTGCGCTCAAACAAGGTCGCTGCACGTGGCGGAAAGCCAAGTCCAAATTCGTCAACGCGGATATTGAACCAACGGGCGGCCCAGAAGTGGCCCAGCTCATGCACAATAATAATTGGGGATAAAACCAAAACGAATCCGCCGATCATCCAGAGAAAAGACATAGTGTGATCCTTGATGCTGTAAACAGCAATTGACGCTGCACGCAGCGTTTTGACAGTATGTGCATTATACGCGCCCTGAAATTAGTGTCGCAGTAATACATGATGCACTTAACTGTCCTCTAATAGCAAAATGATCGCTTTCTAAACGCAGATACTGTAGCAGGCATATGTCAGAAGTAGGTTGACGGGTCATGCGAATGTTCTTATACTCACCTTTAATAAATATGGTTTATTAAATAGATGGTCAGAAGGTCAAGCGAGAAAGTGAGCTTGTTTGATCTGATCAAACCCTGAGAATCTATGAGATTTGGTGGCAACATCGTCGCGGTGAAAAATCATAATCGACAAGCATTGTTGCAATGCTTGTTGGATCGCCCTTACTCGCGGGTTGAACTGGCGGGGGCGGTTGGGATCTCGTCGATGACGGTGACCAATTTGGTGCGCGATTTGCTGGCTGAGGGGTGGGTAGAAGCGGTCGCGACTTCGGCCGAAAATAACCGCCCAATCGGCCGACCCCGCAAACAACTCCAACTTAGATCGGCCGCAGGATACGCCATCGGCATTCACATTGGTATCGGCACGTTCCGTGTGGCGCTCGTTGATCTGACAGGCGTTTTGATAGCAGCACGCGATGCACAGTTTGTCCTTGGCGAGCCAGCCAGCGACACAATCGCACAGTTTGCTGCGCTTGCTAGTGATTTATTGGCAGAGCATGGTGATGTGCGCGGAAAGCTGTTAGGCATCGGCGTCGGGGCGTCGGGGCTGGTTGATAGCGAGCGCGGTGTAAACGTTATTGCGCCCAGTTTGAACTGGCACAATGTGCCGTTGGCGTCGCTGTTGCAAACGCAGCTTGCCGCTCCCGTTTTTGTGGAAAACAATGTGCGGGCGATGGCGCTGGCGGAGGCATACTTTGGGCAGGCACGAACGGTTGATTCGCTGGCGTTTGTTTTCGGCCGAATTGGTGTCGGCGCAGGCTTCATCATGCAGCGCCAACTGTTTCGCGGCATCGCCGCAGGCGCAGGCGAGATTGGTCATACCATCATCATGCCCGAAAACGGCCGCCGCTGTCGTTGTGGCCAAAGGGGCTGTCTCGAAACGCTTGTAACGGAACCAGTTTTACTGGGTGAAGCGTATGGGCGAGTGTCGGTTGAACAATTTTTGGATGAGGGGCGGGGTGGTTCGGCCGAAGTGCTGACCCGTATCGACCAGCTTTGTACCTACCTCGGCATCGCGCTGACCAATTTAGTCAACACCCTTAACCCAGAACAAATCATCCTTGGCGGCTTATACGCGCAGGGTAGCGATCTATTTTTGCCGCGTTTGCAAACGATTATTCAGCAGCGTGCATTTGGTGGGCTAGGCAAGCAGGTCACGCTAACCACCACAAGTTTTAATCAAAATGCGGGGGTAATTGGGGCCGCAACACTCGCCCTCGTCAATAATTTTTACGCTAAACCTTTACGTTAATATGGAGCAGACGCCATAGTCTACTCCAGAAAAAGCGGACCCCACCGTCCGTTCAACAAGGAAACAACATGATAGAAATCCGCTCCCCACATTTGACTGGTGCCGAAGTATCATGGTTTGCACCCATTTGTAGCGATGACTATGAGTTTTTAGCCGTACCAGATGGCGAACTGCGCTCAAGCTATGCGAACACGTCTGAGATTTTGCTCACGGCCGACCGCCTTGGCTATCGCAATATTTTATGTCCTTCTTCTTACCAGGTTGGGCAGGACACATGGACTTTTGCATCGGCCGTTGCGCCGCAAACGACCAATATCAATCTGCTGACGGCTATCCGCTGTGGTGAACTGTGGCCGCCAATGCTGGCGCGGTCTGTCGCGACGCTCGATCATATTTTAGAAGGACGCTTGACGATCAACATTATTTCGTCCAACATGCCAGGTGAAAATATGGAATCACGCGATCGGTATCAGCGTTCGCGTGAGGTTATCGAGATTCTTAAACAGGCGTGGACGCAAGAGTCAATCGACTACAAAGGCGAGTTTTACAATGTCCAATTCGCGACAACCGACCCTGTTAAGCCTTATCAGCAAAATGGGGGGCCGTTGCTCTACTTTGGCGGCTACTCACCTTGGGGTAAAGATCTGTGCGCGGAACATTGCGACGTTTACCTGATGTGGCCCGACACGGAGGAAAATTTGCGCGGGCACATGGAGGATTTGACCGAACGCGCCGCCGCCTATGGGCGCAAAATCGACTATGGGTTGCGGGTGCATATGATTGTGCGCGAGACGGAAGCGGAGGCACGCGCTGCGGCAAATCGCCTCGTATCTAAGCTGGATGATGCATTTGGCGCAGAAATCCGCAATCGGGCGCAAGATGCCAATGGGTTAGGCGTTGCATTACAGGCAAAGGCGCGTGAAAATTCAGATGATGAAGGTTATTCGGAGCCGCATCTATGGACTGGCATCGGCCGAGCAAGGTCTGGCTGTGGCGCTGCATTGGTTGGCAATCCAGAACAGATCTTAAACAAACTACAACGCTACATGGATATGGGTATTCGCTCATTTATTTTTTCGGGCTACCCACATCTTGAAGCATGCAAACTATTTGCTAAACATGTCCTGCCGCATCTTGAAACGGTGTCGCTACCGCAAGAGCAGGGACGCATTCCAGCATCAACGCCGCTAACACCTTTGGGTGTGGGCGAAAGAAAGTGAAGAAGAAATGAAGAATAGAGAATGGTGAATGGTGAAATACTCGGACCTGTTGATGGTTCTTCATCCTTCATTCAAACTTCTTCATTTCCTAAAAAGCTATGACCGTAACATCAAATGACTTTAAAGCCGTACTGCGCCACTTCCCGTCAGGCGTGACCATTGTGACAATGCAGGCTGATGGTGAGAAGCACGGCTTGACCGTGTCCGCCTTTGCATCAATTTCACCGACGCCACCGCTGATTATGGTGGCAATTGACCAGAAAAATCGTTCTGAGGATTATTTGCAGCGTGAAGGGGCGACCTTTGCGGTAAACGTGCTAGCGGCCGATCAACAAGCACTGTCGAACCGTTTTGCGTGGAGCAAAGAGGATCGTTTTGCTTTAGGCGAGTGGACAACCTCCGTCACAGGTGCGCCAATTTTAGAGAATGCGCTCGCATGGCTCGACTGCAAAATCCACGCGCACTATCCCGCAGGAACGCACACGATTTATGTGGGCGAGGTGGTTTCGTCACACGTGCCGCGCCCTGAAGAAGCACCGCTTGTTTATTGGAATCGTGGCTATCGTGAACTTGAACTTGAAACAGAGGCAGAAGCAGAATGAAACAATATCGAATTCCGAGCACAGAGCTAGACGTGTCGCGCATGGCTTATGGGACGTGGCACATTGGTGGGACGTGGGATGCGACGCCACTTTCGGCCGAACTCAAAAACCGAGCCAACCACCTTGTCAAAACGGCCGTTGAGCTAGGCATCAACCATATCGACCTTGCCGACATTTACACCAAAGGTAAATCAGACGAGGCGATCGGCTATGCGCTGGCGCAAAATCCGGGCCTGCGCGAAAAACTTGTGCTGCAAGCTAAGTGCGGCATTATTTTGGGCGACGATCCCAACCCTGGCGACCCGGGCCGCTATGATTTTTCCTATGACAACATCGTGGGCAAAGTGGAAAGCACGTTGCGCCGTTTGGGGACGGATTATGTTGACCTGCTGGCGTTACATCGCCCCGATCCGTTGATGGAGCCAGATGAGGTGGCGCGTGCTTTTGATCATCTGCACAGCAGTGGCAAGGTGCGCTACTTTGGCGTCAGCAACCACACGGCGGCTCAGATTGAGTTTTTGCGTCGCAGCGTCACGCAGCCGATTGTGCTTAATCAGGTTGAACTTAACCTGATGCATCATCACTTGATTAGTGACGGTGTTGTTGCCAACATGACCGAATCTGTCTATTCGCCCGTGTTGGGAACGATCGATTATTGTCGTATGAATGACATTATGATTCAGGCGTGGTCGCCTGTGGCGGGCGGTCGGTTGTTTAAGGGGGAGGGGGGAATTTCGGCCGAACTCAACACCATCGCCGCTGTTCATAACACAACGGCCGAAGCGATCGCCGTTGCATGGCTATTGCGCCACCCCGCCAAAATCCAGCCGATCATTGGCACGCGCAACGCCGAACGCCTCGCCAAAACAACGCCAGCCGACGATGTTGAACTTAGCCGCGTCGAATGGTATCGACTACTCGCCGCCGCACGTGGCGCTGGCGTCCCTTAACGACAGGTCCAATCAAACAGGTTCCTGCGCAAAAACGCAGGAACCACACCGCAAATCTCTCTACCCACTCACGGAAAAGCTGCTTTCAGGGTTGATCTCACGCAGACGAGAATAAAACCCTGTATCTACCTCAAACTTATTGTAAGCCGCCTCATATTTGATTGGATCAATATCATGATCGTGCCCACCTTCAACCGCGTTGATCAATTGCAGCATTAGATAGCCAACTGGCCCAGCATTTTTGAACTGGTTGCCGCTTGTGCCAATCGCCATGTAATAGCCGGGCAGGTTTGATTTATCATAAATCGGAATCCAATCCTCAGTGACATCATACAAATCAACAATCCCCTTGGGTTGATTTGGGATCTTAAGATCAGGCAGTCGCCGCGCCAGTCGGTAAACTTGATGTTTCCACTGTAGATCTGTCACCGAACGGTTGAAATGGTCGGGATGATCCACCCAGTCATGCGGATCGCACTCAGGGTCTTTGCTGCCAATCAACAGCGCATCGCCCGCTTCAGGACGATAGTAAACACCCACATCCACATCAGACCAGTGACTCCCAATTGTTTCGAGTTCAGGATTTGGATTCGGCACAAAATGAACCTCATGACGCAGCGGGCGCGTATTGATTCGCATGTCATCCTCAACCCCAGCCATCTGATTGATAATGCGTGAATGTGGCCCCGCGATGTTGATGACAATAGGCGCGTCGATCTCCTCGCCATCGTCCAGCGTCACCCCTGCAACCCGTCCATCTGCCCGTCGCACGTCAGTGACGGCACGATTGAACAAAAATTGTCCGCCGTGTGCTTCGGCCGCAACTTTCAAATTGTGTGTTGAGAGCTGTGGATCGTTGATATAACCGCCGTCCCGCACATGTAAGACCCGTTCGATCTCGTCCTCTGCGTCTGCCCAAAAACGCTCGTCATCGATGCGCGTGGCTGGATAGTAGCTGCCTTGTGAAATGTGCGGCAGGCGTTCCGCGATTTCATCCCCTTCCCAAAGCTCATGCTCGATGCCAAGCTCCTCAAAGATTCGCAACATACGTGGGAAATTGGGTTGTTCGCTTAGGGTTGAAACGGTCCCACGATTGATAAACTGCGCCATACCACGCTCGTCTGTCACGCCTAAATAATTTTCCCAATCCTTCCAATAGCTGAAACACTCGCGTGCCATCTGAATGCCATCCATTGTAGAATAGGTCATACGCACAAGCGCACAAGAGTTGCTAGTGGACCCCATACCCGCATCGCCAAGTTTGTCGATGTTGAGCGTTTTATAGCCTGCCTTTGAAAGCTCAAATGCAGTTGCGCAGCCAATAATGCCTGCACCGATAATGATTACATCTAGATTTTCCATGACGTTCTCCATAGGTTGCTGCCTGAGCACCTGAATAAGCATTCAGTGATGCGTTAAGTAGATCACAAAAAGATTTAACTGCAAAAACGGTTG
>JBMZDF010000349.1:0-6689 GCA_049614105.1 Promineifilaceae bacterium (SeqCode)
GGCGCGGCCGAAGGGCTGGCCCACTATGGCGGAAGCTTTCTTTACAATGCGTATTTCCTAGAGCGTTTCGGTGATGCCGCTATGCAAACGCTGGTCAGCCAGCCAGAGAACGGGTTTCGTGGTGTTGCGAAGGTGTTTGAGACGTTTGGCGTCTCAGACACACCAGATGAATTTTTTGCCGATTGGATCGTAACTAACTATTTGGCAGGCATTGGGCGTGAAGAACCGCCATACACCTATCGCAACCTTGAACTTGATCCGCTGAAAATTGAGACATCGCATACAAAGTTCCCTGTCGTTGAAATTGGGGCGGTTAATCAGTATGGAACAGACTACTTAAAAGTTTCGGCGACTGCGCCTGTGCAGTTTGAGTTTACAGGCTCGCAGCAGAGCCAGCTTTTGCCAACTGCGCCACACAGCGGCGATTATTTTGTCACAACGTTCCCTGCCGATCAGTCTGACATGACCATGACACGTGCTTTTGACTTGACAGAGGTTGAGACAGATGAGATTACCATGACGTTTGCAACATGGTATCAAATTGAGCAGGGGTGGGATTATGGTTATGTGATGGTTTCGGCCGATGAAGGGCAAACTTGGCAAATGTTGCCTAGTATCTACTCAACAACGGCCGACCCGCACGGAAATAATTATGGGGTTGGACTTACAGGCAAAAGCGGACTAGAATCCGATCCAGTATGGGCAGATGTAAATGTTGATCTGTCTGGGTATAAAGGAAGAAGCGTTCTTATCCGTTTTGAGTACATAACCGATGATGCCGTTTTTGAGGCCGGCTGGGCTATTGATGACGTGCGAATCCCAGCAGTGGATTACGTTGAAACGTTTGAAAATGGTCTGAATGGCTGGGAGTTATTCGGTTGGGCGCGGCATAGCAATCGTTTGCCGCAAACGTTTATCTTACAGGCAATTTATGTGAGTGATGCAACTGTTAAAATAGAACCGTTGCCGCTTACAATCAATCAACAGGGTAGTTTTACGCTTATGCTAGACAATGAGTTTAGTGAGGTTGTGATAACGGTCTCTGGCAGTACTCCCGTAACAAAACAGCCATCAGCGTATCGCTACACGCTTTCTCAATGAACGAATCTGAATCGTCTCGTCGACCTGATCGATCTACCGTACTGCTCGGATGCGCCGCGTTTTTGGTTTTGTTCGCTTGCATCCTGATGGGTGGTATGGGAGTTTTGTTTTATCGTGAGTACAGTCTGTCTAATCAGGAAGCTGCTGAACAGGCTGCCCAAATTCTACCAACCGCGACGGCAACAATGCCTGAAACAGAGGCGCTGATTATTGTGCAACCCTCTCGTACGCCTCGCCCAACGGCAATTGTTCCAACCGCGACCCCTACAACGCCGATTCCAAGAATAACCAACACACCTGTTGCCAATTGGGTTCCGATTGAAGTAGCGCAGCGGCCGAGTAATGCCGACATGCATGCTGATTTGGAGCGTATGTGGCGACTTGACCTGCCGCCCTACGATTATTATGAGGTGGCGGTTCGTTTGGGGCAGGTGACGGCCAAGCGCACAATTGATCGTGTTGCGCCAAAGCTGCAAGATGTAGAGACGTTTAAGCTAGGGGATAGTGATGGGGCGGCTACGAGTGAAGTTTCGGCCGAATTGGCGTCCATCACCGAAAACGCTTACTTCTGGATTGAGGAAGGATTTGTCTACAATCCACAGCTTTTGCGTAACGTATCGATTCGTTTTGAAAGCGACCTCTATCCTAAATTGATCGATCTGTTTGGGCAAGAGTGGCGGCCAGGCATCGATGGCGATCCGCACATCCATATTGTTCATTTGCGCAGCAGCGATGAGTTTGAGGAAATTGGCTTCTTCAACAGCGTCAACCAATACCCCGTGGCGCTTGATAGCACCTCTAACGAGCGCGAGATGGTGTTCCTCAATATGGATCAGCTTGAGCTAGGCAGTGATTTATACTTTGCAACGCTTGTCCACGAAATTCAACATCTGATCCAATGGAATATCGACCCGAACGAAACGGTTTGGCTCAATGAGGGAATGTCGCAACTTGCTGAGATTTATCTCGGTTTTGAAACATCTGAGACAATCGATTATCTTGACGACACAAGCGTACAGCTAAATACGTGGCAGTATGATGGGGTTGAAATTTATAAGCATTACGCGGCTAGCTACCTTTTTATGACCTATGTTTGGGAGCAGCTAGGCACGGATGCGGTTCGTGATATTGTGCAGTCCGAGGCGAACGGGCTGGCCTCGTTGCGTCAGGTTCTCTCTGTTGTCGATCCCGCCACATCGCTTGAAATGTTTATGCTCGATTGGGCAACCGCGAATCTATTGGACGATGGAAGCCACGATCTACGGCATGGATATGATGAGCTTTCGATTGGGTTCCCCGATAAAGAGGAGCGGATCGAAGCGTTCCCGTTTGATCAGGTCAAAAGGATCCCGCAATTTGGTGTCCACTATATTGATATTCGCAAGGGCGGCACGTTTACGGTGACGTTTGCAGGAGATACGATAACAACATTGCTGCCGACTACGCCGCCTGTTGGCAATCGTTCTTGGTTTGCGCCTTCCACAAATGATGTAGCCTCTACACTAACCAAACAGTTTGATTTGACAGGGCTTAGCGAAGCGGTGATGACTTATGCAGTCTGGTACGAACTGGAGCTTGATTTTGACTTCACCTATGTCGAGATTTCTGTTGATAATGGTCAAAATTGGGAGATTTTAGAGCCGCTGACGCAAACGCCAGGTGTCTATGGGCCTGCTTATTCTGGGTATAGCCATGAATTGTCAGAAAGTTATGATGGTTGGCTGTTTGAAGCAGTGAGCCTAACACCCTATGTTGGGCAAAATGTGTTGATTCGTTTTGAGACGCTAAGCGATGGCGCTTTTTCAGAACGTGGATTTGCCGTCACCAATATTCAAATCCCGGCGATTGGCTATACTAGCGATGTGGATCGCAACGCCAATGATTGGGAGGCGCGAGGATTCGCGCCAGTTGGATCTACTTTGCCGCAGCTTTGGTCTGTGGCCGAGGTTGAAAACGGCATTATGACGCCGCTTCCGCTCAACGAACTGAACAACGGCCAATGGCTGCTCTCCGCATCGATCGGCACAACGTTGGTAATCATGCCCCAAACGCCATTTGTGGATGAGGGTGCGAGTTACTGGTTGCGTGTGGAGCGTGCCTCGCTTGCCGAAGGGGAATCGTCTCCCTAACTTTGTCGATTGCGATAGAGGGACGTGTCCACAATGGATAACATGTCGTTGGCGCTGAGTTTGCGATTAAGAAAGCGGACGATGGGTGGCAGTTGCATCTGGGGATTCTGCACCAATTCGCGGTAGCGAACGTTGTGGAAGGTGACGTTTTTCTGTTGACGGAGCCATACTTCGGTTTCGCGCAGATGTTTGCTAAACAGCAGTTTAAGCTGGGCGTCCTCAACCTTTTTTTCGGCCGAACGGTGCGTCAACATTTTTGATTGTGAAGCAACCACTTCATCTAAATCGCGCCGCATGAACAATATCTGATACTCATATTTTGCTGGCAAATGTTTGAGCAGCGCCGAAATAATTTTGACCGCTTTTCCTGATGCATCAGGCATCCAGCCAAAATCCCCCTTAGGCAATTGCTTCACGCGCTCAAATTCATAATAGCCTTTGGGATTGTCCACATTTGCCGTGCGGATGCCGTCTTGTACGATTGGAATCCCACCTGCTTCGAGCATTTTCATCATCATAGAGGTGCCAGAGCGGGGTAGGCCAGAGACGATGGTGATGGGAGTAGGTTTTCGGCCGAAAAGTCGTTTAAACATACACTTGATTATAAACTTACCACGTGCAAAGAACCCTTAATCAACAATGATTTTTATATAGAATTTCTTTATAATGAACGTTAACCAGTGCAAATTACTGCACAAATTAATTATCAAACAACACGTTTTAAGTAGATCACAAAAATGTTTTGACTGCAAAAACGGTTGGAAAATTAGCCATTTACCCTTGGTTTTTTAAAGGAGAAAACCAGCATGTTTAATCTAATGTTTTTTGTATTTGCTTTGCCAGGCATGGCGCTGGCGATGTGGGCGCGATACCGTTTGACTAGCACCTTTGGGAAATACTCAAAGGTTCCCACCACACGGCGCATGACAGGTGCACAAGTCGCCCGATCGCTGCTTGATGCTTACGGTTTACAACATGTTGGAGTTGAACATGTCCCTGGTCAGCTTACCGACCATTATGATCCGCGTTCGCATACGTTGCGCTTGAGCGATGCAACCTATAGGTCTGATAGTGTCGCGGCGGCTGGCGTTGCGGCACACGAAATGGGCCATGCGCTACAACATGCGGAAGGGTACGCCCCTTTGAATTTACGCGGTGCAATGGTCCCTGCAACCAACTTTGGCAGTAATCTAGGCCCTTGGTGCGTGATGGGCGGCTTGCTTTTGTCAAATTTCACTGGATCAGAGTTCGGTTTGTTGATCGCGTGGGTTGGCGTGGCGCTGTTCGGGCTGGCGGTTCTGTTTTCGCTTGTAACGCTTCCTGTGGAATTTGATGCAAGTCGTCGTGCAAAGAAATTGCTGCACAGCGAAGGCTTACTCTCCCAAGATGAGATTGTAGGGGTAGATAAGGTGTTAGATGCGGCCGCGCTTACCTATGTGGCTGCGGCGATCTCAGCAATTGGCACGATGCTGTACTATGTTTATCTTCTGATGGGAAGTCGTCGTCGTGAATAAGTTCTGACGTTGACCTCGTAGAGTTGAAAGACCCGCTAATTGCGGGTCTTTTTTGATTCAATTGAATCTGGTGTACACCATGCCCACTCATGAGCCAACACGGGATCAGATGGGTCGTTGCGAACGTTTAAGGCGCAAAAGCCAACAGACGGTAGCCCTGCAACGACTGCGTCAACCGTATGAAATTCATACTGTGTTTTGAGATTTGGATACGAGGGGGATTCGAGAATTAAGTCTTGAACGATGTGT
Source organism: Promineifilaceae bacterium (SeqCode) (assembly GCA_049614105.1). Classification (GTDB taxonomy): domain Bacteria; phylum Chloroflexota; class Anaerolineae; order Promineifilales; family Promineifilaceae; genus CALECP01. The sequence goes on from JBMZDF010000349.1 coordinate 4,994, forward strand.
GTTGAGGGAATCAGCGTGACGTGTTCTTCTTTAACTCTCACTTCTTCCACAAGACATCTGATTGCGCCCGAGACATAGTTCTCATTGATGTGTAGCTTCTCACTGGGCGCTCGCCAGCGTTTGCGGATGCGCCCATCATTTAGAAGTTGTGCTGATTCAACAAGGATCGTTCCATCAGTTTGACGGACCACAACTCTGACGACCCGCACGTGGCGCATGGGTGGATTGACGCTCACAGTTGTTTCTTGGTGTTGTAACTCGTTCCACAAATCGCTTACCGTTTTGGCATTTTGCTCACCCCATTGTGATAGGTCTATTTGTTGTGAGTGGAGCCAATCCGTGAGGTTGGCAAGCGTTTCTATTTTAGTCATAGGTTGTTTGTTGATAGGTGTCTTGAGAATTCGGCCGATTTCCGTGTCTATATCGATTATCACGTTTCGGCCCCACTTTTTCAGTCTGTTTGCGATCAAGCCGAGCACGTCCGCCGCCCCTTCCGTAGGATTCTAAGCCGATGACCTCAAAGATGCGCTCTGCTGTCTCGCTGCTCACATCCTCCATCTGACGGGCAAAATTGCGCCATGCCGCCGCATCCGTTGTTTTACTTTCTAATGCTGCCTCAGCACGAATCATTTCGATGTTAAGCTCAATACAAGTAAACCCTAGAAAATTTGCTTTTCGCTTAAAAATAGCCCGCGCTTCATTTTCCAATGTCGGCCAGGTACGGCCATTGCGTAAATCGGCTTCGCCATATTTGCCAATAACCTGCCGAATGGCGGACGCAAGCGACCGTTTTGCGATGCTGTCTGCAATCACCATGCTGTCTATCAGCGCCAGCTCCGCCTGCAAAGCAGCGTCTTTAACATCGACAGGATTGAAGCGATAGAGCAGCTCAACATCAACTGACATTGGCACGGTGTCAACCGAGCGGCATGGGATATTCGCTATTTTGATTGGGCGCATTGTGACTGCAAGGATGTGCGCTTTTTCTAAATAGAACCGTTTGAAGAACCAGAAATGCGAACCTGCCTCAAGAAAGCTGTGAAACTGCTCCTCCATTGTGACAATTTGCACCTTTCCCTGCGGGATAATAACAAAGCCAAATAATTGACGAAGCCTAGATGCTAGATTTGGTTTAGATTGAGATTTTATCATTGGTCACCCCTGTGTTGCATAACTTACCCTTTGCTAAACACTGTGGCTAGTATACTGTAAGTTAGGCGCTTAAATAGAAAATCAGAAGTGATTGCCAAACATTTCAGAAGTTGTTCTGCCCTTTCCAGAGCAGCCTGATGTCTATTTTGCAATTTGTTTCTGAGAACTTCTGACTTCCTACCTACTTATATTAGAAAAGGGTGTGCTTCAAATGGGCTGGTGACGATAACGTAGACTGAGATTGTCGAAGTCGTAGTGGTATATCGCTCAGGCTTGCTTCGACAGGCTCAGCTACCGTTCTTTACTCAAATGAAACACACTCATTAGAAAAACAGGACAATCTAATTCTTTGTCTGACCCTCATAGATCACAATTAATCGTTGGTGAAAACCTCAGAGGTTTTTATTCACGCCAGAGCAGATGACGACAAACCTCTGAGGTTTATTGAGCGAAAATTTTTGTGGCGCACCACCTAAATAGGAAACATGTAAAAATTAATCAGCTTTTCTAACGGAGACGCGCCAACGGCGACGTCTCTACCAGA
>JBMZDF010000350.1:0-6662 GCA_049614105.1 Promineifilaceae bacterium (SeqCode)
TTGGTAGCCTCCCTCCGGCTGGCCGCGCCACTTGATAATGTAAAGATGTTTGTTGTGACTAGGTTCCACTTTACGACGTAAACTGCTCATGTGTTGGTAAAGCGCATCGGTCGAAACGCCTTCTTTCCAGACATCTTCTGGCCATGCTGACTCAATCATTTCGCTGTGCGTCAGTTTTGTTTGAGGGCTTTCATGCAGCGTGAACAGCAGAGCATGTTCTAACCCGCTTAGACCCTCAACACGTGATTGGCCCTGATAGAATTGATTGGTTACTTGATCAAACCAAATGCGACCACGCCCCTGTTTCGCGTGACGACTAAAATCAGCAAATAAGCTGCTGACAATTTTCCAGCTATTATCAACCGATTTAACCAGCCCTTTTTTTTCCAATTCCTCAAGCGCCTCAATGTGTTGCGCTTGAATGCCCTGCGCCTTTTTCTTTCTACTCGGACGTGACACCCGTTCTGTTTGTAGCGCGGCCAAAGCTAGTTTTTCAGCCTCTGTGATGCTGCGCCAAATTTGCTGCAAGCGTTCTTGCGTTTGTTTCAGCACCAATATTTGTTCTTCCCAAACCTTCTGCGGTGGGACTTCCGTTTGTTCCCGATACCATTGTGCTGAAACGCGCACCAGATTGGGAATCCCGCCTGTCAGATGCCAGAGAGCCTCTATGTTGGCCTTGCTTGGCGGTTGCTCAAGATATTGGAATTCGCGAGCCAGCATGAGAGATGTATCAGGGAGGGACAAGCCACCTACCCAAAGAACGTTGCGATCCAAGATATGGTAAAGCGGTGAGATGTTGCCTAAATCAACAAAATGATGAATTTCTTGTTGTAAACCAATAAGGAAGTGCAACGAATCTTTGTAATGATCCCGCAAACTGCGCAGTGTTCTGATCAAAACGGCGGACGTGTGGCGGCAAAACTCATCGAAAAAGTTCAATAGCCACACAACACGGATGCGTTCGCGATCAAATAAGTCGAGCAACTCTAACAAAGCGCTTTGCGGCATAAAAGGGTCGCGTGTTGCTCGATTATCTTTATATAGTTGACCCACAGCCTCGGAAATGTGGGTCGCGAACTGTTGACGAACCTGATAGAACGAGCGCAGGATGACGCGATAAAAGGTTGAAACATCGTTTTTCGGCAGGATATTTAAATCAACTGGGATAAATACTGTTTCCCGTGCGTCGTCTGGTAAATAATTGCGTAAAACCTCTTGCCGATGCCATAGATAGCTGATTAGGGTTGTCCTGCCCATTCCTGGCAACCCTACGATGACGCCGCTCATGCCGCTATGGATCCAGTTTGCAATGGTTTTCATTTCGGCCGAACGATACGTTTCAGGATACTTTTTCCAACGACTTTCCGTCTTTTGTGTTAACTCCATTTTCTGCCCCTGACGCCATTCATCATGAATAGGCGTTCTTTAAGCTACATCTTTGCCGATTTTCGTCCTTGAAAACTTAATCTGCAAGTAGTTGCAAGTGTTTTAGTCAAAGTGAAAAGCCTAAACGGTTTAGATACGCTATAGAAAAGGTATAGACCGCCTTGAGAGATTGCTCCCGCCAAAAAGTTACTGTGCTTCTACAACGAAACGCAGTAATCAAAAGGACGGAGCATGATCTCGAACACAGTTTTTTTCAATAATGATTCCTATGAATTTGTCGCAGAATACCTTTTAACACGGGATTGGCAACTGCTAAATGCAACCAAGTTGATGACCCAATTGTCCGATTGGTTTGTCGAACAAGGCAGCAGCAGCCAGTTGAAGAAGCCGCTTCAACAAAGCATTTGGCGTGTCTATGGCGAGGTGTTGCACAATCACTGTTGCGACCCGCACGCATCTTTTCACAACCGTGCTTGGCATGAGTTACGAGAATGGTTGATGCGGCGCGGAAGTCGTTCGATTCAGCCCAGTGAACTTGAAAACGTGGTGCAGGAAACGCTTATTCGACTGACGGTGCAACTGTACAAAGCGCCTTTGGCTGATCCAAGAATGATTTGGGCGTATGCGGGGCGCAGTTTGAAGACGGTTGAGATTGATCAAGCGCGGAAGTTTTCGGCCGAAAAACGCGGTCGTGCGCAAACTATCTCGCTTGAACAACTGCAACGCAACGAGTCCGAAGAAGAGTCGAACTGGGAGGAACGGCTGGCTGGATTTGACAACACACACCGACAGACGGAGGAAATCGTCACATCGGCCGATATGGATGCCACACTCCATACTTATTTGAGGCAAAACCTGCCAACGGCTCAGCAGCAAGAGATTGCAATTGCCCATTTTTTGCAGGGCCGACGGCTGAAAGATATTGCGGCCGAACGCAACAAACCCGCCTATCAGATTCGCCTCACAAAATCACGTATCCTGAAAAAGTTACGCCATATTCAGCACCAACTGCCCCTTGCTGGCTAAAGCAACCCCCCTAAATCATTGTGAGAGACGTGCCAATGGTGACGTCTCTGCAAACCTCACGACAGCAAAAGATACCCTTCCAAACGAACTTGTTCTTGGTTATAAGCCGTTTGATACATCAGCTCAAATGGCAACTCCCCACCGTTATTTTGCACGCCTGTAACTGGCTGCTGTTTTGATTTGGTGGGTTGCAACGTTTGGAACATGAATTGGGTCGCGTTTGAGTCAAATGCTGTTTGTGCAGGGAAACACAGCGTAACCTCGTGCAGCACGTCTCCGCCAATGTTATTGACTTGGAGTAGGTCCCCATTGCTCGTGGCAAATAACTCGATACGCAGGCTGCCAAACTCCACAGGTGGCGCTAGCTGATTCGCTTCGATCGGCCGATGTGGTTCAACAGGCTTGGAAGGGGCTTGCTTAGGCACTTCTGGGGAAGCTTCTTGCGAGGGGACTGATAGCTGTTGGGTTGCGTCACTTCCGTTGCAGATAGTTTCTACAAGCGAACCGAACGCCTGAACGTGGGGGCGATCGTTTGCAGTGGTACGAACCAACGCGCATAATTTTTTCCTGCGCTCAAAGTGGTTGACAACTTGCTCAACCGTCTCGATCCAATTAGAACCATCTGCAATAAGATCGCCTATATTTTCGTTAAGTTTGAACCTTAGAAGCCGTCTTAACTCAGAACGTGTAAAGGATTTGGTCAGTACCGTACACAATTGTTCAATGATAGATGGAGAATAGGACACAGTTTACTTCCCAGATAAAATCTTGCGGACGATTTCAGGCATTCCTCTAATAAACCTAAGCCAATCCGACTCTCAATAGCGATGCCTTAGTTTAACAAAGGCGAAAATGGCTGCAACCTGAAACCTCAGAGGTTTGTCATCTGCCTTAGCGAGTAAGTAAAAACCTCTGAGGTTAGTAATTGCGACCTACGTGAGCTGTTGAACCAACTGACCCGCCAAAATGCCAGACAGTTGCCAAGTTGTATTGTTGATATTGCTGCCCATTGCCGCCTCGGAGCCAACCGCGATAGGTAGAACGGGACGATCCGCCTGTTCTACAACCTTGGTAAAAGCGATCTCATCTGCTTCTTGCCCAAAGATTGGAAGATAGATGGCGTGCGGCGTTGTGAGGGCGTTGACGTACATGCCACTTGCGCTGGGGAAATCATGCCAATATTGATAGGTTGGAAAGTGTGGCATGGGGATTAACTCGGTCGATGGAAAAGCACGTTTGCAAGCGTTGACAATCTGCGCGTAGAGCGGATCGCTAAGTGACGCGATGCCTAGTTTGTCTGGCCCTAACCATTGAACCATGTTGTTTGAGTGCCCTGTTCTGTCCTCTGGGTCTTGCGGAATAATGGCAATTTGCGAGAGGCCCAGTTCGTTTTGCAGCTTCCCAATCAAGCCTGCTGAACTAAAGATAGGGTTATCGTGCAGCACGCGATCGGTCAAAATCGCTTTGTCGATGCCGTTGAAACGGTAATTTCCGCCATCAAGAATGAGGTCGAGCGGGTTGGGGTGAATTTCGGCCGATTTTAACCACGCATCAAACCGATTATCCGTATGCGCTATATCAGGCCGCGATCGATAGCTTGGCTGATACTGCGCTTTGAACAACCCTTTCGGCGTATTTAACGGCGCAAAGTCACGCACCCAAATGTCAGGAATATCGCCAATAACCAAATTCTCTGGCGGAATAATCCCTTCGGCTATGTAGCGTGAGGACGGCGGCACGACAACCAGCACGTGATCGTTGGGATGCGCCGCCTCAACAAGACGCAACCGCGATTCTAGCAACGCATCAAAATATTGATCGTAATAGCTGTCAGCCCGAGACGGCGCGACCGTGATGATCAGCGATGTGGTGGGGTCCGCATTGAGCACGCAAGCACTGAACGCCGTGCTGGCAAGCGTTAACCCTGAGAGTTGGAGGAAGCTGCGGCGGTTCATGCGGGGCTAAGGAGCACAATCGGAATTTGGCGATGGCTGGCACGCTGGCGATAAGCGTTGTAGCCAGCATACAGCTTCACCGCTTTGTTCCAGAGATCGGCCCGTTCGGCCGAATCGGTCACCTCACGCGCCGTAAACGCATAATCGCCACCCTCAAAGCCAACCGACACATCTGGATTGGTACGCACATTGTAATACCAAGCGGGATGCTTCTGTTGTCCCCAATTCGAGGCGATCAGCACGATATTGTCGCCATCGGGAATCCCGATCAGCGGCAGCGTACGTTTTTTGCCGCTCTTAGCACCCGTTGCGGTCAACGAGACAACGGGCAGTCCTGCCAACACGGCAGCGGCCGAAGTGCGCCCCTTGCTCCAGCGAATGATTGCCCCGTCGATCGGGTGCAGAACGCGCGCGAAAACAGCAGCACCTGGTGCAGAGGAGGCGATTTTTGCAATAAGTTTGTTAAAGGCGTTTGGTTGATGAGGTAACTTCATAAATCTGTTGTTGATGGTTTGAATAATTAATGACGATTGCCCCTGACGGCAACCCATTCTCAATTCTCCGTTCAATGTTAATTATTCACCGTTTTCTTTTGCTGACAGCATTGCTAATATCTCGTTGGTCAAGTTTGTGTAAAAATGTCGTTGACAGAACCCCCACCTAGCCTCCCCCGCAGGGGGAGGGATCGGATCTCCCTCCCTTCGGGAGGGATTAAGGGAGGGTGTCCCTGAATTCCCAAAGAGCCATCATTAATGGTGATTGCTAATGACGACAACTCATTCTCAATTCTCCGTTCAATGTTAATTATTCACCGTTGAACTGGCAAAAGTGTAGCCTGTGTTTAACGAGGCCGCCATTGTTCATACTTCTCTTTGGTATCGAGATCGATCAGAACTGATTCTGTGTCGACGTCGATGAGGTGCATTTGCTGGCGATGGGCGCGGATGACGTCGCGGGGTGCGCCTTGGGGGGGGAGATTGAGAAATTGGGGGAAGAGGGTGCGGCCGAAGCCAACAGGATGCCCACGTCGCCCTTCATAAATCGGCGCAACCAGCGCATGTGTTTGCAACGCTTCCACCGCCAGATTAATCGTTGCCGAGGTAACCAGAGGCATGTCGCCCAGAACAACAAGACAGCCATCAACTTCTTGATCGAGTGCGTTTAGCCCAACTTTTAACGAGCTGAGCATTTCGCCCGTTGCGAACGCGGGGTTGTGAACGGTGCTTACAATGGAAGGAGAGGCGTCTGTTTTTCGCAATGAATCCAGAGGTGGGGTGTGGTTTTGGATGACTGATTCGACTTTTAACCGATAGCCACCCGTCACCACCACAACCTGCCGCACAGCACTTGCCAGCACGTTCGCCAGCGTCGCGCCCAGCACCGTTCCGTCCCGCCACGGCAGCAACAGTTTCGGCGCACCCATCCGCCGACTCAAGCCAGCCGCCAACACAATCGCATCAATTTGCTTCATCTCGCAAGTGTACCACTTGTGCGGCACAACCAAACGGTGTATTGTGCGTATAGAAAAACGTTCCACAAGATGAAGTGGCGAAGCCACATGTGGAAAGTGCCAAGTGAAAAGTTGAAAGGGGACAGTACTCACCACCTTTTCGCGTTTTATGCACGTTTCGTGTTTGTTTGCAGTAACCACCAACGCCGCCAGTGAAGCGGGAGAAGTTTTCTACATGCCCAACCAATACGCCTCCATCGAAGATGCCGTTCTAGCTTTTATCAACGCCGATAGCTGGGATGTTGCCCAACAGATTGTTACCAACAACCAAATATTATTATTGACCGACGCGGCCGAGCAATTTTTAAGGCGGCTGATTCAACACTATCAAAGCGATGTGAAGACTGTGCAGCAACCCGAAATGCACCTGCGCGTTTTGCGCCGCTGTCGGGTGGTTGGTGTGGAGGCTGCCTTTGTGGAGATGAACGCGCCGCGTGCTGGGTCTAACGACCCATTTGCGCCGTTGATTGAGGCCGCAGAAGTCGCCATGCAACAGTATCAGCAGGGCGGCGGGGTAGCTGCCTTGAATCGTGCCGTAGCTGCTCGGAGGACGATTGTGCAACATCCTCAATTTAGTGAGGCGTTAGAAAACTTTCAATTAGCCATCTTCAATGAACTGGCTGGCGTTTACTTACGCCGATTCTGGGCGACTGGGCAGCCATCTGATTTAGAAGAAGCGGTACGCGTGTATCGTAGAACGGTGGAGAATACGCCAGACAACTCGCCTTATTTGGCAGGATACCTCAGCAATCTGGGAACTGGACTAAGTATATGGTTTAGAGTGA
>JBMZDF010000351.1:0-6621 GCA_049614105.1 Promineifilaceae bacterium (SeqCode)
GCAAAAACGGCTCGTTAGTCTGGTAAGTGGCTATTTGTTTAACCGTTTTTGCGGTTAAAATATTTTTGTAATCTAATTAAGTGCGCCACAAAAAGTGCCTAAAAGTAAAATTACAAATTAATTATGTTTGAAGAACTTAAACATATTGACAGTTCGGTTAAGAAGCTGCGTGATTTCGGCCGAATGGTCGGCCTCGTCGTCACGTTAATCGGCCTGTTTCAATACCTAAACACACGTCCACTCGCGCCCTACTTTTTAGGCGTTGGGATTTTCCTCATTATTTTTGGATTTGTCGCGCCAACACTGCTCAAGCCGCTTTATCTGGTTTGGATGAGTATTGCCGTTGTGATGGGTTTTATCATGACACGTGTGATTCTGACGCTCTTATACTTTGGTGTGTTGACGCCCATCGCCTTCTTGGCACGATTGAGCGGCACACAATTTATGACGCTCAAACCTGATCCAACACAGGCCAGCTATTGGAATGAGCGTCCGCAAAAGAAAGCTTCTCGTGAAAGCTATGAAAAGCAATTTTAAGCCAAAGGAATAGTCATATGTCAAAGTTTAGAATCCTAGCCGAGTTTTGGGAATTTTTAATGCAGCGTAAAAAGTTTTGGCTGCTCCCAATCGTGTTTATGTTGTTGCTGTTAGGCACATTAATTGTCCTAGCCGAAGGGTCATCGCTCGCGCCTTTTATCTACACCTTATTCTAGCCAAGTAGATCAAAACCTTGTTACGATCAATAAACCTCAGAGGTTTGTCGTCGTTTACTTTGATCTGTGCATAAAAACCTCTGAGGTTTGCTAACGGAGGCGCACTAACGGCGACGTTCCGTTGGAGGAGGGGGCAAAGGTTTCTTATTGTTGAAACGGCCCAGTTATTGCTGCTCAACTGCTGTATCGTATGCAAAAAAAATATATTGCGCTCATTTGCCAGCACTTTTATCCTGAGATGTTATCAACAGGCCTGCTTATGACTCAATTGACCGTTGGGTTAGCGAAGCGCGGCTGGTCATTGCGGGTGTATTGTGGACAGCCTGTTTATCAAAACAATGAACAAACAGGCGCAAATGCCCCAACGCAGGAAGTTTATGAGGGTGTTGACATTGTGCGCGTAGGGGCGTTGGGGAGCGGGCAGGCAACACTTGGGCTGCGCGTTTGGAATTGGCTGACGCTGCTGTTCGGTATCATGCGCCACGTTTGGCGCGATCGCAAGCTGCTGAGCGGTGTGATCAACACGACCAACCCAGCCATCATGGGGGTTGTTGCGTTGTTTGCTAAATGGGTCGCAGGGATTCCCTATGTGACGATTGTTCATGACGTTTACCCCGATGTTGCGGTTCAGCTTGGGGTTTTACGCCCACAGTCTTTGATAACCCGTGGATGGTCACTGGTTAACACCTGCATTTTGCGTCAGTCGCGGGGCGTTGTGGTGTTGGGACGCGATATGCTGGCGCTGATTCGGGACAAAATGGGTGCGGAGTCGGCTCCTATTGTCGTGATTCCTAACTGGGCTGATCCAACGTCCGTTTACTTTGTTCCATTTGAACAGAATTCTTTTGCCCAACAACACAATCCAGATAAGCAATTTGTTGTACAGTATGCAGGTAGAATGGGACGGACACACAATCTGGACGTGCTGCTTGATTCGGCCGAAATTCTGCGCCACCACCCAATCCGCTTCCAACTAATCGGCGCAGGCGCAAAACGAGCGCACCTGCTCGCCCGTGCGCAGCAACAACAGCTAACAAATGTTCAATTTCTACCCTACCAACCATTCGAGGCGCTGTCCGAAACGCTTTCAGCGGCCGATTTAGCCGTTGTCTGTTTAGACGATGCACACACGGGGGTGTCCGTGCCTAGCAAAACGTATGGCGTTATGGCCTGTGGTCGGCCGATTTTGGCGCTGTTGAACCCCGATAGCGAAATCGGCCGAACCGTCACAGAGGCACAATGCGGGATCGTTCTCCCTAACGCCACGGGTGAAACGATCGCAAACAGGATTCACATGCTTACACAGGATCAGGCTCAGCAAATCGAGATGCAGACAAACAGCTACCGTGCTTTTCAAGCGCAATTCACGCTGGACACGGCGGTTGAGGCATACGATAAACAGTTAACCGAATGGCTCAAACCTGCCCCGCAGTCACGCGCCTATGCCGTGTTTAGCCGTTTGCTTGACCTGACCTTTGCGCTTTTGGGGTTGCTCCCGCTGTTTTGCATTTTGCCGCTTGTCTGGGTGATTAATCGACTGACCGCGCCGGGGCCACTGTTTTATTGGCAGACACGTGTGGGGTTGGACGGCAAGCTGTTTGAGATTGCCAAACTGCGGTCGATGGTGGTTGATGCGGAGGCGGGTGAGGCGCAATGGGCGGAGGCGCATGACGTGCGGGTGACGAAAATCGGCCGAATCTTACGCCAAACCCACCTAGACGAACTGCCGCAAGCTTACAATATTTTACGTGGGCAGATGCGCTTGATCGGGCCACGTCCCGAACGCCCCGAATTTACCGCTGTGCTTGCACAAGAACTGCCCGATTACGATCGTCGCCACCAAATTAAGCCAGGTATCACAGGCTGGGCGCAGGTGAACCAAATGTACAGCGCCAGCATCGAGGATTCGGCGTTAAAGCTGTCGTACGACCTGCACTACGTTGTCCACCAAAGCTGGCGTTTAGATTTGCGCATTCTGACCCACACGATCAAGCTCATTATCGGCCGACGCGGTCGTTAACCTTCCCCTAATCCTCTCAAAAACTGCAACCGCCCTCGCTGTTAAAAAGAACCCGACAGCAGACAAAATATACCTGCCGACCTGCCGATCGGCATCTCCACTGCAATCTCACAAAGTTTAACCAGATGAATTACTGATCTCTTCACCCCTGCCTCCTCAAGATCATTTCTCTCGCAACACTCCCGCAACGGTGGCGCAACGATCCAGATTTACGATGCCTCTAAATCTGTGATCGGCGCTGTACCCCGATAAATAAGGAGAAAAATGAATAGATTCATCGACTGTCCCACCCAGCCATCAACGGCTGATGACGTTTTGTTTGTTCCTAATGTTGCGACCATTTGCGCTTTTGAGGTTGAACCCTGTCAAGAGCAACCATATATGCAAACAGTTGTGTGGTATCAGGATGTTGGTTTTGACGAGCCACTCGTCGAAGACAACCTGTTGTTACCACTCAATGCAACGAGCGTTACGTGGGTCGGTGGCTAAACCAGCAGTAGCATTCATAATAGTTGTATCCTAATCGACCTCTTGAAAGCCCTTTATCGCAAAGGGCTTTTTTTGACTGCTTGCGCTTCTAAGTGAGCCATCAAAAGTCTTGGACTGCAAAAACGGTTAGCTTCTTGTGCCGATTCATGCCGTTTTGGTTTCCATATCGAGCCAAAATTAAAAACACAAGCGAACAGAAGGTGCGATTGCTGTATCGATCCGTCATTTGTGCTCGGTCGCACCATGAGATTTGTTTTCGGGCATTGCCTCAGAGCATTGAGCGTGGGAAAGAGTACCAATATGCCCTGTTGTAATTTGGGTTGAAATCCTTTTGTGCGATGCTAAAGATAGGTTTTGCTATGCAACTGTCTCTCTATTGCTTCGGAACACCCCAAGTATTAAAAGGAGAACGTGTGCTGCCGATCGATCGACGGCACGCAATTGCACTATTGGCCTACCTAAGCATCACAGGTCAACCACACTCGCGAACAGCATTAGCCGAACTGTTGTGGGCGGAAACCGAAGTCAAAACAGGGTTGACGTATCTACGCCGCATTTTACATTTATTAAAAAAGATATTGCCGACAGGCGTGCTGTTAATCAACCGTACGACGATTCAATTTGCATCAACCCAGCAAATAGAGGTCGATGCACTGTTGTTTGAGCAACGCCTGCGCGATCGTGATCTTGTGACCGCTGTTCAGGTGTATCGCGGTGAGTTTTTAGATGGGCTGAATATCAACGATCGATTTGACATTTGGAAGCAGGTGCAAGCCGAGCGTTTTCGGCAGCAAATGCTTCAAGCGTATCGGCAGCTTACGACCCTACACGCCGCCGCAGGGCAGATAGAAGAAACGATACAACATGCTCAAAACTGGTTGAGCCTCGACCCGCTGGAAGAATCTGCCCATCACGTGTTGATTCAGCTCTTGCTAGCGTCTGGTCGCACGCGGGAGGCACAATTGCAGTATGCAACCTGCCGCGATATGTTGGCCCGCGAGTTGCAGGTTGAGCCTAGTATCGAGTTGCAACAGCTTTTGCAGACAGCACGTTCTGCACCTCGTTTGCAGTCGGGCGGGGTGAGGAAGCGACACAACAATTTGCCGCCGATGCTGCTGCCGTTTTTCGGCCGAAATGGCGAAATCCAACTAATCACCCACCAACTTGCACAACCAACCACGCGCCTTGTCTCCCTGATTGGGATGGGCGGCATCGGCAAAACGGCGCTTGCGCTCCAAATTGGGCGGGCGCTGGTCAACACCTATGCGGACGGCATTTTGCTGGTCGATCTCTCAATAGGCGCGACCTCGCTTTATGATGCGATTCTGCATGCGAGCGAGCAAAGGTTGTTTGGAGGGATGTCCCCAGCAGAGCAAGTAACGCACTATCTGCGCGAAAAACAAATCTTGCTGCTGCTCGACAACTTTGAAACGAACCTTGGACTGGTTGCACAGCTTAGCGATCTGATTCGAGCAACCAGACGCTGCGACTTTCTTATCACGTCACGTCAACGATTGATGTTGCAAGAGGAATGGTTGATCAGTTTAGATGGACTGCTTGCGAATGCGGCTGCACAATTATTTAACGAGCGTGCGCGTCAATTAGCTGGATTTGTGGTCGAAAATGATGCCAAGGTGCTGCATATTTGCGAAACCGTTGCCAATATCCCGCTAGCTATCGAGCTGGCGGCAACGTGGACACGGGTCTTGTCCCTTGACGAGATCGCAACGGAAATTAGACGCAGCCTTAATTTTTTGCAAACGCCCTACGCAAATATGAACAAGCGGCACATCAGCATCCGTGCCGTGATGCAGCAATCGTGGGATCAACTGGCAGCGTTTCAACAGCAGCTTTTTTGCCAGTTAAGCGTGTTTGCAGGCGCGTTTGATCGGGCCGCTTTCTACGCGGTTACACAGGCACGGTTGATGGTGTTGATTGGCCTGATCGATCGTTCGCTTGTGCAGCGCCTCGATGCCAACACGTTTCAACTCAACAATGTTTTGCGTCAGTACGCGGCTGACCAATTGTGCAAGTCACCGATCGAGAAAGCTGAAACAACGGCGCGGCATGGTGATTACTACATGCGGATGTTGGCGGAGCAAGCGTCGGGGTTGTTGGGGCCGAAACCGCAGCGGGCGGCGCGTCTTATTGCGGCAAATGAGGCGAATGTGTTGAAAGCATGGCGCTGGACGGTTTCGCAATCGGCGCGTACCCTGAGTTTAGAGTGTGTGTTGGCGTTGTCAGAATATTTTGAGATACGCGGACGCTTTTATGATGCGGTGGCGTTGTTTGGTGATTCGGCCGAAAAATACCCCCCTAACAACCTCATGTGCCACTGGCTAGGCGCTTATCAAGCGTGTCATTTGAGCCGATGCGGTGAAAACCAGCGGGCGGCCGATTGGTTAGAACGGCATGTTCATCTGGTTGATGCGTCCGCAAACCCTGCGCTGCATGCTTTCATTTTGTGGCAACTCAGCTATACCAAGCTGCAATTGGGTGAATTTGATAAAGCGGAAATTCAGTTGGCACTTTCGGCCGAATTGTCCCAACAGCAGAACGACCTTCCCGCATTGGCCCGCGTCTACAATCGGCTTGGAATTATCAACGCGATGCGCGGCCGATATGAATTGGCGCAGGACAATTTCAAGATCAGCATCGGCTACAGCACACAAGCACAATATGTTCGCTATCGTACCTTGACACTGCACAATTTAGGGAACGTGCTGTGTTCTATAGGTCAAGTTGTGGAGGGACGCCAGCTATTTGAAAGCAGCCTCGCGTTTAGCGAACAGCTTGATGATTTGTACGGTGTCGCAAATGTGACCCATAATTTGGCTGAATTAGCGTTGCGCAACCATGAGTTTACAAAAGCGCAGCGTTTATACGCACGCGGACATGCGTTGCATACAGATATTGGGCATCGGTATGGTATTCTCAAAGGTTTTTTGGGGATGGCACGTGCATTTTTGGGCTTGGGTCAGTTCAAACAGGCGCGAACACATCTCAACGCTTGTCTCAAACTCGCAATCGAGACAAGAACCCAGCCGCTGGTTGCGGATGCGCTTTATTGGCTGGCTCAGGTCAGCGCGGCGCAAGCTAACTGGGGAACAACGCTTGAAATTGGAAGCTATATCCAAACGCAAAACAGTCTCCGCGACGAGTTGCGCGAACCGTTGCAAGCCTTACTGACACAATCGCGAATTGAACTAGCAAGCAACTCAGCAAAATTTGAGCAGCGTGGCGTAGAGCAAGTGCCCTCGTATTGGCTGCCGCTGATCTAACACGTTGAAGGGGTTCTCTGAATTCTCAAAGAGCCAAAACGTTGAACGGACAGCCGTGTCCGTTAGGGCAATTGCATTCTAAATTTTCTGACTCGCTCCTACGCTCCGCGTGGGAGTG
>JBMZDF010000352.1:0-6540 GCA_049614105.1 Promineifilaceae bacterium (SeqCode)
TCGCTTTTTGTTTTCTCACTGTAGCGCGTCCATCACAAGCTGGTAAAGCTGTGGTTTGTTCATTTCAAGGACAATATTGGCATTTTTCGGCCGAGCGCTCTCATCCAACCAATCAACTATCGTTTGCCCCCTCGTAAACCGCCCATCTGTCTCAACAACTAAATTATGCACCTCGCTACGTGTCACGATACTAGGCATCAACGCAACCGCCATCGCAACAGGGTCAGCAAAACGCTGCAAGGTTCGGTGACGAACTTCTTCAATAAAGCGGTTTGAATGGGCTGAAATAGCGGTGAAAAAGTCGGCGTTAGGTGTACCCAGCGCCGCCCACTCAGCCCGCATCGCTTTAGAAAATCCATGTTCGGCCGTCAGCTCCCAATCAGCAACCTCGATCACCTTACCCGCTCGACCCCAAGCGTCAAACACAGCAAACGCGGCGTCGGCGTCTGCAAACACGTTGAATTCTGTACAAACGTTTGTGTTGCCACGCGCCGTGACAGCCCCCGCCATCGACACCACGCGCTTAAGTTTCAAGGGCAGATCGGGATCGAGAAGCAAGGCGGTGGCGATGTTGGTAAAGGGGCCAAGTGTTACAAGCGTCAGTTGCTGTGGGTTGGCATTGGCACGACGCACAATTTCGGCCGAAGCGTGCTCTGACTCAATCGGCCGCGATGAACGAAACCCTGTATTCCCTAACCCGTCCTTCCCATGTGCATTGCTGGCGTCAGCACTCAACCGCACCAACGGCTGATGACAACCCGCATAAACGGGAACATCAAGCCCAAGCTGATCCAGAACAACACAGGCGTTGTTGACCGTGTGTGCCAGTCCAACATTTCCACCCACAACCGTAATCGCCTCAATCGTTGTGCCAGCATGCACTGCCGCCATCATAATTGCCAGCGCATCATCCTCACCGGGATCTGTATCAATAATTAGCCGATTCAACTCATCATTTTTCATTTAATAGTTCCTATTCGCGCCAAAAAACGAAAAGACCCCAGCTTATTGCTAAGCTGGGGCCATTATTTCTATGTCAAGTCAGCTTTTTCAAACTAACCTTCAGCAGGTACGTGAATGACTGGATCTACTTTCGCCAGCGTTGACAGTGGAATATGACAGAAGATACGGTGGCCATTGCCAGCATCTTGCCACGGTGGGATTTCCTCTGTGCAAATTTTTCCGTTCTCAGGCAACATGCTGCGGCGCGGGCAGCGCGTGTGGAAACGGCAGCCGCTTGGCGGATTCAACGGGCTTGGCACGGAGCCTTCCAGACGAATCTCAGCCTGTTTAGCAGTTGGATCAGGGATTGGAACGGCCGATAACAACGCTTCTGAATAGGGATGATACGGCGGCGCATAAATTGCATCCGCTGGCCCAATCTCCATAATCTGCCCCAGATACATCACGGCGATGTAGTCCGAGAAGAAACGCACCACGCTCAGATCATGCGCGATAAACAGCATTGTTGTGCCGAACTCTTTCTGGATCTCCAGCAACAGGTTAATCACTGCCGCTTGAACAGACACATCGAGTGCAGACACAGGTTCATCACACAGAACCAAATCAGGGCGACCAGCCAAGGCACGTGCAATACCTACACGCTGTTTTTCACCACCACTTAACTGACGCGGCAGACGGTCATAGTAAAACTCATCCAGCTTTACAGCCCGTAACAAGCGAATAACTTCGTTACGAATTTCGCTATTAGGCACTGTCTTGAAACGCCGCAGCGGGCGCTCAATCTGCTTGCCTACCGAGTAACTTGGATTCATGGTCGAGTCAGGATTCTGGAACACCATCTGGAGTTCGCGAATTGTCGCCAAGTCGCGTTTATTGACGCGATTTCCAATATTAACATCGTTAAAGACTGCTTCGCCGCCTGTCTTAGCCTCCAGCCCGATAATCGTCTTGATCAGCGTACTTTTACCGCACCCTGACTCGCCAACAATACCAAGCGTTTTGCCTCGGAATACTTCAAACGATACACCATCAACCGCCTTAACGTACTCTTTTTTACCCATCCCAAGGAACCCACCACCATGCGGATAGTAAGTTTCTAGGTCGTTAATTTTTAGCAAAGAGTCGGCAAGCTGATCAGAGTCCGTCTTTTCTTCAAAGATTGGAACAAGTCCAGGTGGAGGTGTCCATGCACCACCGTCAATGTCTTCCGCAAAGTGACAGCGCACTGTGTGACCGGGGCTTAATGTCCGGAGTGCAAAACGCCCGTCATCGCGACATTTGGCCTGTGCATAATCACAACGTGGCTCAAACAAACAGCCCGGTGGCAAATCGGCCGGTGCAGGCACACGTCCGCGAATTGGATAGAGAACGCTGTCCTCTTTACCGCGTCCAAGTTTTGGCAAGCAGCGGATAAGGCCCTGCGTATAAGGATGTCGTGGATTTTTGAAAATCTCTTTCACATCCGCCATCTCGATCAGTTCGCCAGCGTACATGACGCCCACGCGATCGCTTACACGTGCAATAATGCCCATGTTATGGCTAATCAGCAGAATTGCCGTGTCAAACTCACGGCGCAGTGTGTTGACAAGATCAAGCACTGCGGCTTCAACCGTCACGTCAAGCGCCGTAGTCGGCTCATCCATTAGCAACAAAGCTGGATTGTTGAGCATTGCCATGCCCACAACCACACGCTGCTGCTGACCACCAGAAATCTGATGCGGATAACGCTCCATCACCTTTGCCGGATCAGGCATATTCACCTGATCCAACATTTCGACACAGCGGGCGTGCGCTTCCTGCTCAGAAACACCTTTATGAACGGTCAGAACTTCTGTCATCTGCTCACCCACCGTCAAAACGGGGTTGAGTGATGTCATCGGATCCTGAAATACCATCGCGATACGGTCACCGCGCAATTGACGCAATTCTTCTGGGGTGCGCCCAACAAGGGACTCCCCTTGGAAAATAATGTCGCCGTTTGAAATTTTACCGTTGCGGCCCAAATAGTTCACCAGCCCGTAAGCTAGCGTGCTTTTACCGCAGCCAGATTCGCCGACAATGCCGACTGTTTCACCCCGATGAATATCGAAGGAAACATCTTTTACCGCATTGATATCACCTTTGCGGGTTTCGTATGCGATCCCAACATTTCTCACAGAAACAACTGGTTCGCCTCGATTCTTCTTACTCATAAGATACTTCTCCCCCTAGCGATAGCGGTTCAGTTGTTCATTCATGCCGTCAGCCAGCAAGTTTAACCCGACAACGAGTGTGGCGATGGCGAGTGCAGACCACAGAGCATCCCATGGGTGTCCGGCTTGGATAAAAGAGCGACCAGATGCGACCATGCTACCCCAATCGGGAGAGGGTGGCGGCAGTCCGAGGCCCAAGAAACCTAGCGTACCAATCGCGAACACAGCGTACCCAATTCTTAGCATCGCATCGATGATAATGGGACCGCTAGCGTTCGGCAGAATTTCTACCACCATAATGTAGAGGGGATGTTCACCACGTGTTTGCGCTGCGGCAACATAGTCACGTGTTTTAATGTCGAGGGTCAAACCGCGCACAAGTCGCGCAATACCCGGCGTACCCGCCAGCGTAATTGCAAGCACGATGTTGAGCGCCGATGGCCCAAGCGCCGCGATGATAACGAGGTACAGCAAAATTTGTGGGAACGCCATTAAAGCGTCGGTCGTTCGCATGATGATCTCATCAACGACCCCGCCATAATAGCCTGACACCACGCCAAACATGCCCCCGAAAAACAGCGCAACCGCAATCGACAATGGCGCTAAGGTCAAAACAGGTCGTGCGCCATAGGCAAGTCGCGCCCATAAATCACGCGCACGGCTGTCTGTTCCTAGCCAGTGTTCGGCCGATGGCCCTTGCAGATTACTAATTTTATTGTCGTCAGCATTGCGGTGGAACTCAAACGGAGAGTAGCGAGCTACCCAAGGGGTTGGCTCCCAATCATCACTAAAAAGGCAATCGATTGGGTTCACAATGCAGTTATCAGCGAATACCGCCACAAACACCCAAAAGAGAACCAGACACAAGCCAAATACAGCGATCTTTGATTCCCACAGGACTTCCAAAGATTCGCGTGTTTTAGCAAAGCGTGGTTTTTTGGGCATTACGACCTCCCCGCCTGCGGGAGTTGGTGCTGTTACAGCCATAAGTTACTCCTTTATGAATACCGAATCCTTGGATTGAGGAAAGTATACAAAACATCTGCGCCCAACTGAGTAGCCACAGCAATAATCACGAGCAACATCGCCGATGCTTCAATTGCAAAAACATCTTTGAAAAGCGCGGCTTCTAGCACATATCGGCCGAGACCGGGGAAACCAAACAATGTTTCCACAATCACAATCCCGCCAATCAGCCAGTTAACATGCAACATGATAATGGTGATAGGCGCAAGCAGCGCATTACGCAAAGCGTGCTTGAAAACAATCCGCCGCTGTGGCAAACCTTTCAAGACAGCCGTGCGGATATAGTTTGTCCGCATCACTTCAACCATGCTAGCACGCGTAATTCGCAGAACATAGCCAAGCTCCAGCAGCGTCAATGTCAAAATTGGCAGCACCAACATGTCAGGGTTTTGGAACAGCGCATCTTCACTCGTAATCACCACCGCACCTGGGAACCAGCCCAGCCACACGGTGAAAATCAGAATCAAGAAAACACCACTCGCAAATTCTGGCGTTGCCGTCGCAATCAGGCTGGAAATTGAGAAGATACGGTCGATCAACTTGCCTTCATTCAAGCCAGCGATTAGGCCAAGCAGCAGCGCAAGCGGCATGACGATGACAAAAGCTGTTCCAGCTAAGATAGCTGTGTTTGCTGCACGACGTGGCAAAACCTCCGCAACAGGTGCGCGATCTTTCAATGAGAAACCGGGGTCGCCACGCAACAAACCGCGTTGCAACGGAATGTAATCGGCGGGAGCGCCAGTAGAAGCCTGCCAACCAGCCGGGCCAAGCGTTAGCTCCTCCGACACGTTACCACGCACCCACATTGCGCCACGGTTCCCATGATCAATGCCCCAGAAAACTTCGACACCTTGTTCATTGGTTGTCCAAGCATCGGCGCTATCAATAATCTCATCTTCAAATATCGTTTCTACAGGATCAATGAGAACCCGGCGGAACAGTTGCTCACCGTCCGTTGACGTTTGGAAAAGCGTGCCGTCTTCAGCGACAACCCACCAAGACAAGCTACCCTGTCCATTACGAACGCGTTGAACGGGCCGGCCGATGCGGTTGCTTGCACGCCAATCGCTGCCCAGCAACCAGCGTACGTAGCGGGTTGTAGCAGGTTCGTTCAAACCATTCTGAGCATTAAATGAAGCTTCTTGTTCAGGGGTGATTGTCATACCAAGGGTATTGACAGCAATGTTACCCGGTGCAAGCTCCGTCACCATGAAAATGGCAATCGATACAAATACGAGGGTGATCAGTAAAAAGGTGATGCGTCGAACTAAAAAAGTGACCATCAACAACCTCCTCTCTTCCAGAGATGCCAGCCGCAAAACAACTGACAAAGATACAACTATCGATTATTTAGCTGGACACATATCACACGCTAGTAAGCAGCTCCACGCCAGCTAAAAGCAAGATAGTTCCATATCGGCCGAAACCGATATGGAACTATCTTATTATATCGTGCTAAAGCACGGGATTTACTTACGCTTCGCCTTCAACCCAAGCGTGTTGCCACAGGTTGTAGTTCGTAGGATGTCCATCAACGCCCTTGATGTTCTTACGAACTGGCTGCCATACATTCATGAAGTATGAAACCAAAACTGCATTGCGTTCCTGTTGGATCTGTTGCAGTTGTCCAGTCAACACACGACGCGCCTCGACATCGAGCGTGCCTTGTGCTTCCTTCAAAATGTCCATGAATTCTTGGTCAATCCAGCGCGTTTCGTTCCAAGGAACTGGGTTGCCATCAGCATCGCCGATGTAAGCCAGTGGGAGGAGCATAACGGCCAGCGGACGATGTGTCCATGGTGTTACACCTACTGTGGTTTCTGACCACAGATCCCAGAACGCAGCGTTTGGCATCGTGTCAAGCGTGATGTTGATGTTGGCCTCTTTTGCATCTTGTTGAACAGTTTCAGCAAATGCAACAATGTCAGGCCAACCTGTACCAACAGAAACTGCGAAGTCAAGGCTTTCTAGGCCAGCTTCAGCAAGCAACGCTTTTGCGCCTTCTGGATCATAGGCTGGTACGTCCATTGGAGACCATGCTGGATGCACAGGTGAGATGTGCGTGTCATAGCCGATGATACCTTCGTCGAAGAAGGCAGCAGCCAAAATCTTTTCGCGATCCTGTGTTTTCTTAACAGCATTAACAACGTTAATGTCAGTCCATGGATCTTGATCTTGGCGCATACGCCAGATACGTGCGTTGCTTGTTGGAATACCAGCAATGCTGATGTCTGGGTTGTCTTTCAACGCCAAGAAAGAGTCTGGGCCTACGTCACCTGAATAGATAACGTCGATTTGGCCACCTTGGATTGCAGCATTGTAAGCAGTTGCGTCTTCACCGAGAGCAACCCATTCGAGT
>JBMZDF010000353.1:0-6536 GCA_049614105.1 Promineifilaceae bacterium (SeqCode)
CCTCACGGATCGGGCTAACATAATCTTTTTCCCACTCAAAATTCTCTTCGGCCGCATCAAACAGCTTCAGAAACATCATCCACACCATCTGCGAAATGCGCTGGGCATCCCCATCCACACCCGCGTCCTGCCGCATGATGTCTTGTATTGACTTGACCGTTGTACTTATGCTCATAGGTTCTTCACTGAGTGAGGGCACTTCCCTTCTCACAAATTTCCAAAATCCGAATTAAAACCCCTTCCAAATTGGTCATGACATCCCAATTTGAAAAGCGAATGACCTGTATTCCCTGTGCTTCAATTATTTCTGTGCGATACGCATCGTATTCTGCCTGATCCGCATGACTTTTGCCATCAAGCTCAATCGCTAATTTGGCCTTGTGACAATAAAAGTCAAGTATAAAACGCCCAAGCGGATGCTGCCGCCGAAACTTGTAGCCATTGAGTTGCTTCCCACATAACTTCGCCCACACACGCTTTTCCGGCTCAGTCGGCGCTTGCCTCATTTTGCGTGCGTAGGTGAGTATGTCTGCGTGGGTTGGCTTTTTTGTTGATGGCATGTTTTAAGAACCCTCCTTTGGTTTTAAGAACCTTTGCCTTAGCTCGAAGAACCCCCACCTAGCCTCCCCCGAAGGGGGAGGGATCAGATTCCCCTCCCTTCGGGAGGGGTTAGGGGAGGGTGCTTTGCTTTCCTCTCCCCCCCATCAAACACAATAAATCTGCGTTTTCACCTGCTTAACCGCTGTTACATATTGGCGAATGCCGCCGAAGGCGCGGGCGATTTGTTGTGGTGAGTCGAGTTTGTTGAATGGATCAAGTTTGAGCAGTTTTTGTGCTTGTCTGGGGTCGGCCGCTTGTTCAAATATCGCAACCCCGTCATCTGTGTATTTGTTGAGCAGGCCATCGAGGACGCGCCGTGCCAGCCCGCTGTATTGTGTGTATACGTTGTCTTGTTTGACTTTTTTGGCGCGTTCGCTGCGGGTGAGGGCTGGTTTGTCGAATGCGATGTGGCAGATGAGGTCGAAGGGGTCGTATTGTTGGCCTGTTTCGGCGCTGACTTCCTGTTCGAGTTTTTCGAGCAGGATCTGATTTTTGAACAGCTCGATCATGACTTCTTGCTTGCGTTCGGCCGAATTCCACGTCTCCAAAAAGCGATCCAGCGAGCGATGGGTTTGTAATATTGTACTTCGGCCGAAATCGACAAACGACTTGGTGATCAGATTGCCTTGCTCATCATAATATTGCACCCGCTCCGCCAAAATCTCAACGGCGACATCATCCACATAAAACTTTTCGCGCAGTACCGACCCCTTGTCACCCTCATCAAACGGTGGCTCATCGGACGGCGTCCACGCTGGCGGTGTTCTGTTGCCGTTGTACTCTTTTTCCTGCACGGGCGTGCCGTCAAACTGTTCGTCCTTAAACAGGCGCGTCGCGTTGCGAAAGTCGATGATGGTGAAGTGCGTTTTGCCTGCGTCAAAGTTGAGGCGCGTGCCTCGGCCAATAATTTGCTTAAACTCGGTCATCGAGTTGATTACCGTATCCAACACAATCACCTTGCACATTTTTGCATCAACGCCTGTTGTCATCAGCTTAGACGTGGTGGCGATCACGGGGTAGCGTTCTTCGGTCGCGATAAAACTGTCCAACTGCGCTTTGCCCTCTGGGTTGTCGCCCGTGATCCGCATCACGTAGCGGCGTTCCACTGCTGCCTCGTCCCCAATCGCATTGACCAACTGCCGCCGCATCCGTTCCGCATGGGCAATATCAACACAAAAAACAATCGTTTTGCTGTAGGGGTCGAGCGTTGCCAAATAATCGGCGGTGCGCTGGGCAACCAGCTCGTTGCGCTGTTCGAGCACGATTGTTTTGTCCCAATCGCGCAAGCCATAGTCGCGACTGTCGATCACGTTGCCGTGTTTGTCTGTTTGCCCTGCGTGGGGCGTCCAGCCATCGACATCAACATCGACATCAACGCGCACCACTTTGTAGGGTGCTAAAAAGCCGTCCTCAATGCCGCGTTTGAGTGAATAAGTGTAAAGCGGGTCGCCAAAGTAGTCGCTGTTGGAGACCGTTTTTGTTTCTGTGGGTGTGGCGGTTAGGCCGAGGTGAACGGCCGAATCAAAGTAGTTAAGAATTTCGCGCCATGCGGAATCGGCCGAAGCGCTGCCACGATGACACTCATCAATCACGATTAGGTCAAAGAAATCGGGCGAGAACTGTTTATAGATGTTCTGCGCCTCCTCCGTTCCCGTCACCGCCTGATACAAGGCCAAATAAACCTCATATGCTTTGGGCGTTTCGCGATTTTTCACCTTGTGCATCACATCGCCAAAATGCTTGAAATCGCCCGTCATCGTTTGGTCAATGAGTACGTTGCGGTCTGCTAAAAACAAAACGCGCTTCACCCGTTTTGCTTTCCATAATCGCCACACAATTTGGAATGCGGTAAATGTTTTGCCCGTTCCCGTCGCCATCACCAGCAGAATGCGCTTTTGCCCCTGTGCGATAGCCGTTATGGTGCGCTGGATAGCGATGCGTTGGTAGTAGCGTGGTGCGTAGGTGTTGCGGCTGGAGTAGTAGGGTTGGGTGATGAGGGATTGCTGTTCGGCCGAAAATTCATTCCCCCGCGTGTAACGCTCCCATAATTCATCGGGCGAAGGAAACTGATCAAGCGTCAGCACCCGTTCAACCTGCCCATAGCTGTTGAGCTTGTCATGCTCCACAAACCCGTCGCCATTGGAACTATACACAAACGGCACATCCAAAATTTCCGCGTATTTCAACGCCTGCTGCATTCCCGCACCGACCGTTTGCTTGTTATCCTTTGCCTCCACAATAGCCAAAGGAACGCTTTCGTAGATCAAGAGGTAGTCGGCAAACAGCCGTTTCCCCCGTTTTGGTTTCTGGTTTGACTCAAGCTCCACCTTGCCATCCGTGAAATAATATTCTTCACGCAGGTTTGGAAGGATCCACCCACTGTCCTGGAGCGCTGGTGTGATGAAGTTGGTGCGAATTTCTTGCTCTGTAAGGGACTTCTTATTCATATGGTTGTACGACAGAAAACTGGAACTATCATTTCCTCTCGACCATAGTTATACGAGAAACGGGGTTAATTGTCATCTCTGATATCATATGTGTGGGCAGACAGCACCCCCACCTAGCCTCCCCCGAAGGGGATCTGATCTCCCTCCCTTCGGGAGGGACTAAGGGAGGGTGCTTCCTTCCTTAATCCCCAATATTGAATGAAAGGTGGTGAGATGACAAATGAAATAACGCGCTGTGCATGGAATACGTCCGACCCGATTTATGTCAAATATCATGATGAGGAGTGGGGCGTCCCGATTTATGATGACCGCCTGCTGTTTGCCAAACTCTGCCTAGATGGCGCACAGGCTGGCTTATCGTGGATCACCATCCTCAAGAAGCGCGAAAGTTATTGGAACGCTTTTGACCAGTTCGATGCTGAAAAAATTGTGCGCTACGATGAGGCCAAGATCGCGGAACTGTTGCAGAACAAGGGCATTGTCCGCAATCGGCTTAAGGTTCGGTCGGTTGTCAAAAACGCGCGTGGTTATTTAGATATTTTGGAAAAGGAGGGGTCGTTTAGCGACTATCTGTGGGGGTTTGTGGGCGGAAAGCCGATCCAAACTCAGTGGGCGACAATGGAGGAAATGCCGACAGAATCGGCCGAAAGCCGCGCAATGAGTAAGGCACTCAAAAAACGCGGCTTTAGCTTTGTCGGGCCGACTATCTGCTACGCATTTATGGAAGCTGTCGGTTTTTATAACAACCATCTCACAAGCTGCTTTCGACACGAAGCGTGCAGGGCGCTTGCACAAGTTGACTGACGTGCTTCCACTCTAGCCCACCTTACCAAACGGTGCGGGATAGGCCGCCGTCACACATGAAGGTAGACCCTGTTGTGTAGGAGGCTGCGTCTGAAAGGAGGAATGCGCCCAATCGGCCGAATTCATCTGGTTGGCCGTAGCGACCCATTGGGATGCCTTTTTGGGCTTTGGCATGGTATTCATCGGCCGAAACACCGAGCTTTTCGGCGCGGAAGCTGCCTAAGTTGGTGATGCGGTCTGTGAATATTGTGCCAGGAACCAAATTGTTGACGCGAATCCCTTCGCTGGCGACATCTTTGGACACCGATTTGACCAAGCTGACGACGCCTGAACGCATCACGTTGGAGAGCAAAATCGTTTCGATTGGTTCTTTGACAGAAAGTGAGGTCACGGTCAGGATTGCACCGCTTTGCTGTTCGCGCATGACTGGCAAAACGGCTTTCATCATACGCATGGCGCTCATGAGGGTGAGTTCAAAGGCGTTGTACCATGCCGCTTCGTCGAAGTCGTCAAAGCGACCAGCGGGGGGGCCACCTGCGTTGATGACGAGGCCGTCAATTCGGCCGAATTTCGCCATTACCTCATCCTTCCACGTCACAATCGATGCCCCATCACGCGCATCAACGGATGACCCCATCACGTCAGACGCACCCGCCTCGCGCAACTTTGCCACAGCCGCATCAACATTTGCTTGACTGCGGCTAGAAATGCACAAAATCGCGCCATCCTGCGCACAAGCCTCTGCTATGCCATAGCCCAGACCTTTGCTGCCCGCCGCCACCATAATCACTTTGTTCTGTAATCCTAAATCCATGTAAGACCTTTCGTTAGCCAGTATGTCAGTCACTCAGGACGATGGTTTCTCCCTGACTAACTGACATGCTGGCAGACTTTTCTAACACGCTTCAATTCGCGCGATCAATGCGTCTGGTACTTCAATGCCGTTAACTTCCGCATTGGCCTTGAATTCGTGACGGCGCGTGCCTGGCAGACGGACGCCTTCTTTCGCTTCGAGTGCGCCCAGCATATCTTCAACGCGCGTGTCATACTCTCCGCCGCCAACTTTGGGGGGTGACATTGCGATAATGATTTGCCCAACATTTGGTGCTGGCCCTTCGTTATTGCCGAACATTGGTGCGTTGTACGCCCAGTTGCCACCCGTCAGCCCCGCCGCCATGATGTCAACCATCAAGCCAAGGCCGAACCCTTTTGCGCCGCCCAACGGAGCCAAACCACCCGCTAGCCCAGCCTTTGGATCGGTTGTGGGATTGCCGTCGCTGTCCATCGCCCAGCCGAGAGGAATTTCGCGTCCTTCTTTATACGCTTGTTTGACGTTTACCTTGGCGGTTGCGCTGGTTGCCATGTCAATCACAATTGGGTTTTCGTCGGCACGTGGTGCGCCGAAGCCAATCGGATTTGTGCCAAAGAAGGAGCCTTTACCGCCGTAGGGCGTGACTGAACGTGGTGCGTTGGCGACCATGAGGCTAATCAAGCCTTCCCGAGCAAGAATGTTGTTGAACCAGCCAACAACACCGGCCGAATAGGAGCGTTGCAAACTCATTACGGCAACGCCCATCTCGCGGGTCATGGCCGCATAGGCGGGAAGCGCGTGGGCAAATGCTGTGTGGCAAAAACCGTGTGCTGCATCAACTTGGATGACTGCCCCTGCTTGGCTAATGATTTTCGGAACCGCGTTGCCGTCTAATTTGCCATGTTGCAAATGTCCCAAATAGATTGGCAGGTAGTTTAGACCGACATTACGGATGCCGTCCGCTTCGGCGTCGCGAACTGATTCGGCCGCTGGTCCAGCCTGTTGTTCAGATGCGCCACAGCGTCGTAGATGTTTATAAGAGAAATCGTAAATTTCAGAAAGTGTGAGTTGAGCCATGTGTGCTGTCCTAGAGTGTAAAAGTGCGTTTGTAAATGCGATGTTGTGACAATGTAACTTGTGGGTACGCAGTTTATGCTTGACAATTTTTGATTTATTGAATTTCCTGTCTCAAACTATACCTGACTGTTGCCAACTATGAAAAAACAAGAAGCACTCTCCCTTAATCCCTGACTCGCTCCTACGCTCCACGTGGGAGTGTTTTTGCTTGCCGCTATGCGGCTTGTGGAGAATCTTTTTTGATAGAGAAGAGGCCGCGGAGCGGCAAGAGGGGCATTCCACCGCAGAGCGGCGGAACGAGGGCGGGGGTGTTGACTTGCTCCTACGTTCCGCGTGGGAGTGTCTTTGCTTGCCGCTATACGGCTGCGGAAAGGTCTCGCGTTTGTTAAACATAAGCGAGTATGATAGATTCAATCGAAGTCACTATCCAAAACTGTTACTACTTGGCCGGTCGCATGCTAATGGTATCTGCTTATAGCAAAGTAAGTTTTCTCGTGAACAATCATCTTCCAATAGCTGGCTATTTTGATACATAGGCCATAAGCCCGAGTTGTAACCCAAAATCTAACGCGCACGGACAATGTTGATGTTTACACCGTTTCGGCCGAATTGGACGTTGTGTTCAACGCGGAAACAGAACGAAACGCCGTTCAGATGCGGTACAGTCGCTAAATCATCCCTGATAGAACCGTGGTTGTTCCACCGCTGAGCCTTACACTCATTTCCATCGCGCAAATCTGAGAGGAATTGTGTGAGTATTTTCAATCTATTTTCATTGCAACACAAACGAGCACTTG
>JBMZDF010000354.1:0-6531 GCA_049614105.1 Promineifilaceae bacterium (SeqCode)
GAGAATCAACAAAATTGTTTTCGCGCTGCACACCCCATGTGCGACCTTCTAAATCGCTTAGCTGCCCCAACTCACCATTATCTAGTTCTGGTACAGTGATCATTGAGGCTTGCCAATTGATACCGTCGCGGATGCCCGCATAGCCAATTTGCAAGTTGCACTGTTTGTGAGCTAAGACAAACGTTTGAGCGGTCAAGAACGCAATGGTGCGCTCTGGGGCGGCACAGGCTGCGTCAATGGCGGCTTGGTAGCTGGTTGGCGTCACGATTTCAAACGCAAGATCGCTGGCGTCTGTCAGTGCGGCCGCGAAGTTGCCACCGCGTGCCTGTGTGACCTGTTCGCCATAGCGGGGTGAGAAGATGAGCTGGATGGGATTTTCGGCCGAACCAATCTCGGCTTCAATGACCTCAGTAATCTGAGCAACTTCAACCGTGACAGGGATAAATATCTCACGAGTAATCTCAACAGGAACCTGAACGGTCGCCACGATTTGCTCTGTTTCAACAACAAGGCGCGTCGCTTCGATAACTTGGGGATCGGTCGGCACTGTTGTTTGGCAGGCAAGCAACAAGGACAAAAGAACAAGGGTAAGAACAGTAGCAAGCGTTTTCATTGCGGCGAATGAAACCATCTGTGAGGATGTGATTCAGAATAGGATTGTACCATTGCAAATGACACGATTTAACATTTCTCAGGAAGCGATCAAAGTTGGTTTACCGTATGCTCATGTTGTGGGTTTTCAGAAACAGAACGGAGACTAATTTGAATCATGAACAAGTAATTGTGAATGCTGCTGACAACGATTCATTTGTTATTTTCCGTTCGCTATCTTTGCGGAACGGGGCGCTCTCCACAGTCGATCGACTCATAATCAGCCGGTAGATCAAGCGTGATTCCTTTTGCGCCCACGCGATTGTTAAACTGCGAAATCTGTACATCCTCATGGATCAGACCTGCCCAAACAGGCTGTGGATTGCGCACGCCTAAATCGCCCACAATGCGGATGCCGCCCGTGATGACCACCTGTTGACCGGGCATCAAATAGTAGAAGTCGCCAATTTTGGTTAAAGAGTCGCGATCGCCAACGGCCCAACGATAGGCATAATTTGACGTTTCATTTTCATACCCAATCGCAAAGCGGAACGCACCCGACTCAGTGTTCCAGCCCAGCGTATTGTAATTCCAATCAGAGTCATACACCGTGCCTGGCTCTGGCCCTGTGGTGCGAATGGGCGTCTCGCTGTAGTTTTCGACGGTGGCGGTGAAGTGCAGCGTATCGCAGAGCGCAATCGCTGTAGCGTCAAACTGAATCGTGTCGCCAATCGGCGGCGACTTGATTTCCGCTCGCGGAACACCGCCAAATTCAATGCTAAGCTCGCTTGAGACGCGCGTTTTTTGCCCTTCCGCATCTTCAGCAATCGCCACAATTTCATACGTCCCGTCTGGGGGAGGGGTCGCACCGTTGTCGACGCCGCCCTCATAGTCAAAGACATGCCGCCCCGCAAGATTTGGCTTGACGCCGCGCGGTAACTCCTGAATTGGGAACACAACCCCATCGGCCGTTAGTAAAAAGACGCGCAGGCTAGCGACCTCTTTCTGCAAATCAAATTGAATCGTGACGCGATCGTTGATGCCGTCCCGATTGGGCGTAAAGGTGCGCGGGAACAACTCAAACCCATTCATGAGCGGCAGCGCGATGTCGCCGTCCTCAATCACAAGCTGCCCCGTTGCCGTTTCCGTGACGCCTTGCGCATCAGTGGCGGTGATAGTCCATTGATACGTGCCGTTTTGCAAGAGTCGGTCGATGATTAAATTTTCTGTGACATCATCGGGAAGCGCATACCCATCAACGACGCCGCTAAACAGAATAGCGTACTGATCGACGCCACGCTCTTTTTTCTTACGAAAGTAGAAGCGTTTGCCCGTTTCATCTTCAAAATAGATAGAAACGGTGGCGTTGCGCGACAGTTCATAGGAAATGGAGGTTGCATCAGCAAGGCCATCAGCATTGGGGGAGATGCGGTCATTTGTAACAGAGGCGTTGCGCAACAGCGTTCCGTCTCCTTGATATAGTCGTGTGATACCGAGGATGCCCGCCAGCACAAGTGCCGCAGCCACAACCGCGATAAGTAAAGCGATAAGCTTGGAGTTCTGCATTGTGGGCTAATTATACCTCTTATGCGAGGAACGATTGGCTGACGGTTTCGCGTTGATTGTTGAACGGAAAGGGGGAGGGAGGCACAAATGGCACACAGGTTTGGGGAAAGTGGGGGCTGGGTGAACAGGCGGTTGCCTTTGGGGAGGCTCCATTGCTAGCCCGTTTGTCTCCCCTGTTCACATATGCCCCGCAAAATCTGACGCTTTTCACTTTTCACTTTCTACATTCAAAACCACATTTGCCTGCTGCCAAACGGTCCAAGCACGCTGTCCCACCGTAAACCAAGTCCCGATTGCCAACACAATCATCGCCAGATCGGGGCGCAGCAGCATACCAAATACAAACAAGGTGAGGTAGCGTTCCACACGTGAAAACAGCCCGACCTTGCACTCGAATCCTAACGCCTCCGCACGTGAACGCGCATAGCTGACCATGAGCGAACCGCCCAACGCCGCCAAAGTGATGAGTACAAGGGACAGATTATTCGCCATGACATAGTAAGCGATCGCGCCACCATAGAGCAGAATCTCAGAACAACGATCGGTCATCGAATCAAGAAACCCGCCAAACTTGGTGTTGTGTGCTTTGCCCAGTTTACGTGCCAATGCGCCATCAAGCGCATCAAAAAACGATAGCAGGCCAAGGGTGGTGGCAATGCGCCACTCGCCCTGTGATAGAAACCATGCGATCGGAATATGGACAAGGAAACCAGCGAATGTGATCATGTTGGGCGACAAGCCAAGTGCCGCAAACACCGTCACGATAGGGTCGACAATAAATTTTCCGTTGATGCGCAGATGATCGGTAAGCGTTTTGTTTTGGGGTGCTGAATTTGTTTGAGTCATACCATAAGCCTCGCCACTGTACACAGATGCTACCGAATGCCAAAATTGCTGTCAAGCAGTTTTAATTATACAGGCTGTCTGCTTGATTTCTCTTATGTACAATAACCAGTATGAATGGGACACAGATTGGAACGTTGATTATGATGAGCGGCTTGCCCGGTACGGGCAAGTCAACGGTGGCGCGTCGGCTGGCCACTGCGGTTGATGGGGTGCAGGTTATCGCAACGGATGTGGTTCGCAAAGAGCTGTATCCACAGCCGACGTATGCTGATGAGGAAAATAGCTCGGTTCATCGCGAGGTTCAAGAGCGGCTAATTGCGCGTTTGAGCGAGGGCGCGTTTGTGATTTATGATGCGACTAATTTGCAGGTGCAGTATCGTGCTTGGGCTGATGTGGCGCAGGTGGAGACAGGTTGTCGGCTGGTGATTATTGAAACGGTTTCGGCCGAAACTATCACCCGCCAACGCCTGCAACAGCGTCAAACACAAGGGAACAGCGACTCAGATGCTGATTATGAAATTTATCTGCTGCTTAAGGAATCGGCCGAAGCGATCAAACGCCCCCACCTCACCATCCGCACCGACACCCACTTTGAGCAAGACCTCGCCACCGCAATTGCCGCGCTTCGACAAGCACAGCTTACGGCATAGAAAAAATCCGCCCCAACCCTGTTGGCGTGTCGGCAAGCCCCGCTAGGCGCATCAGATGCCAAGCCAGCGCTTGGTTGCTGGAGAGCACAGGCTTGTTGAGCTGTGCCTCGGCCGTGCTAATGATGTCGAGCGCCCGCAGACTGGTGCAAGAGACAAACACACAATCGCAATCCTCACGCTTGCCCACACGCAGCACGGCATCCAAAATACTGTTGGATGTAATCCGCGCAACGGTGAAATCGTCCGATTGATTGAACGAGGCGACCGCATTTATCTCGAACCCTGCTGTTTTCAGATTGGCCTGCATCTCTAGCGTTACTTCGGGTGCATAGGGTGTGAGCAGCGCGATGCGTTTAAGCCCTAGTGCCGTGAGCGCGGCCTTGCAGGCGGTGATGGGGTTGCTGGTTTTGGCTGATGGGTGTATCGGCCGAATAATCTGCTCGATCCGTTGCTCACCAATCATTGTCGCGCCAGAGGTGCAAGCATAGCCAATCGCGTCAAAGTTAAACGATGAAGGCAGAAGCGCAGCCGCACGCGGCAAATCCTGTGCCATTTGCCGCAACGTATCTGGCGTTACCTCCATCGCATTCGGGATACGCGCATGATAAAGCGCAACCCCCTCACCACGAAAAACCTTAGAAAACTCATGCTCAATTGTTTGGTCAGTCTGTAGAACAACCAACCCAATTTTCGCCCGAGTTCCCAGCCCCTCGTCAGTGATAAAATCAAGTGTCTCGATACTATTCTTATCGTGCATCATATCTTCTACATTTCGTTACTTACTTGAAGGGCTCAAAACAGTCATAATTTCGCTGTGTAATAATCAGGTTCTCTTCAAATTCCAAAATTGAAGCGATATATGCCACCATCACATCCCCTTTGCTCAGGTTCCCAATTGAGATTGCCAGCGTACCTCGCCAACACATTTCTAAAACCAATTGGTTTTTAGAACCAAACGCATTGGTAATTTCAAAGCTTTGTTGGACTATTACTTGTTGACCGCGTTCGTGCCCTTCGAGCATTTGGGCCAGATCGCGTGTTGCCCCGTTGATTGTAAGTGTATTCGGAAATTCTTGTTGGAGGATGTTGGTGTGAAGGACTTTGTGTAATTCGGCCGAATCAACCCCACGTTCTAACATACTCAAATATCGTTTCGCGATCTTAAGATTTTGTTCAAATGTAGTCACTATGATCACTCCAGTCAGCTAGTCAATTCATTGATCGACAGTATAAACAATCCGCGAACTGAATTCAAATTACCCTAAAAACTAATCCTATATGCTGTGGGATATTTTGACCACAAGGTTTCCTTTTTTACGGCCTGTATCGATATACTTGTAAGCACTTGCGAGGTCATCCAGAGGATACCATTTGTCGATGACGGCCCGAAACTTACCGTGCTCAAACAGCGTTTTGAGGGTTTCCAAATCGGCTAAGTTTGCTTCGGCCGATCTAGTATAAGTTGTTGCCAGCATCGCCCGACGACCACCAAACAAAGACGTCCACATCATGGGGAAAATTGTGCCAATGCCACCTGCATCAAGATAAATACCTGCTGAAGTAAGTGAGGTCTTGCACCGCGAAAAAGAGAGCTTGCCCACCGTATCGAAAATGATGTCGTAGGCTATCCCATTTTCAGTAAAATCCTCCTGTCGATAATCGATGACAAAGTCCGCGCCGAGTGACCTCACCAAATCAAAATTTGTGCTGCTACATATCGCCGTAACCGTTGTTCCGAACGCCTTGGCGACTTGTATCGATGCGGTTCCCACCGAACCTGAAGCGCCATAAATTGCAATATGCTGACCTGCTTGAATGCCAGCCTTGTGTTTGAGAAAGTTTAGAGCGGTTAAGCCACCCTCTACAATTGCGGCAGCATCATCAAAAGAGGCATTCTGGGGCATACGTGTCAACACGCTATTTTCATTCATGCGTTTGTATTGGGCATGAGTGCCAAGTTCAGTTCCCGTCATGCCAAACACTTTGTCCCCAACTTGAAACGATGTCACGTCACATCCAATCGTTTCAATCTCACCAGCGAGTTCTTGCCCCAGAATAGCTTTTCTCGGTTTTGTAAGGCCAAAGAACAGCCGCACAAAATGCGGCTTGCCCGTTCGTCCAATCACGCTGGCGGTTGTTGCTGTGGTCGCATGTATTTTTATTAAGACCTCGTCGCTGAGTGGAACAGGTTTTTCGACCTCTTGTAGTTGAAGTACATCTGGCGACCCATATTTAGTGCATACCATTGCTTTCATCATATCTCGATCTCCTTTGTAGGAAGCATCACTTAGGCAGCTAGGCGGCCTGTTCTTTCCAGCTCCATGCCAATCCGAAAATCAGCAACAGTGTGGCCAGTTCAATTACAGCAAAGAAAACGTCATCAAGATCGGGGGCGAGATTATTTGCAATGATAAGTGCAATTGTGATCGCGCCCATAATCAGATTTGTTAGACGGTTCGCCTCAGTTTTGAGAAATTGAATGAGTGGGATCATGAGAAGGGGAATTACGATCATAATTCCGCCAATCAGCATTAGGCCTTCGGTTATC
The DNA here is from genome assembly GCA_049614105.1 of Promineifilaceae bacterium (SeqCode). Taxonomy (GTDB): domain Bacteria; phylum Chloroflexota; class Anaerolineae; order Promineifilales; family Promineifilaceae; genus CALECP01. The sequence goes on from JBMZDF010000354.1 coordinate 6,202, forward strand.
TGAACGCCACCCACGACGCCTGTCATCATCTCTTCGAGGAACCCAGCTCGTCCAAATTCATGTAGGTCACGAAAGATCATATTGAGAAAAACAAAAACCCATAGCGAGGATAACTTTGCTCGTTTGTCTAACTCGTTTATCGTCAATGTTGTATTCATGTCTATTCCTTGTATTGAAAATAGGGTTGTTTTTCGTTCTAAGTTCGAGGCAGCATGAACTAAAGACAGGTTACTGCCTGACATATGACACCCTATAAGTTGTCTATAAACGCCTTGTGTTACGGCTCTTGGGCTTTAGCCCGTGAAAGCCCTGTTCTTTCAAGTCGGGGAT
>JBMZDF010000355.1:0-6530 GCA_049614105.1 Promineifilaceae bacterium (SeqCode)
CCCCCCCGCCGCAGCAAAAGCGGCCGAGCTAAGCGCATCACTCGACAATGCAAACATGCAGGGCATGGACAACAGCAGCGCAACAAGCTGGGCCGATCTGGTTGTTCTTTCTGTTCCCTACAGCGCACAGGAAAAAACGTTGGCAGCTTTGACTGATGAGCTGAGCGGCAAAATCCTGTTGACAGTTGTTGTCCCATTGGGCAAACCTGTGGCGCGTGTGCATCGTTTGCCAAGCGGCATGTCGGCGGCCGAGGAAGCACAACAGCAATTGGGCGAAGATGTGCGCGTTGTGGCTGCCTTCCAAAATATTTCAGCCCATCATTTGATGGACTTAGAACATGAGATTGATTGCGACGTGCTAATTTGTGGTGCAAAGAAAGCAGATAAAGCAATTGTGGCTGATCTATGCGCGGATGCAGGGATGCGCGGCGTGAATGCTGGGTCGTTGCCAAACGCGAGCATTGCAGAAGGACTGACCAGCTTGCTGATCGGTATCAATATTCGTAACAAGATCAAGAACGCAGGCATTCGGATTACAGGGATTAGCTAAAACTGTCCGCTGAGGACACAATGCAACACGGAGAAAGCAAAAATGGAATTCAAAGTAAACGGAACGACGATTGATTACAACGGCGATCCAAACCTTGATTTAATGACCTATTTGCGCGAGGAAATGAATATTATCTCGCCAAAAAACGGCTGTGCGCCGCAGGCGGCTTGTGGTTGCTGCGTGGTTCAGGTGGGCGACAAGGCGGTTTTGTCTTGTGCAACTAAAATGAAAAAGGTGGTTGGCAAGGATGTTGTGACCACCGAAGGGTTGGGCGAATATCGACAGGATGTGTACGCCAACTCATTTGTGCAGTGCGGCGGTGTGCAGTGTGGATTCTGTATTCCGGGGATTGTGATGCAGGCAGACAGCCTGATCAACAAGAATGCAGAGCCGAATCGCGGTGATATTGAGAAGGCACTGCAACCTAATTTGTGTCGCTGCACAGGTTATAAAAAGATTGTGGATGCGATCAGCATGGCGGCCGATGCGATTCGCAACGAAGAAGTGATTCCCGTCCCGTCTGGTGATGGCAAAGTTGGGTCGCGTCAGCCAAAATATGCGGCGCGTAATCTGGTTTTGGGCCAGCACAAATATGTTGATGATATTCGCATCGATGGGATGGTGCATGGTGCTTTGAAGTTCACCGATCATCCACGTGCGAAGGTGTTGAGTCTGGATACGACGCAAGCGGCCGCGGCCGAGGGCGTTGTGGGTGTTTTAACGGCCGATGATTTTGATGGCGACCGCTATGTTGGCCTGATTAAACAAGATTGGCCGCAGATGATCGCTGTGGGCGAGACAACACGCTATGTTGGTAGCGTGCTTGCCTTGGTCGTGGCTGAGTCGGAGGACATTGCACGAGCGGCAACAGAGCTGATTGAGATTGAGTATGAGGTACTGACGCCCATCAGCGACATGTTTGCAGCGTTGGAAGATAGTAGCCCGCGAGTACATGCAGAATTAGACAGCAATATTTTGTCTAAGTCGGCAACCAGTCGTGGCGATTTGGAAGCCTCGCGTGCGAAATCGGCCTTCACCGCAAGCGGCAGTTTCCAGACGCAAATGATTGAACATGGCTTTATGGAGCCTGAGTGCGCGATTGCGTATCCTGCTGAAGGGGGTGGCATTGAACTGCTAACACAGGGTCAAGGTATCCATGAAGACCAAAAGCAGGTGGCGAAAGCACTCGGACTGTCAGTCGATCAGATTCGTGTGAAACTGGTTGATAACGGTGGCGGCTTTGGTGGTAAGGAAGATTTGTCAGTACAGGCGCATGCGTCGCTAGCTGCGTTGAAGTTGGGCAAACCAGTCAAGGTGCGCCTGACCCGCGATGAGTCGATTATGGTTCATCCAAAGCGCCATCCAATTTGGATGCACTACGATTTGGGCTGTGATGCAGACGGGATGTTGACCTTTGTGAAGGTCAAATTTGTCGGTGACACGGGCGCACATGCGTCAGTCGGCATGAAAGTGCTAGAGCGTTCGGCCGGTCATGCGACAGGCATGTACAACTTCCCCACAACGGATGTTGAAGCAATTTCTGTCTACACAAACAATCTACCCTGCGGCGCGATGCGTGGCTTTGGGGTGAATCAGGCTACGTTTGGTCTAGAAAGCTTGCTGGACGAACTGTGTGAACAAGGAAACTTTGACCGCTGGCAATTCCGTTATGACAATGCGCTGCAAGATGGACACATGACGGCAACAGGTCAGGTGATTGAAGGTGGCTGCGGTGCGCGTGCGACGCTTGAAGCGGTCAAGGATGAGTTCTACAAAGCCAAATATGCGGGTATCGCCTGTGGGATTAAGAACACAGGAATCGGTAACGGAATGCCCGACAAATCAAAGGCGAAGGTCACGATTGTCTCTGAAACCCACGTGCTGGTCGATCATGGCTGGACAGAAATGGGGCAGGGCGTTAGCACGATGGCATTACAGACAGTTGTCGAAGAAACAGGCATCGATCCGAATTTGATCGAAGTGCGAATCGACACGATCAGCGGTCAGGAAGGCGGCATGACAACCGCATCACGGGCAACGTCACTGGTTGGGAACGCGTTGATTGATGCGTGTAAACAGCTAAAAATTGACCTGCAAACGCAGTCGCTGGCCGATTTAGCCGGGCGCGAGTATGAAGGGTTTTGGATGGTCGATTGGACGACAAAACCAGGTGCGATGGTTGAGAAAGTTTATACGCACTATTCGTACAGCTATGCAACGCAGCTTGTGGCGCTGGATGAAAAGACGGGCAAGATTAACAAGATCACGGCGGCGCATGATGCGGGTCGGATTATGAATCCCACGTTGTTTGAAGGGCAGCTTGAAGGCTCTATTCACATGGGCTTGGGCTATGCAATTTCGGAAGAGCTGGTGATGGAAGATGCTCGGCCGAAATCGACCATGTTGCGTAAGTGCGGCATTTTACGAGCGAAAGAGATGCCTGAAATGGAAGTGATTGGCGTTGAAGTCCCAGATCCTTATGGACCATATGGTGCAAAAGGCGTTGGTGAGATTGGGCTTGTACCGACGGCAGGTGCGGTTGCGAATGCGCTGTATCAGTACGACGGCGTACGGCGTACTTCGTTGCCGATGCGGATTCCACGTAAGGGGCTTGTGAAACGTTCTAATGGGGCTGGATAAGATTTTTATCCATGGAGGATGCGAAGCGAAGGAAGAGATAGGATGTGGATAGCTGGCTATATTAGTTATTCACATTTGGGCTGTTGTAGATATGATTATTCATAATGTTTTGATTCATACGAATGGGGATGCTGGCGTCCTTGAAAATAGCGCGGTTTTGGTTGACGGATCGCGCATTGTGGCGGTTGGAGATGCTGCCGAAATGTTGGCAACGCATCCTGATGTGGAGCGATTGGACGGCGGCGGACGGCTGCTGATGCCAGGGTTTAGCAATTCGCACATGCACTTTTATGGGATGTATGCGCGGGGGATAAACCTGAACCACACGCCAACAAACTTCCACGAGATTTTAATGTATCTGTGGTGGTCGCTGGATAAGGTGCTGGATGACGAGGCGGTTTATTACAGTGCGTTGATCCCGTCGATTGGATCGATTAAGAAAGGTGTTACGAGCCTCATTGACCATCATGCTAGCCCAAACTGGTGCGCTGGCAGTTTGGATCAGATTGAAGCGGGCATGGCACAGGTTGGTCTGCGCGGCATTCTTTGTTATGAGACATCTGATCGAGACGGCAAGGCGATTCGGGATGCGGGACTGGCTGAAAACGAACGCTATATTCGCAAAAGCATCGCAGCCAAGGCAGCGAACCCAGACCATTTGTTTGACGGAATGATGGGGCTGCACGCCTCGTTTACCTGTGACGATGACACGCTTGAGCAGGCGGTTGCAATTGCATCAGGGTTAGAGCGTGGCTGTCATATTCACATGCTCGAAGATTTCTGCGACGAAACGTTTACGCAGGAAAAATATGGGCAAGGCGTTGTCGAGCGGCTGCATCAGTTTGGGGTGTTGAGCGACAAGAGCATTGCGGCGCACGGTATCTTTTTAGACGATCGTGGACGCGGGATGTTGCGCGATACAAATACGATGGTCGTACATCAGGCGCAGTCGAACATGAACAACGCAGTCGGCCGAGCTGATGTATTTGCGCTGTTAGAACAGGGCGTCACCGTTGGTCTGGGAACAGACGGCATGACACCCGACTTGCGACGTGAACTGATGACGGGCTATTTGATGCACAAACATCACGTCAGCGACAACAATGTAGGTTGGGGTGAGTTTGAGCAGATGCCGATGCGCAATAATTATTCGATTTATGAGCGCATCAGCGGTCAGCAGATTGGTAAGGTTGAGGCGGGTCGCTTGGCTGATTTGATTTTGGTTGATTATTGGCCGCCGACTGCATTTTCGGCCGAAAATTTCTTCGGCCACATGCTGTTCGGTATGATCGACGCAGATGTCAACACCACAATCATCAACGGCAACGTTGTGATGCACGATAAAGTTGTGCTGGGCGTTGATGAGGCAGAAGTTGCTGCGAAGTCGCGGGAAGTGGCAAAGCGCGTTTGGAAACGCTATGCAGCGAGCGCATAAGAATCAGATCGCGGATAACAACTATGATGAAATTTGTTCATTCAAATGATGCACCGCAGGCGATTGGCCCTTACGCTCAGGCGGTTGATTTGGGCAATTTGGTGATTTGTTCGGGTCAGACGCCGATTGATCCAGCAACAGGACGACTGATTGATGGTGATATTGATGCGCAGACGCGGCAGGTTTTTCAGAACTTGGGCGCGGTGCTGGCTGCGGCAGGGCTGTCTTTGCAGCATATTGTGAAGACAAGCGTGTTTTTGAAAGATATGGATGACTTTCAGGCAATGAATGCGGCTTATGCCGATTGTTTGGATGGTCACACACCTGCGCGGACAACGGTGCAGGTAGCGAAGAATCCACTTGATGCTCGAATTGAGATTGAGTGTATGGCGATTCGGCCGAAGTAAGCGAAGTTGTGAGGTTGTGGAGTCTTGAACTCCACCACTGCGCTGCTCCGCCCCATCAGGAGATAATCATGGGAAAAGATAGAGTTGCTCTATATTTGCAAGATGCACACAGCCTACAAGAAGGCATTGAATTAGCAAAATATGCTGAAGAAAAAGGATTTGAAGCAGTTTGGCAGGCGGAAAGCCGCCTTGTCCGCGACTGCATCGTGCCAATGGCCGCATTTGCAGCCCACACAAGCACGCTCAAAGTTGCCAGTGGCGTGACCAATAACTGGACGCGCAACATCGGTTTGCTGGCTGCAACCTTTTTGACGCTTGATGATTTGGCGCAAGATCGCGTGATTTGCGGCATCGGCGCGTGGTGGGACCCACTGGCAAGCAAAGTTGGCATCAAGCGACGGCGTCCGTTGAAAGCGATGCGCGAAACGGTCGAAGTATTGCGTCGCTTGCTGGCTGGTGAAAACGTAACCTTCCAAGGCGAGTTCCATCAAGTTGAAGATATTCAGCTAGACGTGGTACATGGTCGCAAAGGGCCACGCAACGTGCCAATTTATATCGGCGCGACCGGCATGAAAATGATGGAATTGACGGGCGAAATCGCTGACGGCGTTTGCCTCAACTACTTGGTACACCCTGACTACAACCTGCGAGCGATGGACGCATTGGAACGCGGTGCAAAGAAAGCGGGTAAAACGATTGACGATGTTGATCGACCACAGCTTGTGATTTGCTCGGTTGACAACGATCGGAAGAAGGCGCTCAATGGCGCTCGCAAGATGATGACCCAATATTTGGGACAACAGCCGCATTTGATGAAGGCAAGCGGTGTCAAGCAAGAACTACTTGATGAAATCCATCAGGTTTTGACCTGGCCTGCAACTGACGAGCAGATTGAAGCGGCGATGCACCTTGTGCCAGATGATGTGGTGCAAATGTGTACAGCGTCTGGATCGCCAGCGGAAGTTAAGGCGAAAGTGCGCGAATATGTTGACAACGGCGCGACCTGCCCGATTTTGTATCCGCTTGGCGATGCAAAACTGATGATCGATACGTTTGCAGACGGATACAGCGACTAACTGATGCGGTAAATGGTTGATTGCGAATGTTGGCGATAACAGCCCATTCACAAATCTCCGTTCACTGTTAATTATGGGTGTGATTCATATGAGTAAAGAGCGGTGGCTGAGCCTGTCGAAGCCTGAATGACACGCCGCTGCGACTTCGACAAGCTCAGTCTACGTTACCGCCACTAACCTATTTGAAATACCCCCTGTTAATTATTCACCGTTTATCCTCACGTCTTTGCAAAGGCGCGGATAACAGTAAAAAGATATAAGCATCCATGCGGGATGCGGAGAAAGGCGAAGGCTCTGATTTTTGGGGCGCTTCGTCTTTTTGTGTTTATATGAAAAAAACGATTTTGATTACGGGTGCAACAGACGGGATTGGCTTGGCATTGGCGCGGCATTATCAAATGGTAGGGGATCGGCCCTTGTTG
>JBMZDF010000356.1:0-6507 GCA_049614105.1 Promineifilaceae bacterium (SeqCode)
CAAGCACTTTTTATGACGCACTTAAACGTAAACAACTGTCAGGAGAGAGGGAGGAAGTGTCAGGAGGGACGAGTGAAAACTTTTTACAATAAGTACATAATTACTTCATACTTTTCGTAAGGAAGATAGTATGAGTGCTTATTGGCAAAAGGGTTTTAATTCAGAAGCATATGAATTTCAAGCTGTGTACAATCGCGTTTGGCACGGTGTAGTTTCTTCACTAAGTGCCTAACAACCCCTTCTGCTTCAAAAAAATGAGATATCAGATATATGAGAAAAGGCTCAACCGCCATTTTGATCTTGATGCTTGTCTTGGTGCAGCCGCATTTGTGGGTGTTCTCGGTACAGGATTTGCAGAATGTATTTGCGTCTAGTTTAGAGCGGACGGAGGCTCCTTCAGATGCAGTGGGTTCTCAATCGGCCGAAATTGACACCCCCCTAGTTCCAACCTCAACACCAACAGCCCCGCAAAAGCGACTTGTTGTGGATTTATCTGACCAGCGTGTATATCAGATGGTTGGCGACCAAACGGTTGCTTCATTTGTTGTGTCAACGGGACGTGCTGGGCAGGAAACCTTGCCAGGCAACTATATGATTCAAAGTAAACTCGATGTGAGCTACAACTATGATTTAGGCTGGACATTTTACCATTGGATGGGCATCTACCGGGCGGGGTCGCTAGAAAACGGATTTCACGCACTGCCAGTTAATCAACTAGGGCAAACTATCTGGCAGGATGCGCTTGGGACGCCCAGTTCGTACGGTAGCATTTTGTTAAGCCATGAAGACGCCCAACATTTATATACATGGACGCCGTTTGGTACGGAGGTCATTGTACAACCATGATGTTACAAGCTGATGGCTACACTCACCCTGGTGTTCAACGAACACGCAATGAAGATGCGTTTGCACTTCCCCCCGCAAGCGTTGGTGTTAACCATCGGGAAACATTGCTTTTATTGGCAGATGGGGCTGGAGGCAGCGCCAACGGTCAACTGGCGAGTCGGATGGCCGTATTGTTTTTGATGGCTCAATATTATTGCAATGAAGACGACTGCCCTATCAACTATAAGCTGCGTCAGACGATAGAACGTGTAAATACACTGATTTGGAGTCGGCAAACAGACGAAGCGCAAATGTTAACAACACTTGTGGCGGCGGTCGTGCAGGACAATACGCTGTTTGTGGCAAATGTAGGTGACAGTCGCGCTTATTTAGTTAGTGCAACAGGGCAGTGTCGGCTACTGACAGAAGATCACAGTGACTTTCAAGAGCGTAAAGTCGCTGGGTTGGTTGATACATCGGCCGAAAGCGACAACGGCATGATTACCCGTGCGCTCGGGTTGACCAAAACGGTTGATGTCGATCTATATCGCTACAGTTGGCGCGAGGGCGAAACACTGGTGCTATGTAGCGACGGCCTGCTCGCACTTTCAACTAAGCAGATGTCAGAAATCGTACGCAATCATGCTCCGAATGATGCAGCTCGCCTCTTAGTAGAACAAGCTAATCAATTAGATGGAAGCGATAACGCCACGGCTGTTGTGGCAACACGACGCCCTGCGCCTCAACCCGCTCAGATTAAACGGCGACAGTCACACATCATCGATCTGCTGTTTATGCTAGGCGGCATGGTTTTGGGGGCAGTCACAATGTTGTTGTTAAATGTTAACTGATTAAATCATGGCAAATGAAACACGTCCCGCAATCAATGATGAATTTTGGCATCGACAGCCCGCGCAATTGGTCGGACACATTTTGGACGGCAAGTTTCGACTCCGTTCTGTAATCGATAGTGGTGGGTATGCTGTCATGTATCGGGCAGACGGCATCGAAGATGGCAAACAGTATGCGATCAAGGTGCTTTATATAGAGCCAGATGAGGATGCAGTTGACAAAATCCGCCGCTTTATTATCGAGAAACAAGCGTACGCTGAATTGAAAGATGTTGATGGATTTGTATCACATGTGGTGCATGGTCGTCTGCCGGCCAAGTCACCAGAGCAGATTACCGATTCACTGGCCAAACAATACAAACGCAGGATGCTCAGAGGCACGCTCTATTATTTGGTGATGCCTTATATGCCAGGCCGTTCGTTGGCCGAGCGAATCCGTACACGAGGTAAGTTGCCAAAATATGAGGCCGTGTCGCTGTTGTTAGAAATTAGCCGGGCGATTCACCGAGCACACGAGCGTGGTATTTTGCATCGTGATATTAAGCCCGCTAACATTTTATTTGATCAGGATAATCGGCCGAAAATTGCCGATCTCGGCACAGCTTACTTTGCACACACTGTAGAACGCAACCTAACCCGTGTTCGCTTCGGCGCAAACTATCATGTTGGCTCAGATGGCTATATGTCCCCTGAAACGCACGCGGGCCGAGGCAACACGCGGCGTCGAGATTTATATGCACTTGGCGTCGTTTTGATCGAATTGTTAACAGGACGTATTCGTCTTCCACGCGATACAGATGCTGATACTTGGCAGAAAACGATCGAACAGCGGGCAAACCGGCTTAAGGATCCGCAGCTTAAGACGATCGTTTTCAAAACGATTGCTGAAAACCCCAGCGATCGTTATCAATCAGTTAGGCACTTTGTACAGCAGCTAGAATCTTTTGGTCGCGCGAAGCAAGCCACCCCCTCCGTCAGACGGCGACTTCGGCAGCATTGGAGGCATTTGAATCGGCCGCAGTTGTCAACTGGAATTGCCAATATTAAGGTAGCGGCCGCCAAAATATATCGCCGTTTTGAGAATGACTCGCTCTCTCGGCGTCAAATTCAAGTTGCATTGGTTCAATGGATTGTTCTCTCTTTTGTGTTTGCAACGTGGCCTGATTTTTATGGTGCGGGGAGGGGAATAATTCCAGTTTTGTGTGCTTTGTTGTCGTTATTTCGGCCGAAAGAAGGAACATACGTTGCGGCAGCCGTATTAAGCATATTGCTGCTCGCCCTCTCACCATTCTTAGGATTACTCTCAATTGGGATGTTTGTTGTTATTGCACAACAGTATAACCTGTCAACACATACTTTGTTCAATGGCTGGGTGTGGATGCTTGCACTGCCTTTATCTGAACTACAGGCGTCCCTTGCCATCCCGCTCCTATTTGCTATGCAATATCGTGATTGGAAAGTAGGTGCCCGCTATGGATTAAGCACGTTTATGCTCATCTCTTTTTGGCTGATCCTACAAGGTCAACAGGCTCAAGGGTCGTTGCTTATTATTGATCCACTAGAAATTGGCTACAGTTGGTTTGTTGATATTAAGGCATATGAACTGTTTGTCCCAAATAGTCTGCTTATGTGGCTAAGAGCAATCGCTTCAGGGGATGCACAACCTTTTCAATTAGGCGAATTGTTGATTCGTATGTGGACGGAAACGCCAATCCCAATTGTTCAAGGGCTTTTGTGGACAGCAACAGGTGCTTTAGCAGGCATGGTAAGCCTGCATATACAAAAACCTGAGACCTACACATTGCCAATTTCCATCGTTGCATTTTGTTTGACGCAAATGATGCTAAGCAGCCTGTTTCAAGTAGGTGAATGGGTTGATATCCCGTTACTTCTTGTTGGTGCAACCTTATCAGCGATGGTTACATCATTCCTACTATCAATCTTAAAACAAGGAGGTATCTCTCGTGTCTACTAATATTGTCTCTCTTTTAATTTTATTTGTCTGCCTAGCTCTGTGGTTAGTTCCTGCCACGCTTATTTATCAGCGTACACGTCAATGTACAGGTGTCGAACGCTTAATATGGACAGTCACAGGGTTTTTCCCTTTGGTTGGCCCATTGCTCTACATGATTATGCAGGACACACCCGTTGCCCTAGAGACAGACCGTTCAGTGCGGTTCCAGCGACAGCCGACGCGGCCTCTACAGCGGCCGAGAATAGTACAAGATGCACCTGCGACATTGTCAGCTGAAAGCGCAGCAAGCAATGTTCAAACAGTCGTTTCTCGAATCGAACAACGCAAAACACGGGTTCCTAATTCAGCATGGAACGTCATGAGTGTGGCGGGCGATGGTCGGATTCAGGGCAATGGAAAGCTACGTTTTGGTCGTGTTTTGCTTGGTGCGCTACCTGCCGAAAATACGATAGTGATTGACGGTGACGAGACTGTATCAGGCAAGCATATACGGCTCGAAGTCGACGAGAACGAAGTCATACTCACCAATCTAAGCCATGGGAGCTTTACATGGGTCAACAATCAGCGACTAAGTCCTGATCAGGAACAACCGTTGACAAGCGGTAGCCACGTGCGGATTGGAAATACAGTGTTGTCTGTTACGAAGGGTGGGGCCATACAGCCTCATATGCCAGCGGTTCGTCAGACACAACGACCAAATATAGATGGACCTCTCATCTCGATCTCACTAGCCGAAACGGCCGAATATCAACTACGTGTGGAAGAAGGGGCTGATCAGGGTCAACGTTTTCCACTGATGGCGTTACCTGCCCGAATCGGCCGAGATGCAGCTTGTCACGTCTGTTTGCATGGTGACGAATCAGTATCCCGCACCCACGCGAGCATTGTTAGACGGCACGGCTCGCTTTGGATTCGGGACGAAAATAGTTCACGTGGCACAAGTGTGAATGGTTATGATGTTGAGGAAAAGCGGATCAAAAAGGGCGATCGCATTCGTTTAGGTGACACCCTGTTAGTTGTAGAGAAAGCTAAATGAACCAAACACGTCAGGCATATCATTTGTCAGAACAAACGCATACGATGGTTGATTACTTACGCGAGACGTTACCTGATTGCTGCCTATTATCTGGGATTCGATTACTCAGCGGCGAGAAACATGCTGTTACGTACATTGATCTAATCATCATTACCCCAACCGCTGTGATGGTAAGTGTTGATGCGGCACATGGTGAGGTTGATCCAACTGCAATTGAAAACGCATTGGATAACTTTCAAAAGGCAGCTTTTAAAACGATACAGACGCCTACACAATTTTGCTGGCTATATAATGCGCCTCCCCATACCAATCGCATGGTTATTTCATCGGGCGCAGAGTTGGAGAGACTGTTACGTCTTCCACAGGTTCATGCACAAGCAATTGATGTTGCGCGGTTACGTGCTGCTATTATCCGCACAGTCGAGCAAGATTCTATGACCACTTCAGACCGTCGGCCGACCCAAGCTGCAAATGCTAACACTGTTGTGGAACAGCCAAGGGTTGTCCCATCGCAGATAGAAACGTCCCACGTCATTGAGGGGAAACGACTGTGGCGTATGGACGCACGAGCCTTGCATGATTCATTGGTAAAAGCATTTATGTCACCCCAATACGCTCGCCAAAACTTGAAACGCTTGTTGCTTCCCAATGTTTGGCAGATCGAAGTTCATCCAACTGTGTTTGATAAACTCGATACGACGAGTCACGCACGTCAGTTAGAGCAAGGTCTGTTAGATGCACTTACACGTAAGAATATAAGGTTAAACGAAGATCGCTTCAAACCATTTGGTGATGTGTCTGTCACAATTACATCATCATCCGATCTAACACCTAAATCATGGCGGTTTAACTTCCGATTTGCTGCCGATGCAGTTCACAAAAAACAGCATCCTACAGCAATTCTTAGATTATTAAATAGCAATCAGCATGTTCAATGGGGAGTTTGTAAGCCTGTGACAGTAATCGGCCGCTCGCCTACCTGTGATATTGTGTTGCGCCCTATTTCAACACAACAATGGTTGCATGTAAGTAGAAAACATGCCCGCATCCGTTACGATGAGGGTCAATTTTATTTACTAGATGGTGCTACGACCGCCACACCTTCTAGATATGGGACTTTTGTGCAGGGTCAGCATGTGGATACAGTGCAGCCAGTTAAGCTACTTGATGGGATGGAGATTATTCTCGGTGCATCTGGCTCAGAAGCAACTACTTTAGATATTGCTCGTTTGAGCTTTCATATAGGATAAGATGATGGATTTTGGGTACATACTTCACTTGGTCTTACGCATTGTGTTTGCAATCCTAATCTATTTGATTTTGTGGCGGGTTTTGCGAACGGTGCAACACGAGATGTTAGATAAAGTACAGCTGATGCCAGCACGTGCGGCAGGTTATCCTGGGCGTTTACGTGTATTGACAACTGGGAATGATCCACACCTACACACAGGGCAAATCTTTCGGCTCACACCAGACGTAACAATTGGGCGCGATCACACCAATACGATTCAACTCCATGATCCTTACGCATCACGCAAGCATACAGGGCTACGCTGGCGGGGGTCAACATGGACGCTAGAAAATTACAATGAACAGAGCGGCAGCACGTTAATCAACGGAGAACCGCTTTACGAATCGACAACAACGCTACAGATCGGCGATCGCCTCCAGATTGGCACGGTTCAGTTTGAATTAGCAACGCCATAGGGGAACTATGTTGAAAGATTTTAACCCAACACTTCGCCAAAGCGAGATGCAGCTTTTATTGTTGACAACACTTGTTGCATTAACAGGGTTCAGTCTGTCAGAACTCGCCTACC
>JBMZDF010000357.1:0-6482 GCA_049614105.1 Promineifilaceae bacterium (SeqCode)
GATGCGCCTAGCGCGTAAGCGACCACAATCATCAGGAATAAGCCATAAGGCACAAGTCCGCTCAACACGGCGGCGATCTGCACGAGCCGCACGGCGGTCAGCCCTTCAATTGCTGAAGCAGCGAAAATGATGATGCTCATCACCACAACGGTTAGCATGATGATGCGAATGATGTAGTCGATTTGCGTTTGCAGCGGCGTGAGGACAACGTTGTAATCTTTGGCGGTCGCCGTTAGCTGATTGGCAAAACTCTCATTGCCGACTTTGGTCGCTTCAAAATAACCGCTGCCAGTGACGCAAAAGCTGCCAGAAAATAGCTGGTCACCTGCCGTCTTGCGCATCAAATCGGGTTCGCCCGTCAGCAGCGATTCGTCCATTTCAAGGACGCCTTCACCGACCATAACACCGTCAACCACAATCTGATCGCCCGCTTGCACAACAATGATGTCTCCCTGCACAATATCGGCAGGACTCAACGTTTTCTCCTGACCGTCACGCATCAGTTTGACCGTGGGGCGTGACAAAACAGCGATCGCATCGAGCTGCTTCTTCGCACGAATTTCCTGAATGGTGCTGATAATCGCGTTGACAATGCCAATGCCAACGCTGGTGATTGCATCGGTCGTTTGTCCTAAAGAGATCAGCGCGATACCAATCACAAACAAAATGTTATTGAAAAAGGTGAAAATATTGGCGCGGGCAATGTCCCAAAGGGTGCGTGACGTGCCTGTGTCCACATCATTTCCCAAACCTTGTGTACGGCGTTGAACAGCCTCTTGTTCGCTCAATCCGGTCAGTCGCGTCATGGAGTTCCCCTTGTGAGATGACGAGTATGTTGAAGTACCTGAGCAACGTGAACCACATATGATGACCAGAGGTCAACGTGTGCGAAAACGATTGATTGGATACTTGTTTGACCTTTGATTGTAGCGTGGTTTGAGATTATGCCGATAGTAAGCGGGTCATGATGCGCGAAGATACACCTTAAGGCATATTGTTCTAGCCAAAAGCGGAATTCCCAGTAGGTATGCTGAGGTCGTTTGAGCATCACTAGCGCGTCGGACAAGGTCACAACTGTTTTTCGATCATAATCTCGTCAACGTATTGACCGTTGATCAAGGCGTGATTTTTAGCAGTTCCGACAATCGTGAAGCCTTGTTTCTGGTAGACAAGCAGGGCGCGAGGATTATCACCACGTACAAAAGTTGATAATTTGCGAAATCCACGTGCGATTGCGGCGGCGAAGGAGACCGCGAATAATTTTTTGGCGATGCCTTGGCGCTGATAGCTGGGGTCGATATATGTCCCGATTGTGCTAACGTGACGCATGGCGGGCAGGGGGCTGTAGGGGGACATCGTTTGGAAGCCGACAATAGTGTTTGTCTCGGCGTCGATTGCGACGTGTAACATGTCGCGGTCGCTCATTGATTCGATGTAGGTGCGTTCTGCTTCGGCCGAAAATGGCTCTGTAAAAACAGTATATTTCCCCTCCAAAATAATCGGATTCCAAAAGGCGACAATCCCCGCTGCATCATCGGGTGTGACAGGACGAATAATGATGTGACTCATAACAGTGGAACCAAATCGTACAAAGTGCGAATGGTGTAGGTGATCGGCATGTCGATGGGCCGTGTTTTGCCTGTTGGGTTGTACCAACAGGTGTCGATCCCATAATTGAGGCCACCCACCATATCGGACGTCAGGCTGTCGCCGATAATTAGCACCTCTGATTTGTCTGGATGGCCCATTCTCTCGAAACAAATGTCAAAGATTGTGGGATCAGGTTTGGCAAAACCGACTTCGTCTGAGATCACGATCTCGCTAAACCAGCGGGACATATTGGTGGCGGCAAAGCGTGGGCGCTGGACTTCTTTGAGCCCGTTGGTGATCAGCAGCATGTTGAAACGTTTTTGCAAAACGAACAGCAAATCTGTCGCGCCGGGCAGAAGCTGGTTGCCTTGGCTGAGGTGCATGATGTACTGTTTGCTGAGGTCAAGGGGGTCGTGAGATGCGCCGAGTTCGTGGTTCATGCGGCGGAAGCGTTCGGAGCGGAGAATTTCGGCCGAAATTTCCCCCCGTTCAAATTCTTCCCAACAAGCCGTATTGATCCGCCGATAAAGCTGAACATGTTCATCCGTATGCGCAATCCCCGCATACGCAAAAGTCTGCGCCAGCGCATCCATGCTTGCCGCATGAAAATCAAACAGCGTCCCGTCCGCATCAAATAATAACCATTTATAGCTCATCAAACGTTCCCTGACTGCGTACGGGCGCAAAATGTGCCTCATACGCGTGAAAAGTGAAAAGAGGAAAGTGAAAAGTGGTCAGCATCTTAAACGTTTCACTTGGCACTTTCTACTTTCTACTGTACCGCTTTACCTTAATCAAGCTTGCGCAGCAAGATATAGAATGAATCTTCTGCACCCATTTCGGCATAGTGGGCCGATGTGACAACTTCAAATCGATCTCCAATCAGCCCCAGCAAAGTTTCTTCCGTATAGTATTCATAGTGGATGCCGCTCTGCTCGCCACTTTCGTCGCCGTACCAAAATGAGTGCATTAGCAATCCGCCGCTTGTCAAAACCGCGTGTTGACGCGCAAGCGAGGCGCGTAAGCTCTCTTTGGTTAGCTGATGCAGAACCTTGTTGGAGTAAATACAGTTGAAGGTGCGTTCTGTGTCAATTGCCTCCGCATCCAACTGCAATAAATCGGCATTGGGGTGTGCTGCGCGATAAATATCTAGAAACGATTGAGCATAGTCGGAGCCAGTCACTTTATATGTTTGAGCAAGCAAATCAACATCTGTGCCGGGTCCCATGCCCAGTTCAAGTACGGTTGAGCCAGCCGCAAGATGTTGTTTTAAGACGGCGATCAAAACTGCGCCATCGTACCCTTCAGCCATTTTGATATAGTTGATCGCATTCGGCCGATTTTCATAATAGCTCATCTGTCATCTCCGCTACCTTCAACTCAAAACTCGATACCAGCCTGCGCACGAATGCCCTGCTCCTTAAACGGATGCTTGATCTCGCGCATTTCAGTCACCAAATCTGCAAACTCAACCAGCGGCGGCGGTGCATAGCGGCCTGTGATCACAAGGTGCAACATAGCTGGCTTATTATCGTCCAACCAACCAATCACCTCTTCGATGTTTAGCCAACCATAATGTAGTGGATAGGTAAATTCGTCCATGATAAACACATCATAGTTGCCACTGATAATGTGCGATTTGGCAATTTCCCAGCCCGCAACGGCACGCGCCTGCGTCTCGTCCATATCTTTACTGGTCCAAGTCCAGCCGTCTCCAACGCCAATGCGCTTAATGTTCATGCGTTCGGCCGCTCGAACCTCGCCAAACCGTGCCTTTTCATGCTTCAAAAATTGGATCAACCCCACGCGCATGTCGCGCCCCCATGCGCGTGTCATCAACCCCAGTGCCGCCGTCGTCTTGCCCTTGCCCTCGCCCGTATTGACGATCACCAGCCCTTTTTTGAGCTTCTTGCGCCGTGCCGCCTTCCGCCGCGCTTCTGCGTCGTTGGTGTTTGATGCGTTCTGCGCCTCAATTGAAGCAGGCGCAGCCACAATCCTCTGGTCGTTGGGTCCCGCTTTTACTTCAAACGTCCCAGCATCCCCTCGCACGTCGGGCGCATACTCAGGCGTTTGGTCAGCAGGGAAGGCGCGATGAAAAATGAATTCCTCAACAGGTTTCCCATCAATCAAGTGCTCCTGAAAAATGCGATCCATCACCGCTGGCGTCGCGTGGTGATACCAAATGCCGTCGGGATAGACAACCGCAATTGGCCCTGCGCTGCAAACACCAAGGCAGTCGGTTGTGGTGCATTTGATGCGCTCAGGGTTGCGCAGCTTTTTGTATGACCCAAGCTGTCGAAATAGATGGTCACGTGCGGCCTGTGCGACCTCTGGCTCGGCACAGGTTCCGTCGGTGCAAACAAGCACTTGTCGGCCGTAGGGGCGCATGGAGGGGGCGTTATTGCTCATACAGACTGTTGGGCAGACGATTTAGTCTGCTTTTTATAGGAACGGACTAACCAAATCAGTTCGTTCGATATAGCTAGATAGACTCAGACGTTTCTGTGTCAAGCTGATGAAAGACAGCATCTTCCACAGGTTGTCCTTCGCGCAAATGTTCTTTGATAATTTGCGTCAGCTTTTCCTCATCAACATCGTGATACCACGTGCCGTCAGGGTACACGACCATGAGTGGGCCGCCGCTGCAAACGCCAAGACAGGGGGCTATGCCACGTTTGACGCGCTCGGCGTTGTAATAGTTGGCAAGGTCGCCAAGCAAATGTGGAAATTTGTTGTAGAGGGAGATGCCGCGTCGTTGGGCGTCGCAGTAAGTGCCTGAGCAGAAAAAGACGTGTTTAGAATAGGGTTCTTGATGTGGTTTCATTCGTTTGTCCTCGCAAACGGAAATGTCACCCTGTGGATGCTTGGTGGTCGTTGTCAGACAACAAAAAAGCCCGCGAGAGGGCGAGCTAGAGAGGGGTGTTGACTGATAGCTCGACTGCCTTTGCTCCACGAAAGGTGTGCGTTTTTTTCGGCCGAAAAAATCAGCCACGCCGGTTCGAGCAAAACGCGAGGCGGGTAATCGGACTTTGGATCTACGATTGCCGTAAATCACTTCACCGTTGCGGGACAGTGTGGGAATTTCACCCACTTCCCCCGTCATGCACCCTACATTTGAATAGAAGGTGCACCTTGCGAAATGCTTTTAGATTGTGAATGAGAGCAAAAAATGCTTGTGCAAGAATGGTAACGCCTTGTTTGCATGCACGCAAATCTGCGGCGTATCATCAGCTAAATTATTTGTACGGTCTATGCAAATGGTGTCCCGTTTATTTCACAGCACCCAGCGTCAGACCCCCAATAAAGTAGCGTTGCAGCGCAAGAAAAACAAGAATAGTTGGCAATGCACCCAGCAATGCCCCCGCAACAATAAGCGGCCAATTGCTAATGTACTGCCCTTGCAAAGTGGAAAGCCCAGCCGTAATCGGCTTGATGCTGTCACTGCTCATTAACATGAGCGCCCAAATGTAGTCGTTAAAAATCCACGTAAATTCGAGCGTAGCAACGGCGGCGATCCCTGGAATAGTCAGCGGCATGACGATACGATGGTAGATGCCCCACTCCGAACAGCCGTCAATTCGTGCGGCGTCCATTACCTCACCGGGTAAGGTTCGCATAAAGTTGCGCAGCACAAAGGTGCAGAACCCAAGCTGGAATGCGGTGTGAATGAGGATAACGCCCAAATAGCTGTCATAAAGCCCCACGTTTCTTGTTAGGTAGAAAACAGGCAGCAGCAAAATTTGAAAGGGCAGCATCGTGCCGGCCACATACATGAAGTAGATGAAACGGTTGCCTCTAAACTTGTGCCGAGCGAGCGCATAGGCTGAGAGCGACGAGAGGAAAATAGTGGCAAACAGCGCAGGAATCGTGATGATGAAGCTGTTGAGCAGGTAGCGGTCAACACGCGCCCCTGTCCATGCTTCGCCATAGTTTTCCAGCGAAATCTCGCGGGGAATGCTCCAAAATCCATTTAGCGTGATGTCGTCCATCGTGCGGACAGAGGTGATCAATGCGCCCAAAAATGGCGTCATGTAAAGAACGGTAAAGAGCAGCAAGAAACAGAACAGAAATGTTTTGCCCCAGCTAAACGGCTTGCGACGTCGTGCAGAATTATTCACAGTTGCCATTGTTAATACTCCAATTCATCTTGCATAACGCGATAGAGATATAGCACGATGAAGATAAAACTGAGGAAAAAGAGCACAACCGCTGTTGCTGCACCTAAGCCTTGTTTGTAGTTGTTGAACGCCTGAATGTACATCAGGTTGGCAAGGACGTTTGTTCCCTGCGTGCCGCGCGTCATGATATTGACGAGGTCAAAAGAGCGCAGCGAGTCGATGACGGAGATCACGACGACAATGGTCGTTACAGGGGCAAGTAGGGGGAATGTGATGTAGCGGAATCTGGTCCACGCGCTTGCGCCGTCCACTTCGGCCGCATCCAGCAAAGATTGTGGCACATTCTTCAGCCCTGCCACATACAAAATCATGATGTAGCCGATTTGTCGCCAAACGGCGGCGGCAATGACACAGTAGGTTGCAAGCGCCTTGTCGCCTAGCCAGCCGGGTAAATTCTCTGGCGCAACGCCTAGCCCTGCTAGAGCCGTATTCAACAGACCTGCGCGGGGGTTGTAAACCCAGCCCCAGATGAGCGCGATAACCGCTAGTGAAAGCACCTGCGGCAGAAAAATGCCAACTTTGAAAAGACGTTCGCCGCGCACGCCCTGATTGAGCATCACGGCCAAACCCAACCCCAACAAAAATGGCACGGTGATAAACGTAATCAGCCAAAGCGCATTGTTTCGCAGGGCGATTTCAAAATTGGACATAAGCGGCTGTCCAATGCTGCCAAATAGTTTCTCGAAATTGGCTAGGCCAATAAAGTTGGAGTCG
>JBMZDF010000358.1:0-6448 GCA_049614105.1 Promineifilaceae bacterium (SeqCode)
CGGGCGGCGCAGTCAACTTTGTTGGTACACCCTGAGGGACTCGAACCCCCGACCTTCCGGTTCGTAGCCGGACGCTCTAATCCACTGAGCTAAGGGTGCTTGCTGTTGAGCGGCTGGAATTTTACCAATGTTGTCGGTGAAATGCCAGACCAATTTTGATGCCTTTGCTTTTTCGTTTGCACAAAAAAGCGGGGAGAATGGGATTCGAACCCATGAACCGGGTTAAACCGGTTAACCGCTTAGCAGGCGGTCCCAATCGTCCACTCTGGCATCTCCCCTACTGAGTTGTAAAAAATCAGGCTTCTGCTAAAAGCTGATTGCGGAGGAAGAGGGATTCGAACCCCCGGTGACTTGCGCCACAGTTGTTTTCAAGACAACCACCTTCGTCCACTCGGTCATTCCTCCAAGCTTGAACGGAGCGAGAGTATAGCATGAGGATATGTGGACGTCAACGGCATTTTGGGGCAGTTTTGAAACGAATTTGAGATTGGTAGATTTCGGCCGATTTTTACCCCACAAAAACCAACATAATCTGCATGTCTAGCCCTCAATTTGCCCGTTGGGAACCCCTCGCCAAGGTCAGGCTGCGTTGTGCTGATCATGAGGCGCAGAAATCAAGTTAAAATCTACCTGAGATGCGGTTAGATGGGGTTGTACCTGTGCTATACTGCGCTGCTGACTTTGATGATGGTGTGGATAGAAACAACTCTCTGAAAAATCTTGTGATGGGGTTCTTGGCAGGGTGTTATTCGCCGAAGGCGCTTTTCTTAGCCGCCTATTTGACATCCTAACCACCCTAAAGCTCAAAATTTGCGGATGGACCTAAGAGTATGATGTTGAAAGCAAAACAGACTGTAATGCAGCTAACCCGGCTGGGTATTGTGCGCTGGTTGATGCGGATCGCCGTGCGCCTAATTGTGCCGAAACGACGTGTTGGGGCTGCCATCGCCGTTTTTGACGAGGATGGCAAAGTTCTGCTGCTGAAACATGCCTTTCATGGTCAGCACCCTTGGGCATTGCCCGGTGGTTGGGTCAACAAGTACGAAGAACCTGCGCACGCGGTGATTCGTGAACTGCGTGAAGAGACGGGACTTTCGGCCGAATTAGATCGCCCTATCCACGTCACAATCTCCCCCGTCTTAAACAATCTAGACGTGTTTTATCGTGGTTTTCGCCCACAGGGCGATATTCATCTCAGCTTTGAGATTGTCGATAGCGGCTGGTTTGACCCAGCCGATCTGCCTGACGGCATGTTGGGCAAAACGCGCGACGCGATCCGTGCCGCGCAGGGAACGGTGACGCCATGATTCAAGGGAGTGGTTCTCCCGGTTTTAGAGATTGGCTCTATGTTTTGATTGGCTTCATTGTGACCATATTTTTGCTGACGCAAATTTACCAATACGCGACAGTGCGCCAATTCTTCCCACAAGGGTTAGAAGTTGCGGGGATTGATGTGAGCGGCATGAGTCGGGAGGAAGCAGAAGAAATCCTGACGGAACGCTATATCAGCGCCCCTATTATCATTTACCATCGCGAACAGCCGATTGAAATTTCACCCGCGCAGGCTGAGTTTTCACTTCAATTTGAAACAATGATGACGCTGGCGGAGCAAGAGCGGAATCAACAAGATTTTTGGGCAGGGTTCTGGGGATACTTCTGGGGTCGCCCTGTTGACGTCTCGCCCATCAATCTACACGCTTCCCACGATCCGATTGCATTGCAAGACACAATTGTTTTAGTCGCAAACCAGCTTGATAAGCCCGCAGAGCCGCCGAAACCTGTTTCTGGCAATATGAGTTTTGAATTTGGTGCGCCCGGTCTGGAGACGAATATTGCGGCAAGCATCGATGATGTGCAGGCAGCGCTTTACCGCGCACGTGAGCGCGAGGCGCATTTGGTGTTGGAGGTGCGAAAATCGGCCGATTTCGACATTTCACTGCTCAACACGTTAATTACCAACAACATTCAGGAGTTTGAGGCACGGTCGGGCGGTGTTGGCAGCGTCTTTATTATAGACTTAGACAGCGGGCAAGAGGTTAGCTACAACTCGCGTATCCCGATGACGGGTATGACCTTGCTGAATATCCCGATTATGGTGCAGACGCTGCGGGTGTTGGGCGATACGGTTTCGGCCGAACAGGTCACACTATTTAACCAAATTGCGACCGATACCGATCCAGAAATCGCAAACTTATTTTTGAACGTCGTGGCGGGACAGAACGACGGGTTTAGAGGCGCAAACGCCGTCTCAGACGGAATGGTCGAGCTAGGGCTGAGCAACACCTATCTGGCCTGCCCGTTTAACACGGAAAACGAAACGCGCTGTGTGCCACGGACGACCCCTGCAAACGAAATTAACAACCCCAGCATTGAGCCTAACGCTTTGTTGCAGACAACGGCGGAGGACATTGGACTGCTGCTGGGGATGCTTTACTATTGCGCGGAGCGTGGTGGTGGTGCGTTGATGGCGATTTATGGGGATCAAATTTCGGCCGAAAAATGCCAGCTCGTCATCGACAGCCTTGCCACTAACGACATTGGCAGTCTCATCGAAGAAGGGGTTCCCGATGGCAACAAGGTCGCCCATCGACACGGCTGGCTAAGCGATACATATGGCGATGCAGGGATTGTTTACTCGCAGGGGGGCGATTATGTAATCGTCCAGTTCTTGCATAAACCAACTTGGTTAGCGTGGGAGATTAGCTCCCCGCTCATGGCTGATTTGTCACGCGCAACCTATAATTTTTTCAATTTTGACGAACCGTTTTTGTCACAACGCTAAGCGTCAAAGCGCGTTTGCGCTGACAAAAAAGTGTTAATTTGAGTTACAATTTGCAAATGATGCAGCTTGTAACTTGTTAGGTGTTAAGGTGGTCTGCTGTGTTAGGCAGCGTGGATTGCCTTGTTTTTAAGTGAGCAATTACTCTTTGCCCATCACTTATCAGTTTGGGTCAAGACTAAGAGCTATCCCTCACATTGGCTAAATATCTCTTCTTTCTCCTACTCACCATTCTTGGACTCTACGCTTCACGTGAAGGCTATTATTACTTTATCGATCGCCAAAAGTTGCCGATAGGCACAACGATTGGCGAGGTTTCGGTCGAGCGACTGAGCCTACAGGAAGCGGGGGAACATGTCACAGAGGCATATAATCGACCGATCCGCGTTGTGAATGAGTTGTCGGGTGACAACGTTGATTTAGCCCCTAGCGAGCTAGGGTTTGAGCTAGATTTAGCCGCCATGCTGGTTGATGCAGAGGACGCAATGAACGCTCAAGATTGGTGGATTGGATATATCGGCTATTTGCTAGACAGTCCTTTAGAACCAATTGAGATTGAACTTGTTGCGACCCATACCGAGGAGTCGGTGGATGGCGTGATGCGTTTGGTGGCTGAATTGATGGAAGATCCCGCCGTGCCGCCACGTGTGGAGCCAGATTCGCTGCGTGTTTTGGAAGGAAAGGCGGGTTATTCGGCCGATCTCGCACAAACCCGCAGCGACCTAGTTACCACCCTTTACCAGCCAACTGACCGCGAGGTCGAATTAACCGTTGTTTACGAAGATGCCCCGTTGCTAACGCTTGATATGCTGGGCAGCGTCATTGAGGACATTCTCGTTCAATACCCCTCTTTGTTTACCGCCGTCTATCTTGTTGATTTGGAAACGGGCGAGGAGTATGGGATTAACAACGACATTGCCGTTTCTGGGCTGAGTATGATGAAGGTCCCAATTTTGGTCGAGACCTATCGTGCGATCAACGGCGTCCCAAACTTTGAAGTTCAAAACTTGATGAATGGTATGATTGTTGAATCAAGTAACTATACGGCCAACTTATTGCTCGATGTGGTTGCAGGACAGGACAATGCTTATTTGGGGAGTGACGTCCTCACAGAGTCGATGCAGCGGCTTGGGTTAGAAAACACCTACCTCATAACCCCCTACGAGGAACCGCCGCGCCCAACGCTCACGTATATGAATACCCCCGCGAATCAGAACCCCGCTTTGCCGACACAGCCAGAGGCGGCGATGCAGTCAACGGCCGAAGATATGGGCACGTTGATCTCCATCATCTATGCTTGCGCTCAAGATGGAGGCGCATTGCGGGCGCTTTATCCTGAAAGCGTGACGGCGGATGAATGCCAAGCGATGTTAGATTTACTTTCGCTGAATGAAGATTGCCCGTGTTTACGTGGCGGCGTTCCGCCAACAACCAAAGTGTCGCACAAACACGGCTACGGGTTTGATATTCATGGCGACGGTGGGTTGGTGTTTAGCGAAGGTGGCGATTATGTTTTGGTGATGTATGTGTCAGATCCTGGCACTGAATGGTTGGTGGCAGACATCACCTTCCCTCTGATGCGCCAAATTTCGCGCATTACCTACAACTATTTCAACTTTGAGAATCAATATTTGGAGCCATTGTATTTGGACGCTGCATTCCATCCCGATGATTTAGCAGCCGCACAGGCGGCAGAAGCCGCAGCCGCCGCAGAAGCAGCCGCCGCGGCCGAAGCTGCTGCCGCCGCAGAAGCAGCGGAAGGCGAGGCAGAATCAACCGATAACTAATAACGGGCAATCGACAATTGCCAAATTTGTAATCTGTGTACAGGAGAATAATGATGGACTATCGTAGACTTGGACGAACTGGATTAAAGGTATCGAGTATTTGTCTTGGAACGATGCAGTTTGGCTGGACGGCCGATGAGTCAACAAGCCACGCAATTATGTCGCGGGCGGTTGAACTGGGTTGTAACTTTATTGATACGGCCGATATTTACTCGCGCTGGGCAGAAGGCAACCCAGGGGGCGTTAGCGAGGAAATTATTGGGGATTGGCTGCGGTTGGGGGGCGTGCCGCGAGATCAAGTGGTGCTGGCGACCAAAGTGCGTGGCCCGATGGGAAACGGCCCAAACGATGTTGGTCTATCACGCGGACACATCATGAATGCTGTTGACGCCAGCTTACGTCGACTCAAAACAGATTATATCGACCTGTATCAAACACACTTTTTCGACGCGGAGACACCGATCGAGGAAACGTTGCGGGCGATGGATGATTTAGTGCGTTCAGGCAAGGTGCGCTACATTGGTTGTTCAAACTATCCTGCGTGGCGACTGACAAAATCGCTTTGGTCGGCCGATGTGAATAACCTAGTCCGTTACGAAAGCTTACAACCGCACTACAGCTTGGTTAAACGGGCTGAATTTGAGCGTGAGCTGATGCCTTTGTGTAAGGACCAGCAAATCGGCGTGATCCCGTATAGCCCGCTGGGAGGCGGCTTTTTGACGGGCAAATATCGCCGTGACACACAGTTGCCAGACTCCGCCCGGGCGCAGCGGATTAAAGACCAATATATGAATGAGCAGGGATTTGCAGCGGTGGACAAGCTGGAGGAAATCGGCCGAAATCACGACGCAACCATCGCCCAAACAGCTATTGCGTGGCTGCTTGCCAACCCCGTCGTTAGCTCCGCCATCATCGGCGCGAACTCAATCTCCCAGCTTGAAGATACCGTAAAAGGAGCCGACATCGCGCTCAGCGCCGACGAGAAATCAGCACTGGACGCGACAACGGCGTGGAGCTAAACCGTTTCTATGCTTCCCATAAAGCAACCGCCAGCGCCTCAATTTCGGAGCGCATGACGAGCTTTTCGACCCACGTACTGGGAATGCCTGAAAGCCCATAGTAAGCGCCAGCCACTTGTCCGACGACAGCCGCCGTTGTGTCGGTGTCGTCGCCAAGGTTGGCTGCTTTGAGAACGGCGTCGCGATAGGTTTCGGTGGTGTAAAAACACCAGAGAGCCGCTTCTAGGGACTCGACGACATAGCCTGAGCCGCGAATCTGCCCGATTGGCTTTGATTTGTATTCGCCGTTTGCAATGGCTGTGATTTTGGGCGTTTTCGGCCGAAAATCACCCCCATCCAAAATCGCATCCTTCGACTGACCGCGTAGCGCTCGGTCAATCATGCTGCCGTAGAAGGCGCAGGCGTCAACACATTCGGCCGCACCGTGGGTTGTGCGGGAGGATTCGGCCGAAAAATGCACAACCTTCCTCTCGTCCCCACTGTAAAACATCGGCACAGGCGCAAGCCGCATAATCGAACCGTTGCCTGCCGCCTGTGGATGAGTCGAGCCAGCATATGCGTCACCCGTTCGTAAAAAACCACTCAGCGCGGCAATCGTTGTGTTGCCAATGTCGAAACAGTCGCCCGTACTGCTCAAATAGCCATGTTGCCACCAGTTGCAGTAGCGGTGCATTTGATCGGCCGCGTCAAACGCCTGCTTTTCAACAAAGCTTGTCGCCAAACAGAGCGCCAGTGATGTGTCATCAGTCCATGCGCCGACGGGCAAACCAAACGGGCCACCGCCTACCATATCGTTAATTGGTGTAAATGTGCCGCGTGGTTTGAACTCCAACGTGGTTCCAACCGCATCTCCAACGGCAAGC
>JBMZDF010000359.1:0-6439 GCA_049614105.1 Promineifilaceae bacterium (SeqCode)
TGACGATGTCCAAAACGTGTTGATCAGACCCGAATCACGCAGCATCACAATCCACGCATAGATTCGCACCAGTCCATTCGTCCAGAACGGAATCAGCACCAAAAAGACAAACAGATTGCGCCACTTCTCAGGCCGTCGTGCAATCCAATAGGCAAACGGATAGCCGAGCAGCAAACACAAAATTGTGTTTCCCGTCGCCAGCATCACAGACCGCCACAAAATGCGCAGATAAATATACTGTCCACCGATTTTGCCAAAGAAGCGCCCGTAATCATCAAAAAGAATGCGTAACCCTTCGGCCGAAAATTCAGGATACAAAATCGTGCCGCGTGGCCCGCGCTCGCTCAAACTAATTACAAAAATAAAGACATTGGGCAGTACAAAAAAGACGATCAGCCAAAATGCGGCGGGATAATTAACCGCCCAAGCGGCGTTACGTGTCAACAACACCAGCAAAAAGCCAGCCAGCGCCAGCGCAAACACAGCCCCGTAAAACTCACCTGTGGCAAACCAATAAGCAAAAATGCCAGCTACAAACACGACACCGCGCACAAGGCCCAGTTGTCGGCCAAACTCAATTTTCCGCAACAGCAGTACGCCAACACTCAGATCGACAACAAAGCCGATCCCGAAAATTAAGTAAGGTAGGAGCGGTCGTAGCGTTGCCAGCGCGTTTTCAAACTCAAACGCATCCCAGCCGAGGCTGCCAAATGTCACCCACCGAAAATAGAGGCCACCCCACAAAATGGCGTGCGCCAGCGATACCCACGCAGCGACGCGCAGGATCGGTTCGATTCCGGCGCTCATGGAGATTTTGGTTGGTTGAATGGTTGTTGCCATACCCGTTTACTCCGTTAGCACACGTGCGTTTTCGGCCGAAAACTGCACGCTAACCGCACTGCCGCGCGAAAACGTTTGCTCTTGCTCAGCCCCCAGGTTCTGCACGCGCACAAAAACTTTGTCGCCTGTCGCCAACTCAACCTGATAACGGTTGTCTGTGCCAATGTAAATGACGTCCGATACGGTTCCTTTAATAGAAACACGCCCGTTGCTGCTTGCAGCGTTTTCGGGAAGCAGCCAGATTTTTTCGGGGCGGATGGCGAGGGCGGCGGCGGTTCCGCTGGCAAGTTTGCGTTGGCTTTGGCCTGAAAAGGTGATGCCGTTTGAGGTTAGCGTGGTTAATTCGGCCGAATCCACCACATTTCCTTCAATAAAGTTTGTCTCGCCAATAAAGTCGGCGACAAAACGGTTGGCAGGTTGTTCGTAAATCTCGCGTGAGGACCCGACCTGTTTGACAAAACCATCATGCATGACGGCAATCCGATCTGACATCGTGATCGCTTCTTCTTGGTCATGTGTCACGTAGATAAATGTGATGCCGACTTCGCTTTGGATCTGTTTCAACTCAAGCTGCATCTCTTTACGCAGTTTCAAGTCGAGCGCCCCCAGCGGCTCATCGAGTAGGAGCACTCTCGGCCGATTCACCAGCGCCCGCGCCAGCGCAACACGCTGTTTCTGTCCACCTGAGAGCTGTCTCGGCCGACGCTCACTAAATGCGCCCATCTGCACCAACTCCAGTGCATCCTTCACCCGTCGCGTAATCTCATCCTTAGCAACCTTTGCCATCTGCAAACCAAAGGCGACATTCTGCGACACGTTCATGTGTGGAAACAGGGCATAATTTTGAAAAACTGTGTTCACAGGGCGGCGATAAGCAGGAATCCCAGCCACCTGCTCATCCATAATAAAGATTCGCCCGTCTGTCGGCTGCTCAAACCCTGCAACCATCCGCAGCGTCGTCGTTTTACCGCAGCCGCTTGGCCCTAACAACGAAAAGAATTCGCCATCACCAATATGCAACGTCATTGACTCCACAGCAGTGAAATCACCAAACTTTTTGGTTACGTTTTCAAGTTTCACGCTTGTCGACAAAATCCTTTCTCCTCACAAACCAATATACTCAACAAACTATCCGTGACAGCGTTTCACAACGCTTTAGGAAGGTGTCGTTGCTAGGCTGTCCAAAACATTTACTTCTTCTAATTTGTACGTGTGCAAAACCATTGCGGAAACGGTGCGTTGAACACCAGCCACCTGTTGAAGCTTATCGCGCAAAAACGTAGCGAAGTGCTCACGTCCACGACAGCGGACTTCAACCATCAAATCATATTCACCTGATACCATCAGCAAATAACTAACTTCTGGAAACTGTTTAATTGTCTGTGCAGCTTGCTCTAGATGTGGCGGGGCAACAGTCACGTGGATAATAGCGGGGGCTTCAAACCCAACTTTGTGCGGTTCTACTAACCCAATAATGCGAACAACTTCTTCATCAATCATCTTTGCAGCACGCTTTCTAATCGTTCCTTCCGTTACGCCAAGTGTTTTGGCAATTTCGGTATAGGGGCGACGTCCGTCTTCCTGCAACTGTGAAAGTATTTGAAAATCTAGCTGATCCATCATATGGTTACGAACTTCGTTAAGTTAGCGGATTCTATTCCGATTTTCGTATTTGTCAAAATTAACTGATCACATCAGTATAGGTTGCTGATTTTTTGCTTGTGTACTGACAACAATTGTTTAAACTAGTTGAGTCGTCATTTGTTAGCGAACAGTATGCGTAAACGTATTAGTGACTCGGGACGTAGGAACTCCCAAATTTAGATAGCGTCTATAGCCACAGAAAGCATGTTTAATAATGGCCGCGATGCAGTAACTAATACCATTCATCAACCCAATCTACGCGTCAAGTATTCTGTTCGGGAGCAACCTATGCATTCAAACGGAGTAGCACAAGTCATTCCCTCTCAATACGAACTCATTATCACTCGCCAAAATGAAGCGCCACAGTTTCATTCCTTAGACAAAACAATGCTCATGATTGGGCGCGAGGCCAACAATGATATTCCAATTGTTGGACAAGCTGTTTCACGACATCATGCACGCATTGAGCAAATCGGTGGCATGTGGCATGTTATCGACCTTGGCAGCACCAACGGCACGTTTCTATCAGGTGAGCGACTGCCAGCCAATGTCTCGCAAGTATGGCAAGCGGGACACCCCATTCAAATCGGTGCGTTTACGCTTCAATGGCAATCAACCACAATGGTACAATCTGACCAAACGTTGGTTCTCATGCCAGGGGAGTTAAATATAGATGTCAACGAAATCTCCACAGAAGATACACATGACATCGTTCCCGACAAAGCGCTATCTGTTTTGCTAAATGCAACTGAAATCGAGTTGCATCCAGATGAAACGGTAGAGGTTAAGCTAGGGGTTTTATCAACCAGCTCATTAAATAAGCAGATAGACCTATCGATTGTCGGGATTCCTGAATCTTGGTATGAGCTTTCGCATCAAACAATGCGCCTTGCTCCCAAAAAGCACCGTTCTACAACAATTCGGTTCAGGCTGCCAAAAGGACATACTATCCAAGGTGGACGACATGAATTTGAAGTCCAGCTGCGCAATACACACCACCCAAACTACCTAACCCGTGTTTCTGGCACGCTGATTATTCCCTCTCTCTCTGATTTCGCTATCCGAACGCGGCAGTCAGGCATCAACAACGCGGTTCAATTCCAAGTTCAACTAGAGAATATTGGCAATACAGTTGAGACATACAAATTGAAACGGCGAGGCAGCAAACGCGCCGTTTCAATCAGTGGAGATGTTTGGGAAGTTTCGTTGCTGCCCGGCTCTAGCTGCTGGCTCTCGTACCAGCTTAAAGCTGACACGCGCCCTATCTTTGGCCCCGATCAGGTCAAGCCATTTGAACTTGTGGCAACATCCAATCTAAACCAAGAGAAGGGCGTCAAAGGTACTTTAACGGTCACACCAGTTCTACCGATGGTTCCAATCGTCACCGCGCTAGTTATTCTGGCGGCGCTTGTGGTTGCCTTTGGGATACTCAATATGTAGGTGCAACCTTGAGCCGCTTGTTGGCCGTTTCTAACAGCTAATTTTATTGCACTATCCAGCGTAACTAGGCGGTGAGGGTATGCGTTGATTTCAGTTTCCGCCAGATTCACCGCTCCAGTTCACGCAATTGTTAGCCAGCCATGTGGGGTTGACGTTCACGCTAGTTATCGTCGGCATCCTGTGGTTCCCATGCAAACGCCACATCAGCACCACCCAATTCAACAACACGGTCGTTGTGCATCATGACGCCCAATCCATGCTCAATATCCCAAGTACAGCCGAATTGCAGGCCCACATATCCGACACCTAATTTTTCCCAAGGGTGGATGTGAACCTGTTGAAGATCGATCAAGGGCGTAAGGGCTTCATGTTGGGTCACTTCTGGCATCAACTGGTCTGCGTCATCGCCGAGGTAGTCAACATATTTCGGCCGCATTCGCTGATAATACGGCAGCAGCATTTCAAGCACGGCCGTGAATACACGATCGCCATTTTGTATGTGAAACGCCAGCGCGTCGCCCTGAGCAGGGGTCGGCATCCGACTGATGTTTGAGTCATACGGCGTCACGTTTAGATCAGCATCATTGCCAAATGACAAAGAGATATCGCCAGTCCACGACTCGCAGTCGTCCCAGTCCATGGGCGGAAAGCGAGGGTGGTTGAGTGTGTTGGGATGAGGGGGCATATGACCTTTGACGAAAACCTCTGAGGTTTTTATGCACAAATCAGAATTGACAACAACAAACCTCAGAGGTTTGTCTAATCGTTTGGGCTTTCCAGCAGCAGGCCAAGCTGGGTGGTAATGCTTTGAAGTTTGTCCCAGTTGTCGCGATCAACAATAACGGTGCGATCGTTTAAACTTTCGCCCAGTAGGTCGCATGTTTTTGGGTTGCGGCGCAGCGTTGTAATCACCTTCGTATCTGCCACACGCAGCACCATCACCGATTCAAAACGCCCCTCAGTGCCATGCTCACCCCATCGCTCAATCGCTCGTTTGGTTCCAGCAGGAAGCGCCGCCCCCTCCATTGCATTTTGCAAGAATGTCAGCACACGCTGTGGCTGAATTCCCTGTGTTTTTGCAAACTCAAGCGAAGCAGGTGTAATCGCAAACATGTAGGGGCGATCCTGTTGATAAGGCTGTGGGATCGCGATGCGGGCCAATTGGAAACGTTGATGACGACTCGCCTGACGCGGCACAATCACTTGTGCATCGGGCTGCACCGTGAGCGGCAGATCGGGTTCCTCGACCTGCAAGCGCCGATCTTCGATCCAAGCCACGCCACGTGCTGTCCAGCGTACCGCATCGGCCGAATAATCAACCAACCCAAGCCACGCCAGCGGTTGGTGAATAACATAAGCCAACAACTGCCCCTCAACCGCATCCCAGCTTTCAAACCCGTTCAGATACTCATTGGATTCTGCATCACGAATGTACCAACTGTCGTAATTGCCATCTGGGCGTAAAAAGTCTGGCGTATCTGACTTAATAGCCGCAATCAGATCGGCCACACGAATCCAGCTTCCATCGCTTGGGATATTGTTGCGCAGCGCTAAACGCACGCGGATCGGATCGTTTTGCCAATTGTTGCCTTCACAAATCAGGGCCGGCATTTGGCGCAGTGCATTCCACACGCTGCGCTGCCACGCATTAGCAAGTGCTCGCAGTTGATTTTCTCGCGACTCTTGCAACCACGTCACGGCGTGGCGTGTTGGGCGCAATTTGTCCTCATTCGGCCGCAACATGTTCAATTCTTCCGCCAGCTTAAACAGCAGCGTGAGGCGTGCCACGTGACGATTAATCAGATAGGGCAAAATTGACTCAATCGAATCGTTTTCTACAACGCCCCGCTGGGCAAGCGCGAGCAGCGTGGTTAAATCGTCAACCGCGTAAGTTGCGCCAGGCGCAAAGTCTTCGGGTTCAATCGGCCGAAACGGGGCCACATCTTCCGTCGCCTCGGTCGGGCTAATTTCGGCCGATTCTTCCTTCACGGCCAGCGGCACGTCCAGCTTGACAAATAGCTCCTCAGGGATGTAATAATATTCGACCAGCCCGTCGCTCGTTTCATCAAACCCGCTGAACAAAAAGCCGCGATACCAAAGTGCCTCCGCAGCCGAATCAGGATTGAACCACGGTTTTTCGCGTTCTAAGCGCCCCGGCCCCATTTGACGGACAACGCCGTATTTTCGGCCGAAAGTAGACACAGGCATTTTTCCGCCCGCCGCCGCCAGCTCACGAACTGCGTCAGCCTCCTCTGGCTGCAAATAGTTAAGCTCCTGCTGAAAATTGACACGCCGCAAGACATCAGCCAGCGCCTCCGCACAGGACAACTTGTCCATTCCAATTAGCTCAAGTTCTAGCCACTCGCCTAAAACGCGCAGCACAATAAGATGATGTTCCAACAAAGATTGCTTCAAGCTATACATGACTCTTATTCTACCTGAGTCGCATCCAAATCAAGTTTTGACATACTCCCCGACCTAAAGGAACGGGGATTCTAGGGTTTGAGCAGAGATT
>JBMZDF010000360.1:0-6422 GCA_049614105.1 Promineifilaceae bacterium (SeqCode)
CTGAAAGTGTCTTGCCTCTATGAAAGTGTCCCTGATGCCTTCTTGATTGGGCCATCTGAGGACTGGAATAAGATTTTTGCCAAGGGTGAATGCACAGGCTATCGCAACATTACCTTGCGTGAGCATCTAGTGGCGTCATTCGTTCGTATCGTTTGGGGCTTTAGTGTGGGAACGCTTGTTGGAGTTCCGTTGGGGCTTGCGATGGGTTTGTCGAATTTCCTCAGGGGTATTTTCGACCCGATTGTTGAGTTTTTTCGGCCGATTCCCCCTCTCGCCTTCATCCCGCTCGTTATTCTATGGTTCGGGATCGGCGAGTTTCCGAAAAACCTGCTGCTATTCTTAGCCACCCTATGGATTATGGCAATTGCCGCTCGCTCTGGTGTTTTGGGCGTTAAACTGTCAAAAGTTCACGCAGCCTACTCGTTAGGTGCATCAAAATTCCAGATCTTGCGCCACGTGATTTTACCAAATGCATTGCCCGACATCTTTGTTGGAATGCGTGTGGCGCTTGGCGTCTGTTGGGGAACACTGGTTGCGGCCGAATTTGTGGGTGCTCAAGAAGGCATCGGCATTATGATCTGGATCGCCCAGAAATTCTTCCTCACTGAAATCGTCATCATCGGCATCGTCATCATCGGCGTTGTTGCTGTTGCGATGGATTTGATGATGCGCTGGCTTGAAGGCGTCCTGATTCCATGGCGCGGGAAAGGCTAAAAAAGATATTTTGTATTCGGTATCCAGCGTTTAATCTAAACACTGGATACCGTAAAAGTCCAAATCGCTAGTTGGACAATTGTAGTTTCTAGCGAAGAGCAAATTTCGATTGAAATAGAATAGGTAGGATCTGGGTAGTTTGCGCTCTATTGAGCACACGCTAGCTTGGTTATGCCTACCTAATTCAAAGTACAGGATTACTTTAAAGCATGTTGAATCATGCTTTCAATACTAGCCTGTGGAATTATTCACAGGACATGGAGAAATAATAATGGCTAAAGTCACAATGTCACCAAGTGAAGCACTAGTTGAATCACTAGTTGCTGAGGGTATCGATACCTGCTACGGTATCGTCGGTTCTGCGTTCATGGACGCACTCGATATTTTCCCACAGGCAGGAATCCGTTTTATCTCTGTCGCACATGAGCAAGCAGCGGCACATGCGGCCGATGCACACGCACGTGTCACGGGTCGTCCACAAATTTGTATCGCACAAAATGGCCCTGGTATTGCGAACTTCGTATCTGCAATCACAGCAGCTTACTGGGCGCACTCACCAGTTGTGGCAATTACGCCAGAAACTGGCTCAATGGGTATTGGCAACGGTGGTTTCCAAGAATTGGACCAGATGCCAATGTTTGAAAAGTCAACCGTCTATCAAGTACGTGTCAACCGCTACGAGCGTATGGCTGAATTGACCCGCCGCTGCTTCCACATGGCAAAAGCAGAAAATGGCCCAACTCAGCTAAACATTCCACGTGACATGTTCTATGGTGAGGCTGAATACGATGTCTATCCATCACTTGACTTGTCACGTGGCCCAGGCCCACGTGCAGCGTTGGATGAAGCACTTCAATTGCTGTTGAACGCTAAAAACCCTGTCATTTTGTCAGGTGGCGGCGTTTCTCAAGCAAACTGTGTTGATGAAGTTAAAGAACTGGCCGAATACTTGACCCTGCCAGTTGTAAACACCTATCTGCACAATGACACCTTCCCGAACGCACATCCATTGGCAGTTGGCCCAATCGGCTACTGTGGCTCTAAGGCTGCGATGCGGACGATCAAAGAAGCTGATGTTGTATTGGCACTCGGCACTCGTCTTGGCCCATTCGGCACATTGCCACAGTACGACATGGAATACTGGCCGAAAGATGCCAAAATCGTCCAAGTTGACATCAACCACAAGGTTCTCGGTTTGACGATGCAGGTTGACGTTGCTTCTTGCGCTGACGTAGGTGAATTCACCCACGAACTAAACGCAATGGTGAAAGCAGCACGTCCTGGGTTGCAACCTGACGAAGAAAAAATGGATCGCATCGACGCTGAGAACCAGCGTTGGGCTGACGAGAAAACAGCATGGGGCGCTTCTACTAGCAAGTTGATGCACCCACGTCGTTTCTTGAGCGAATTGGCAACGGCTGTTCCAAGTGATGCAATCGTCACAACCGACATCGGCAACACCTGCTCAATGTCAAACGATTACTTCCACTTTGACGGTTCACGTCAACATATGTCAGCGTTGAGCTGGGGTAACTGTGGCTTCTCTGTCGGCGCTGCCATGGGCGCGAAAGTTGCTGCACCAGACAAGCAAGTATTTGCATTCACAGGTGACGGCGCTTACGGTATCGGCGGTTTGGCTGAGATCATGACGCTCGTTCGTGAAAACATCCCAGTTATCACGATTGTTGCCAACAACCACGAATGGGGCGCAGAGAAGAAGAACCAAATCGACTTCTACGGCGACCGTTTCTTGGGATCAAACCTCCGTCAAAACCCAGACTATGCGCAAATCGCACGCGACATGGGCGCACTTGGCTTCCGCGTTGAAGATTACAACGACGTGAACGAAGTTATCCAAGAAGCAATGGCTTCTGGCCGTCCATGCGTCATTGATGGCGTCATCGAAGGTGGCGCTGGTGTATTGGCTAAACCATTCCGCCGTGATGCGCTCAAGCTCCCATATCGTCACCTCTCAAAATACGCAGAGACGAATGCACCAACTCAATAGCAAATAGCAAGTGAAAAGTGAAAAGTGGAGAGTTGCAAACGGCACTTTCCACTTTCCGCTAACCACTTTTCACTTCTCCGAAGGAGATAGACATGGGCGTTGCAAGCAAATCGATTGGTGAAATTGGTGCAAATTCGCTTTGGCATCCAATTAAACAGCACAAAGGGTTGGAACAAACCCCAATGGTTCCGATTGTATCGGGTGAAGGCGCTTATATCACAGACGAAAGCGGCAGACGGTACATGGATGCAATTTCTGGCATCTGGTGCGTGAATGTTGGCTATGGTCGTGAAGAATTGGCTCAGGTTGGCTATGAGCAGTTGAAAAAACTGGCTTATGCAACACCTGCGTCAACAGTTGAACCAACGGCTCTCTTAGCACAAAAATTGCTAGACACGTTAAAGATGGAAGGGCGCGTTTATTTTACAAACAGCGGCTCGGAGTCTAACGAGGCGGCATTTAAGATCGCGTGGCAATATCATCAGCAATCTGGTGAGCCAGGCGGACACAATCGCAAGAAAATTATTTCGCGCTATCGTGCCTATCATGGCAACACGTTAGCGGCACTGAGCGCAACGGGGCAAGCTGAGCGACGTATCAGCTATGGTCTGAATGTACCCGGCTTTTTACAAGTTCCCCCACCCTATCCTTATCGTCGTGACGAGCACCATACAGAAGAAGAACACGGCGAGAAAATGGCGCAATGGCTGGATGATGTCATCAATTATGAAGGCAGACTGTCCGTCGCAGCGTTCATTATGGAACCAATGATTTCGGGTGGTGGCGTTTTGATTCCACCAGACAGCTACATCCCTGCTATTCGTCGCGTTTGTGACAAACATGGTGTGTTGTTGATTTTTGACGAGGTTGTGAGCGGTTTCGGCCGAACTGGGACATTCTGGGGCCACCAACATTGGGACGCCATGCCAGACATTGTCACCTGTGCCAAAGGCATCGCCAGCGGCTATCAGCCACTCGGCGCAACCATCGTCAGCAAAAAAGTATTCAACGCCTTCCTAAGCGATGATCCGACCGATATGCGTCACTTCCGCCATATCAACACTTATGGCGGGCATCCTGTGGCAACGGCCGTAGCACTGCGCAACATCGAAATTATAGAGCGCGAAGGCCTAGTTGAAAACTCGGCAAAGATGGGCGCTTACATTCGTGAGCAGCTTGACGATTTGGTTGAGCACCCTTATGTCGGTGACGTGCGCAGCAAGGGCTTGCTGTTCGGTGTTGAGCTGGTCAGCGACAAAATCGCCAAGACCGCACTTGACGGCGGCACAGTCAACGGCATTCTTGGCAGCATGAAACAAGATGGCGTCATTATCACCAAAAACGGCAACACGATTCCAAATCTGTGTAACGTACTGGTTATGGCACCTCCACTAATCATCAATGAAGCAGATGCAGATTTAATGGTTGGGGCGCTGAAAGATGCGTTGATTAAGTCAATCCCTTAAAGAAATAGTGAATGAAGAATAATGAATGAAGAATGCACAATTTTTCATTCAACATTTTCTATTCTTCATTACTAAATATCCCACTAAATAGGACGTTTCGATGATAATCGGAGTACCAAAAGAAATTAAGTTGATGGAAAAGCGGGTTGGTATTACCCCCGCGGGGGTCGCGGAATTAACGCGACATGGTCACGCCGTTTGGGTGGAGACTAATGCAGGCATGGGCAGCGGCTTTGATGATGCTGACTATATCGCGGCTGGCGCTGAGATTCAGGATTCGGCCGAAAAAATCTGGTCGGCCGAAATGGTCTACAAGGTTAAAGAGCCGTTGGCAGACGAATACGGCTACTTCCGTGAAGACCTGCTGTTGTTCACCTATTTGCACTTAGCGGCCGAGCCTGAATTGACAAAAGCACTCGTCGACAGCGGCGTTACGTCAATCGCATACGAAACGGTTCAACCAAACCACGGGCGTTTGCCTTTGCTCCAACCAATGAGCGAAGTTGCGGGCCGCATGGGCACAGAGCTTGGTGCTCACTATCTCAAGAATCCAACTGGCGGCATGGGCATTCTGCTCGGCGGCGTTCCTGGCGTTCCTCCTGGAAAAGTTGTCATCATCGGCGGCGGTGTCTCTGGCACACACGCAGCAAAGATGGCCGTTGGCCTTGGCGCACGTGTGTCAATCCTTGACATCAACGCAGATCGTTTGCGCGAGCTAGACGACATCTTCGGCGCACGCGTTGAAACGGTCATGTCAAACAGCTACAACATTGCACGCGAAGTTGCCGAAGCAGATCTACTGATCGGCGCGGTTCTGATTCCAGGCACGGCAGCGCCAAAGCTGGTTAGCGAAGCAATGGTGAAAACGATGAAACCGGGTTCGGTTATCGTTGACATTGCCATTGATCAGGGTGGCTGCATCGAAACAATCGATCGGGTTACCTACCATAGCGATCCAATTTACATGGCGCATGACGTTGTTCACTACTCAGTTGGGAACATGCCCGGCGCAGTTGCACGTACATCGACTCTGGCCTTAACCAATGTCACTCTACCCTACGCTGTTCGCCTAGCGAACATGGGCTGGCAAGCAGCTTGCAAAGCAGATGTCGCATTAATGCGTGGACTAAACACAATCAATGGCAACGTCGTTTATGAAGGGGTTGCAACCTCTTTGGGCTACGATTACGTTGCGCCTGAATCCATGATGATGGATATGGGCGTTTTGCTCTAAACATGCTCAGTTAAACTGATAACTAATACATCAATAATTAATAATTAATAACAAATAATTATTAATTATTTTTAGGAGGGTTCCGTGATGGCAACAGGAGATGATCTCGAAGATCGGCTGCTTGAATTTGCAGTTCGCGTCATAAAAATTTGTGAGTCACTGCCTAGAAAACCAGCAGCAACTCATATTCGAGGTCAACTCTTACGTAGCGGAACCTCTCCTGCCCCCAACTATGCTGAAGCACGCAGCGCCGAAAGTCAAAAAGACTTTGTTCACAAGCTCAAAGTTGTCCTAAAAGAGCTTAATGAATCTCGTGTCTGGATCAAAATGATTCTAAAAGCAGAATTGATGCCAGAAAAACGAATGGTATTGATCTTAGATGAAACAGAACAACTCTGCCGAATCATCAGCAAAAGCATCAAGACCTCACAACGAAAGGCATTAGAGAAACTAACGTAGCATTCGTGACACTTAGAAACTCAATACAAACCGCAACCCTTCACTATGTCTAAATCGATTGTCCCAACCTATGACAAACTAATGAATCCTACGATACAGGCTTTAAAACAGCTTGGTGGATCAGGAACAATTGAGGAGATAAACAAAGCTGCATCCAAAGTTGCAGGATTATCAGATAATGTCAGTCAAGTACGTGACTTTCGAGGTGCAATGGTTGGTCGAGCTGATAAGGGTCTATTAATTACCACTGGTAATTTTACAAAAGCAGCAGAAAGAGAAGCAACACGAGACGGTGCACCAGCTATTGATCTAATTGATGGCGAACTGCTGATAGATAAATTAAAAGAACTTAGTTTAGGGATCAAAACACGGGTAATCAAAATCGAAAAAGTTATCGTTGAACATAATTGGTTTGAATCGATCTAACATCTAAAATGGATAAGACTCCATCACGCATCGCTCCCGCAACGCCATTAGACGCCGTACAAATTAAGGCTTGTGTTGTGGCTGCTTATCAACATTATATTGAGCGCATGGGCAA
>JBMZDF010000361.1:0-6420 GCA_049614105.1 Promineifilaceae bacterium (SeqCode)
CGCGCAGCTTCCAGATTAGAGCGCATCGTTTTTGTATTTGGGTGGTTCGTACCCAGCATCTGTTCAACAATAATCAATGCCCGTTCAAAGTAGCGTGCTGATTTTGAAAAATCACCTACATGATAATAGTAGCTGCCTAGGTTATTCAGACTCGTCCCCGTGTCTGGATGGCTCGCTCCCAGCACTTTTTCGCTGATTCCCAGCGACCTTTCGTACAGCGGCAACGCTTTTTCATACGCTCCCATCGACTCGTACAATCCTGCCAGATTATTCAGACTACTCGCCGTGGATGGATGGCCCGCTCCCAGCACTTTTTCGCTGATTCCCAGCGACCTTTCAAAAGCAAAGATCGCTTCAGGATAATTCCCATCTTGATAACGGTGGAAGCCAATCGTGTTCAGCAGGCTGCCAGCAACTGCATCCTGTCGCTTTTCGGCCGTTATTCCCACGTACCGCAAATGAACAAACCACCCTCGCAAAACAGCAGGGTAGCCTGCGTCATTTAACTGACGCGCTTGCGACAACAACACCGTTTCAACACGCACCTGCGCCGCATCATCTCCGCTCCGCACATAGCTGCTCACCAAACGATGCAGCCGCAGCGCGTCCTCCATCATCACCGCCAGACCCAGCGTTACCAACCGCCGCCCCGCCCGATAGAGTGCCGCCGTAACCGCTCCTTCTGCCTCGTCGTCAAACGGCCAATCGCCCCGCGCCGCCAAAGTCAGCCGCAACAGGTCGAATTTAATTGGTTCATTAGGAGCAAAACAAGCGGCATGTTGCAGCAGCCAAATTGCCAGTTGATCTTGCTCAGGACGCAAGCGTTCCCAACTCAACGCAAACGTCCCCGCCACGCTCAAATCGTGGCGCGTCGGTGAAAAGCCAACCTCTCCATCATGCAGCGCCGTGTGCGCCAGCTTACGCTGTTCAAACTCATACAAAAATTGCGCAACTGTCTGATAAGGTGCATCATCCAAATAGCTGCCCGCCAAATAAAGCGCCAGCGGAAAATAGCCCAGCGCCGCCGCCACCTGCTTTGCCTCCGCCTCCGTCAGCCGTTCCGCCAGTTCACGCAGCAGCGTTACGCTCTCCGCCTCTATCAGACGCTCCAGCATCACCTGCGCCACGCCCAGCCCTTTCGGCCACCTGCCGCGCCGGCTCGTCACCAACACACGACAGCCCCCCGTCGAAGGTCGCCATGCCTGCAACAGCGCCACCGCATCCTCATCATCTAAATTGTCAAACACCAGCAAACGGGGCATTTCCGCCTGCCATGCGTCCTGCACCAATTTACGCCGCTGCGGTTCTGGTAGTCCCTCAAAATTCGGCACGCCCACAACCGCCGCACCACAAGCCGCCACCTCACCCCCAATCGCTCCTGCCTCCGCAAAGTTGAGCCAAAAAACACCGCCCGCAAAATATTGCCCATAACGATGCACAAACTCGACCGCCAACTGCGTCTTGCCAATGCCGCCCATACCACCCAGCACCGCTTGCCCAATCGCCACATTCCCCTGCGGCTCTGTCAAAGCCCGCGCCACCCGCCGCAGTTCAGCCTGTCGCCCCACAAAATGCGGGTTAGAACTCATCATCTTAGACGGCGACCCATCCCGAAAGGGCGCAAGCGCTGGGATCGTCTCGGTTGGCAGCGTGTCAAACAACATCAGCGCGGCATCTAAATCTAACCGCGCATCAGACGCCGCCTGCCGCACCGATTGCAAAGGAAACTGTTCACCATACTCCGCCAAATAGCGATCAACCTGTTCGCCTATTTCTTTTAACGGCTCGCTGGACTCATTAAATGCCCGCGCCCCATCAATTAACACCTGCATCCATTGCCCAGCCTCCGCATCATTCAAAATCGCCTCAACAATCTCAATCTTGTTGCGCGTCAGCGAGACAATACTCTCTAATTGACAGTGACACTCATAACGCAACATGCGCCCCAAATTGGCAACACTAAACGCCTCCTGCATCACCTTCGCCAACTTCTTTCTTAACGGTGTCCAATTTATCATAATGTTAGGGCTTTAAATCTCTTGAAAACAAGGTGTAAACACCGACGATTTCAATTGATAATGGATAATGGATAACGGATAACGGATAACGGATAACGGATAACGAATAACGGATAACGGATAACGGATAACGGATAACGAATAACTGTTAATGAAGATTATTCATAGGCGAGCACTTCGCGGATGGTGAGACGGGCGGCGTTGCGGGCGGGGACGATGCTGGCGAGGGCGGCGAGGACGAGTACAACGATCAGCCACAGCCAGAACCCTTGCACGCTAAAAATGAGCGGCATGGCGGAGTTGGCGATTGAACTGCTGACCATTGACAGCAGCCCGTAGCTGATCGGAAACGACAGCACTGCACCAATCGCCCAGCTAATGACGCCAATAAACATGCCTTCCACAATCACAGACTTAATAATTTCACTGTCTACCGCGCCAATTGCCCGCATGACGCCAATCTCGCGGGTGCGCTCTAGAACGTTCATCGACATTGTGCCAGCCAGCCCAATGCTGCCGACAACGGCGGTCAGCCCCGCCATCCCCAAGAAAAAGCTAACGAGAATCCCGATTTGCTCCGCAATTTCATCAAGCGTTTTGCGACTTGTCTCAACATTGCGTAGTTTGAAGCCTTGATTACGCAATTGTGTGTCGATATCGGCCGCCACTGCGTTCTGATCTTCCGCACTGTGTCCCGTCGTCACCACCCGATAAGAAGCAGCCTCGTCCACCACGCCAATCTCAGGCGCAACCCCTTCGTAGGGCGCATAGGTGAAAATAAATTCGGCCGTTCGACCCGGAAATTGAAAAATGCCAATCACCGTCCAATCATCCGCACGCCCATCGTTAAAGCTCACAGGTAAAATATCACCCACCGCCAAATCGGGTATGTCCTGCCAAACGGTGTCCGCAATTAACAGCACCTTCTCATCCCCCTCGCGCATCTGCCGCCCGTAGATCAGATTCGGCTCAATCAGGTCGCTACCCGCCGGTGGCGACACGATGGTGAGCAAAATTTCCTCGCCATTGGGGAGTTCGACATTGCCCAAGCCACCCGTCCACGGCTCAATGCGCTCGATATTGGGGATGCCCTCAATGCCCTGTTCAAACTTACGCACGCGATACGTTTGGTCAAAATCGACCGTCACATCCGCAATAAACAGATTGCCAATCGTGTCGATGAAGCCGCCCAGCGACGCCTGCACGTTGAACACGGCGATAAAAATCGCCCCCGCCATCGTCAGCGTGAACAGCGTCAGCATTAGCCGCTTTTTCTTGCGGAAGGTGTTGCGGATTGAAAGTAGCAGCGGGCGCGAAATCCATTCGTTCGTCTCGCCCAGCATGTCGAGCCAGCCGCCTTCGCCCGATCCGCTGCCGCTGTTGTCGCTAATCGCGTTCTCGATCGTTGTGTTGGAACCAGCCCGCACGGGCAGCGTCCCCGCAATAATCGGAATCAGCACGGCGATCACCGTCTGCACAGCAATCGAAGCGGGAATAAAGCGGAAGCCCTGAATGTTGATCTCTAGCAGGTTGGCGAGAAAGATCGCAAACTGGTAGCCCGCATAGCCACCCAGCGGCACGGAAATAATGAGTGCGATCATACCAAAGGTGAAAATCAGCAGCAGGTACATGCCAAACACTTGGAAACTACGCGCCCCGACCAGCTTCATGACCCCGATTTGGCGCAAATGTTGATTGAGCAGCGCGTTGAGCGTGTTGGAGATGAGCGAACTGCCGAGGATGAGCATCAGCCCCCCCATCACGCCCAGAATGCCAAGAATCGCAAGCACCGTTTCGCGGAAAGGATGCTCGTTTAGTTTGTGATAGAGGATGTTGAATACAGACGCACCGTTGTCCTCAATCTTCTCCTCGACCAAATCGCCCACCGCCTCGATGTGTGCCTGATTGTTGCGGTCGCCATCGACAATGACGTTGAGGCGGTTGAACTGCTGCGGCTGACCGAGCCAGTCGAGCGTGTCAAAATCGACGTAAATCGTGTCGGGGATTTGACCTTCCCCCTGCACGCTCTGGTCTTGAACAACCCCTACCACCGCCATTTCGCGCCGTGTGTCGTCGGAAAGCTGGATGATATAGCGTTGCCCAACCTCGGTTTCGATAATTTCAGCGAGACGGCTTTCGACGAGGAGTTCGCGTTCGGCCGAGGCAGATTTCCCCTGCAACGGTTTGAGCGTAAAAATCTCCAAATCATCATACGCCTCAATCCCTTGAAGCGAAACGGTGCGCCACGTTGCGCCGCCGTCCGCGCTGAGCCGCATTGTGGTGCGATGACGGCCCTCGGCACGTGCCACCCCAGGGATGCGCTCCACAATTTTCAGAAAATCATCGTCAAAAAAGTTGGTTCCAATCTCAATGTTGGCAGGGTTAGAACTGCTGTAGGTAATCGCCATATCTTCATCAAGGATGAAGTAGGTGGTGATAATCATGCCGATGGCAAAAACGCCAACGGCGATCGACGCAACCACAAGCGCGGTGCGTGAGCGGTTTTCCCAGATGTCAGACAGGACTTTACGCCAGCGAGGGCGAGGGGTGGCGAAGGGGTTTCGGGACATGAGGTAATCGGTAATCGGTAATCGGTAATCCGACTTGAGATCGGATTGCGGGTCACGGTTTACCCGTCTTTGTTTTTTAATGCGCCACTGATAATTGTGGCTCTAGCAGGTTACTCGCCACCTCGCCATCGACCAGCGTGACGGTGCGGTCGGTGAACTGGGTGAGTTCGGGGTCGTGGGTGACGATTAGGATTGTTTTGCCTTGGCGGGAGAGCTGGCGGAATAGGTTGATGATGGTATCGGCCGATCTCGTGTCCAAATTGCCCGTTGGTTCATCTGCCACAATGATCGGCGGGTTGGTTGCCATCGACCGCGCAATCGCTGCGCTTTGCTGTTGACCGCTTGAAACGGCCGAAGGCAGCTTGCGTGCAAAGTCGGTAAGACCAACCATGTCGAGCAGCTCCATCGCCTTCGCTCGGCGCTCGCCACGTTTATGAATCTTGCAGTAATCCATCGGCAGCATCGTGTTTTCGAGCAGCGTCAGGGTGGGGAGCAGTTGGAAAAATTGAAAGACGATCCCAATGTTGCGACCACGCCAGAGGGCGCGTTTGCTCTCGGTCATGTCGTAAATGCGATTGCCGAGAATGGTGACTTCGCCTGTGGTGGGGTGGTCGATGCCTGTGAGCATGTTGAGCAGGGTTGATTTAC
This sequence comes from Promineifilaceae bacterium (SeqCode), assembly GCA_049614105.1. Lineage (GTDB taxonomy): Bacteria > Chloroflexota > Anaerolineae > Promineifilales > Promineifilaceae > CALECP01. The sequence goes on from JBMZDF010000361.1 coordinate 5,237, forward strand.
CGCTGCCCGACTGGCCGACAATCGAGACAAATTCGCCGCTTTCAAAGTCGAGGTTGATGCCTTTGAGGGCGGTGAAGCTGCCAGCGGGGCCGACATATGTTTTGACTACGTCGCGCAGGGTGATGGCGGTTTCGGTTGGTCTTTCGGCCGAGGAAAGATCCACCTGCCCACTTGACGCCGCTTTTTTTTGCTTGCCATGTGCATCGCCAACGCTGTGAACGGCATGTTGAACCGACGCATTTTCGATGATGCCGACAATTTCGCCATCTGAAATTTCAAGCGCACGTGTGAAGCGCCCCGCCAAATTTTTATCATGCGTTACCATGATGACCGTTTTGCCACGGGCGACTAATTTCTCAAAGATGCCGAAAATCGTTTCAGAGGTTTTGGCGTCAAGGCTGCCCGTTGGCTCATCCGCCACAATAATCGGTGGGTCGTTGATGAGAGCGCGAGCGATGGCGACACGCTGGCGCTGACCGCCTGAAATGTGGGCAGGGATTTTGTGCGCGTGTTCGCCAATCTCAACCAGTTCAAGCAGCTCCATGGCGCGTTTGTAGGAGACTTTTTGTTGATAGGTTCCCGTGAAATCCTGTGTCAACATGACGTTGTTGACAAGGTCAAGCATCGGCATCAGTTCAAACGATTGATAGACGATGCCTAGATTTAGTCCGCGCCACTGTGCCAAGTCGTTTTGATTGAGGTTTTGAACGGAGATAGGCTGGCTGTCAGGTTTCTCAGGGGGCCAGAATAAAATTTCACCTTCCGAGCTTTGGCTGACGCCTGAGATCATGTTGAGCAAGGTTGATTTGCCCGCACCAGATTTGCCGACGATGCCCAGAAACTCGCCAGGGTAGATGTCAATTTCTAACCCCTTAAGCGCGGTGAACTCACCCGCGCCAGAGGAATACACTTTGACAACATCTTTTATTTGCAGGATTGGCTGCTTCTTCAAATCAGACATTTGGCCTCATGGTTAACGGTTGGAAATCGACTCCGAACAAACTTTGGAGTGCATGCGACAGCATAACCAAGCGGATTATAGACTTTTGCAGGGATAAATTCAGCGATGGGCGGTGGATTCAATGAGATTTCTATTTTTTAAGATTGGGGTTTATGTAATGAGTTCAGAAAGCACCCTCCCCTAGCCCCTCCCGAAGGGCGGGGGATCGGATTCCTCCCCCTGC
>JBMZDF010000362.1:0-6405 GCA_049614105.1 Promineifilaceae bacterium (SeqCode)
CAACTTTTTTTGCGGACAGCTTGTTCGCTTTCAGAAATGGGCTGGCAGCCCGTTCAACTTTTTTGGAGAGGAAAATGATGTCAAAACGGATTGCAGTTGTAACGGGTGCGGCAAGAGGCATCGGCCGAGCTATCGCCGAAAAGCTTCTTCAGGATGGGCTTCAAGTTGTTGGGGCAGACATCAATGTAGATGTTCTCATGGAAACGGCAAATGAGCTTGCAGCACAGGGGCTGCCATTTACACCTCTGAGCGTAGATTTAACTGATCCAGAGCAAGTCCGCGCATTATTTGCCGAGGTTGAACAGTCGTTGGGGGGTGTTGACGTTCTAGTCAACAATGCTGGCACTTGTTTTCTGACCGACTTTGTCGAAATTTCTCCAGATGAGTTTCGGCAACAGATGGCGATCAACTTCGATAGTGCTTTTTACTGCTGCCAACAGGCGATTCCATTGATGCTACAGCGCGACGGGATCAAGAAAATTGTCAACATCTCCTCAAATGGCGCATACAATTTTGAGGCTTTTGACCCAGCCCACTATCGCGCCAGCAAGGCGGCAATGGACAACATGACTAAGCACCTCGCCCGCCAATATGCGCGGCAAGGCATTGCGGTCAACTCGATCGCGCCTGCCATGACGCGCACCGATCTGTTCGATACGGTGACGCCTGATGTGCTTGCCAAAGCGTTAGCAGGTATGCCGCGTGGTGAGCCAATGCAGCCGCAGGAGATCGCCGCATGGGCATCTTTTCTCATTTCATCAGCAGGCGATTGTTCTAGCGGCAACGTGATTATTTTGAATCAGGGGCGAGATGTGCATTAGCGTTTTACCTCTGTAGAGACGCCTCGCTGGGGCGCCTGGTCCTACCTTGGCAAAGATTTAGCTGTAGGCTTGAGGTGCTTTTTTAAGCGTCGGCCACTGTTCAGGATCGTGTCCGTAGACGATGAAAGCATTTTCGTGTTTGGCAAGCGCCATGAGTTTGTCAGCACTGGCTTGCGCAAGTTCTGCATTCCATGAACCGCCGAAGCCTTCTTCTAATTCGGCCGAACGCGAAATCGCATCCCCCGTCAGCAAAACAGCGCCAGTTTCAGGCAAACGCACAAGCAACGACAAATGACCCAGCGCATGACCGGGTGTGGTGAGCAACATCACGCCCGGGCAGAGTTCGCAATCGGCGTCAATAAGTTGACACTCGTTGTCAGGCCACGGGATTGGGGAACGATCATTCCAGTAAATCGGTTGGTCAAGAGCGCGTTCATCGGCGTGGATCACGATTGGCACGTTTGGAAAGTCGCCAATGCCGCCAACGTGGTCGATGTGGGTGTGCGTCATGACGAGTGTATCGATGTCGCTTAGTTTGAGACCGATTTTTCTGAGTTGGGCAGCAGGCAGGTTTTCTGCGCTTAGGCTGACAATTCGGCCGAAACTCTCCAACCCATCCTCCAACGTCGCGCTCTCCACATCCTCCACATACTTTGCAGGAAATCCCGTATCAACCAAAATATTCTTTCCATTGTGCGTCTGAATCAGATAGCCGGGGATGCCGATCACGCGGTTGTTCTGGTGGACTTGGAACAGACCAAAATCAAGGATGTATAATCGTTTCACTGTGTTCATCGCAAAATAGTACCCCACGCATCTAGCTTATGAAAGTCAAAATCCACAAACTGTTTGAATACTTGCTTGAAACAACCGCCGAGCCGCCAGAGGCAATCCTTGGCTTTTCGCTCTCTACCTCACCAAAGCTGGGTGAGTTTATAGCTGATCTCGATCCTACGTTTCCGCTCGACTGGTCAAATCAATCGTTTCAGGGCTTGAATGCTCTGAGAGAGCATGTGATCGATCGGGCTTATTTGCGCGGGGTTTGTTCGGCCGAAAATGTTCTCATCACCGCTGGCACGGCCGAAGCGAACTACCTTGCCATCATGCAACTTGTGCAGCCTGATGACGAAATCATCGTTGAGTCACCGGGCTGGCCACAGCCGTTTGTGCTGGGCGAGGCGATTGGCGCAAAGATCAAGGTGTTGCCGCGCTATGAAGATCGCGGCTGGCGTTTTGATTTTGATGAGTTGGAGCATTTGATCACGCCAAAGACCAAGCTGATCTTTCTATGCAACCCGAATAATCCAACGGGGCAGGTGATGAATTCGGCCGAACTGCAAAAAGTCGCCAACCTCGCCAGCCGCGTTGGGGCCTACTTATTGGTTGATGAAGTGTATGCAGGGCTTGAATGGGAACCTGAACGCCTCAAAACAGGTCGCGTGCCGTCTGTTGCGGGCTTATATGAACGCGGCATCAGCACGGGCAGCGTTTCTAAAGCGTTAGGGCTGCAAGGGCTTCGTACAGGCTGGCTAATCTGTCGCGACCCGCAGCTTGTCATGGATGCCGTCATTCTGCGCGAAAATTCCAGCGAAATCATGAACGTGATGGGCGAACTAATCGCAGAGATCGCGCTACGCGAGGCGCGTTACACGCAAGCCATCGCCAAAGCACATGCTGAAGGATTACACAACCTGGCGCTGCTGGACAAATTTATTGCCAGCCGACCAGAGTTAGAATGGCAGCGTCCCGCCGCAGGGTTAATCGGCCTCTGCCGTCTAAATTTGCCAATCGATGGCGAAACACTCACGCGCCGTCTCCTCAAACCACCCTATCGCACGTTTGCGATCCCTGGCAGCGCTTATCGCTACCCACAACATATTCGCCTTGGCGTCGGTGGCGGCAAATCAGCCCAGCTAGAAGTCGGCCTATCACGTCTTGCCCAGCTACTTGATTCAATTAGTCGAGGGAAGAAAATGGAAAATAATTAACAATGAACGGAGAATTATGAACGTGCTCGCCATTAATGAACGGAGAATTATGAACGTGCTCGCCATTTTGGTAGGTGCGGCTCGTCTTAATTTGATCTCCACAACTTAAACAACAGTCCCACATTTCCTCCACACAATTTGCACACAAGTCAAGACTATGATTTAGGCATCAAACAAACACAACGACCTGAACACAGGCGAGACAACAACAACGCACAGGTCATTACGACGCTTTTAGAACTACGGAGATCATAATCATGACAACAAATAACTCAATCCTTCGCAAACTTTTCATGGGCAGCACGATGCTTGTCGCAATGTTCGCCTTAGCTGGCTCAATTCTTTTCTTCACAGATACGGCATCAGCGGCACGCGGCGACGGCGACAGAACGCCCCCTTCGGCCGAACAGATTCAACAGCGTATCGATGATGGCGAAATTACTCAGGAACAAGCAGACCGCATGGCAGAACGCGCCGCAGAACGTGAAGCACTTCAAGGTGTGATTGACCGCGATGCGATTCACCAAGCAATGGCTGACGAACTTGGCATCACCGTTGACGAGCTTGAGCAAGCGAAAGAAGACGGTGTCACACTCGAAGAGTTGGCCGAAACAAACGGAACAACGGTTGAAGCGGTTAAAGCTGCGGCCGATGCAGAAAAAGCGGCACAAGTTCAAGAAGCACTCGACAACGGCGACATTACGGAAGAACAAGCCGAGCGGTTGTTGAACGGTGGCGGACGACGTGGCGGCCCACGTGGCGGCGGTGATGGCGAAGGTCGTCCAGGACGGCGCGGCCCAGGTGGCGGCAATGGTCAACGACCAGCAGGCGACGAAGCATAAGTCAAAACAATCTCAAATAATAACCACTCAATAAAAAAGCGACCTCAGATGAGGTCGCTTTTTTTATTTGCGTTGGAAACTTGCCGTTATCAACCAAGGTTCCCAATGTGTTCATGCATCTTTCGTTGAGAGATTTTTTTATATTGATCGGCAATAATCAGATCAGCTTCTTCTTGGCTCAAACGACAGCGCAAAATTTCTAGAGCGTCTTCAGGGGACCCTCCATAAGCTAATTTTTGCTTGCCGTTCGTCATCTCAAACAGATACATGTAGTGTGGATTGCTAAAACTACTCATGTTGTGTCCCTTCGTTTAGGCTTTTGCCAGTGCCGCCATAAAATCATGCTGACGGCGGGTTTGCAGCGCAGAAAGACCTGCGTTGACCTCAGCATCATATTTGCCAGCCAGCAAGTCACGATAGAATGGATAATCAATCCCAATTACTTTCTCATCGTCAGGGAAGCGATGGTAGTTATCTTTCGACATCTTGCTCTTGCCTTCTGCAATCAATTGATAGCCCAGCGCAGACCCTGGGTAGGGTGCATAGAACGAAATTGATGGGAAAACACGCTTCATATATTTGAGCATCCGAATTGTCTTGAACGCATCTTCGCGCTCTTCGCCAGGGATGCCAAGCATGATGTTGCTCCAGAACACAGGTGGCGTGCGTCCTTCCGCTTCCATTTCATCAGCGACTTTATTCAGCAAATCAATCGCAAAGAAGTTGTCTTCTTCCGTACACTCTTTGTTAAGAATTTTGAGTACGCGATCGCTGCCGCTTTCAAAACCGATTGAAACCATGTTCCAATTTGTCTCTTTCAACAGTGCGGTGAACAGGTCGGGCCATTGGCGCACCGTGTCGGCGCGTCCTGCTGCCCAGTAAGGCCACACTTTGTTGGCACGACGCGGATATTTGTCGATCCACTCTTCGAGCCAGCGCGGGTTTTGGAAGAACATCGAATCGTGGATCACAATCGAGCCGACACCATATTTGTCATCGAGGTAGTTAAGTTCATCGATGACCATGTCAACAGGGCGGCGTCCCATGTTCGGAATGTATGAATTCTCGTTACAGAACACACATTGCCACGGGCAAACGCGACTGGTGATAATAGTTGCTACGGGTGGTGGTCCCCATCCGCATTCTGGCTCCATCGGCCAGTTGAATCCTTTTTTGAGGTGGCGGCTTGCTGGTTGTGGCCACAGTTCGCGATCGATCACGGGCCATTCAGCCATCGACTTAGAGCCTACGCCCAAAATAGTGCGCGGGTAGTTGTGCGGGTTACGCACCAAATCGACGATGATATTTTCACCTGGACCCTGACAGATCTTGTCGATTTGCTCTACTTCCAGCATTTCGTCTAGCGCAACGGTTGCATGCATCCCACCCGCTAGAATCAACCCGTTGGGGTTCTCTTCTTTGTAGATTTCGGCCGCTCGTTTCGCAACAGGAAACGTGTAGCTACGCACATTCATCAACATCATGTCGTAACCACGCACTTTCTTGCGCACCTCGTCCCATGTCGCACAGGCACGTGTTGACTCGACCTCGGTCATTAGTCCATTGTTGTGCAGAATGGTGCGGAGCAATCCTAACCCGTGGTCTTGCCACTGTTCATGTGGCCCGTGCGGGTTGACAAGGTCGCCTAAATCTCCTAAATCAAGGAACAGGCGGGGGTGTTTTTTAGTTTCGGCCGATTTTTTCCAGAATCGATTCACGCAATAACCTCACAGTGCAGAATTCATCAGATACATCATAATTTAACGAACCACTACTGATCTTTCAAGGGTTAACAGGACTCCGTCCATAAATCGTCGTTTTCGCTAATTTTCCGACGGCCTGAAAACCCCGCATTTAAATCATGGTAATGTTCGATCGACAGATCTTCACCATAGCGCCAACATAAATAGACTTCGCGCCCGTCAACACGTGACAAGAAATCAATCAGCCCTGCATTTAAATCTTTGACCTCGCAACCATAAGATTTAACCTTATCGAGCAGTTGCTCAATCCGAATAAAGTCCTGTACAACAGACGATGCGGTGGCGTTCCCAACGTTGCTGTAACGATCTTGAACCACATCGGTCAATTCTCGCCGTTGTGTCACAACGCGACCACGACGCTCAAGCAATTCTCCCAACAAATCGCTAATTTCGGGGAGTACTGCGTTTACCTCTTCAATTGAATAATATCTGGGAGCCATTAGATGCAAAAAGGGCAACACAAATGTGTTGCCCTCAAAAAAACGTTCTAAGGTTGTGAGCTTAGCCGCAGCCGCAACCAGAACCACAGCTTGCCCCAGCCGCTGCCTGACCGCTTTTTGGCTTGAACGAAGTGCCGCAGCCACAGCTTGACGCTGCTTGTGGGTTCTCAATCTTGAAGCCGCCGCCCATCATACTATCTTCATAGTCGATGATTGCGCCGCTCATATACATCATGCTGGTTGGATCAATAAATACTTTGATGCCATCTGCATGAATAACCTCATCATAGGGACGCGCTTCTGCCTCAAGCGCCATGCCATACTGCAAACCAGAGCAGCCGCCGCCAGAAACGAAAACACGCAGACCATAGTCTGGTACATTCTTTGAGACAAGCAGGTTACGAATAGTGTCTGCTGCTGTAGGGGTAATTGTAATTGTTTGGGTTTGAACTTGAACTTGTTCTAGAACGCTCATAAGAGTTACATCCTTAATATAAAGTTGACATACTCCCCGACCTAAAGGAACGGGGATTCTAGGGTTCGAGCAGAGA
>JBMZDF010000363.1:0-6400 GCA_049614105.1 Promineifilaceae bacterium (SeqCode)
TCCGTCTCGCGCTGGAGCGCAACGCCCCATACCACAAAACTGCCTCGCGCAGTTCGCCCTGCACCGAAATGAACTCAACATGCGCCTGAACTGGCAAATCATCATAGTTGAAGCCAGGGCTGATCTTGATGCCCCAGTTTTTTGTCACAGACGACCAGCGATTGAGCAACGTGATGGGGGGTTGATAGTCAGCAAGCCTGAAAATTCGCTTGCCTTGTGCGGTGCGACGGGCAGGGTCAAAAAAGAGCGCTTCGGCCGAAAACGGCGTCATCTCAACCAGATCCCCCAGCCGACCCTCAAACCGATCCCCACCCCCATAAACTGTGACATTGGCCTGCGCCATCGCCAAACGGAGCGGATCACGATCGACTGCGACCACGTTGGTAACTGCCGCCAACCCGATCGCATCCCCACCGATCCCGCAGCCAAGATCGGCGACAGAACTAAACGGGGCGAATCGTTGTGCGCGGTGGGTTGAGATAATTTCGGCCGAACTCATCTCCAGCCCAGGCCGATCAAAGTACATTTCGGCCGAACGGCTAAACTTTTTCGCCGCCCGTTGCCGCAACAGCGCCGTCTCTAACAACGCCGGCGCATATGCCGCACCAACCGCCTTGCGCAACTTCATTGCCCACTGCAAATGGGATGCATCCGAAATAGGCCGTTTGCCCAATGTGGCTAGCCATTGCTGACCTTCACCCGATTGCAAAAACGTTAACTCTTCTAATCGCATTGATGAACTACGGTTGACGAGGTACAGACGTTAGAAACGTGCTGTATATTCGGGTTCTATTTCGAGCATTTCGGCCGATTCTTCAAACGCCCACTCTAACTCGCTCTCACTTGGTTCAACCGCCACAACTGCATCTCGTCCGCAATACGTTCGATACCCACAGCTTGCACACAGTTCTAGATCGTCGGTCAGCGGCCAGATTGCTTCTGAGGCGGCGAGACGGCGCTCGATTCGGCCGATAGTTGCCTTAATCTCTGCCCAGTTTTGCCGATGCCAATCGCTGTTGTAGCGAATAACCACGCTTTGTTCAGGCGCTTCGGCAAACCAATACGTCATCGAAACGTCATCGGGATGATAGCTATGCCCCAGCGCGTCGGCCCCTTCAACAACAAGGGCTAAATAGAGGCGTGTCTGCCAATCCTCGCGCAGTCTCCACGCGCTACGCGGCGAGCGTTCTGTTTTCCAATCGTAGATGTGGGCAGATGTGTCGTTGGTGATGAGGAGGTCAAATCGGCCGAAAAGACGCATCCCACCCGCCACAATTGTCATTGACGCTTCAGGAAAACGCTTGCCCTCTGGCAAATGCGGGCCGCGCCGCTGAAAAATCTCCCACCAACGCTTCACATTTTCATCAATATCCACTGGAATAGCGTCTGGCATTCCCAAAAAATGGCGTTCGGCCATCTGATGAAACATGGTCCCTTTCAACAGCGCCTCCGCTTTTTCTTGCGGCATAGGCGCGGCAGGCCATGGCAACGCCGTCACATGCCGCAGTTGAAAACGGCGCTGACAATTCAAGAACGAAATAATTTTTCCACGAGAGAGCGTCAAATTTTGCATAGCGTTTTTTGTTGTTTGCGATTACATCAATCCAACCCTCGCGGTTTTGCTTATCAAAACACTTTTTGCGAACGGTCTAAAACACGGGAGGATTGGGCACAACCACAAACCAAATAATATAGACAATGATACCAAGTATCGTCGCAATCATATATAACCCATACGCGATTCGCATAAATAGCTTCCAGTTGGTGAAACGCAACGGCTCAATCATCAGCCCATGACCACGCAACACAACAAACCAACCAAACAGAACGGCCACCGTTCCAAAAATCGCATGTAGAGCTGTCACCTGATAAAAGATTGGAATACGTGGGCCACCCTTATCAGCCACCACAAAATCACGAAATGGCAAAACCATCATCCAAAGCACCATAATCAAGTTTACAACTGCCCCAACCGTCTGTATCATTTTGTGTCGATTATAATCGTCGTGCTTAATCATCACCCACGCACCATAGGTAAAAATCGACGCGCCCAGCAACATAATAACCAACGTCATATCGGCCGCAAAATTGCCCGCCGTTCCAAAGAATCCATCACGATGTAAAAGATCTGTCATCTCGTTCTCCTTAGTTATTTTTGCTCTTTGGAATCTTGGGGAGGGTGTCCACCAACACCCAAAAAGCCTTGTTTATTTTCGTGAAACTGCCTAACTACATAATACGTGATGATCTGTGAAAAAAATGTGACTTTTCCAAGCCTTGGCAAACGTGTAAGCGCCCAAACAGGATCTTCACAAGAAATTTACTCGAATGGACGTTCCGAAAATTTGTGCTTGACCACGAACACCCGTTCGTGTATACTGCGAACAAATGAGCGGTAATCGAAATCGCGTCGCAACGTATGTGGTTTAACAATTGAGATAGCAAGCAGCGGATAGTCACTCACACCATAGAGGGTTTTTACCCAAGTGTGCATGTATGTATCATAAAATCCGTTTTGGCATTGCGCGTTGCTCGACGCTTGGAGTCAATAATGGCACGTAAAGAACTTTCTGATCGTCAGAAAAATATCCTCCGCTATATCGCGGATTACATTCAGGAGCATACACGTCCACCGACTATTCGCGAGATCGGTAAAAATGTATCAATTAGCTCAACATCGGTTGTTAATTACAATTTAACACGCCTTGTTGAAAAAGGACTTTTGGAGCGTGCTCCAGAAGTTTCGCGTGGTTTACGGCTCACACCCAAAGCAAACACGCATTTAGGCATTCGGCCGATATTAGCTGGCACATTACGTGTCCCCTTTCTAGGGCACATTATTGCTGGTGAGCCAATCGAATCATTTGCGACGGATGGTTCAGATGAAATTGAAATTGGCGCGAGCATGCTGCCGACTGATGTGGAAGACCTATTTGCACTCCGCGTCAGTGGTGATTCAATGATTGATGCGATGGTAAGCGATGGCGATCTTGTCATTCTGCGCCACCAAAGCACGGCAAGCAACGGTGATATGGTCGCCGCATGGATCAACGGCGATGATACGACCACGTTGAAGTATTTCTTCAACGAAGGTGACCACATTCGACTACAACCAGCCAACCCAACAATGGACCCTATTTTTGTGGAGCCAGATCGGGTTCGGGTACAGGGCAAAGTCGAGATGGTCATTCGTCAACTTTAACTTGTTTTGCGATGACCGCTCATTATTCGATAAGAGGACGGCTCACTTCGGTGAGTCGTTCTTTTTTGTCTAGCTAGCTCATCATCACATTTTCGGTTAAACGCGAATCTTGCGCTTGACGCGCCGCCTGTTGTCAGAGATATTTGGCGGCACGATGAAGAATCCTTTCAAATTTGAACCAAAACCAATATCAATATTGATTGCAATCGCAACCACGGTGGCAATTGCGGGTGCAACAATTTATGTTGGACTCATTTTTCTATGGGTTAGCGGCCGATTCCCCCCGACCTCATCAGGCGCATCAAGCCCGTTTAATACGATCACATCAACAACGGCGACTGCTCTGATCACCCTATTGGCAATGGCAGGATTGTGGCGACACAGCGGAAGCGTGCCAGATGCGCCAAAAAGTTTACGAGCCACCTACACCGCAGGCATTGGGATTATTCTGGGCTGGTGGCTCGGACTACTTATGTTTGGCCTAACTTATTTCTCAGGCTAGCTGCAAAGGCAGTTCGCGAATGCGTTGGCCCGTCAGCGCAAAGATGGCGTTGCCAACAGCGGCCCCAATAGGCCCCATTGGCGGCTCCCCCATCCCCGTCGGTACATCGCCTGTTTCCAGCATCACCACTTCGATTTCAGGCGCTTCCTTCATCGTAATCAGCGGATACTTGTTAAAGTTTACCGCTTCGATTTTGCCATTCTTGACGGTGATTTTCTCGAATAGGACAGAACTAAGCCCCTGAATAATTGCCCCTTGCGTCTGCGCCATCACGCCGTCAGGGTTGATAATCACGCCCGGGTCAACAGCGGCCCACACTTTGTGAATACGGAGTTGGCCGTCTTGCATGGACACTTCAGCAATTTGGGCGCAGGGTGTTTGCACATCAATTGAGCAAGCAATCCCGCGTGCGCGTCCTTCAGGCACAGGGCCACCCCAATCGGCCGCTTCGGCAACAGCCTCTAGCACGCCGCGAATTTTTGGCTGGAATCCGTCACTGCCCAAGTGGCTCAAACGGAATTCGAGCGGATCGCGACCCGCAGCGTGTGCAACTTCATCGATAAAGCTTTCTATCGCAAACACGTTTGCCAGCAAGCCTAAGCCACGCCACCAACCCGTTGCCACAGGCAGTTTTGTGCGCCACGCGACGGCTCGCATATTCTCAAAGCCATAATGGAATCGAGAGCCACGCCATGCGCCAAAGTCAACCCCCATCACAGGAACGAGAAACGAGGGGAAAAATGGAAAAGCAACGTCACCACTCGCCTGCTGATGTTCAATTGCAAGCAGATTGCCATTGTCATCAAGCGATGCTTTGAGGATATTGTGAGTTGAAGGACGCAGGAACCCGTTGCGGAACTCCTCGCGGCGGTTGTACCCGACATGAACAGGGCGACCGACGCGCTGGGACAGTTTGGCGGCCTCAACGGCGATGTCTGAGTTAAGTTTTCGGCCGAAACCACCACCCAAATAAGTCGCCTTCAAATCAACAATCCCCGCATCCACCCCCAACACAGCCGCCACATCGGTCCGTGCCGTGTCGGGAAACTGTGTCGAGACGAAAGCCTGCACTTTATCAGGCTGCACATCAACAAGCGCCGCCTGTGGCTCCAAGTGGGCATGTGCCGCCATCGGCGTGCGATATTCCGCAATGACGGTGCGCCCGCCGCTTAACATACCTTGCGCATCGCCCTCTTTCTGGATCACAACCCCTTTGCCGTTGCCAACCGTTACAATCTCATCCAGTTCTTCTTGCTGCCATAACTTGCCTTCATCCCACTCAATTTGCAGGTTGTTGCGAGCTAGATCGGCTTGGTAGCGCGTTTCGGCCACAACGGCGACAAAATCGTCTTCAATGATGATGTCCACGACGCCTGGCATGTCGGCCGCCTTGCCAGCTTCGGCCGAAATAATTTTGCCCTCAATCGTATTGGGTCGCACAATCGCACCAAACAGCATGTTAGGCAAACGTGCATCCAACCCATAAACAGGTTGTCCCGTTAATTTTGCCTCAAAGTCAACTCGTTTAGCCGCTTTCCCGATAAATTTCCACTCGCTGCGCGGTTTGAGCGCAGGGGCTTCCTCGGGAACTTCCCACTCGCTGACGCCTTCAACTACTTCACCATAGGACAAACTTTCGCCGCTGGCTGTTGAGAAAACGCCATTGACCAACGTTAAACTGTCTGGCGCAACGGCCAGCTTTTCGCCCGCCTTCGCCGCCAGCATCACGCGCAACGTCGCAGCCGCTTCACGCAATGGCGTAAACAGCGCAGCAACAGATCCGCTGCCGCCCGTACCGCCGCTGTCATTTGGCCCGCGCAGCGTGCTCGCCTGTTGAATAATCAGTTGGTCCCAGCTAATGCCCAGTTCTTCGGCCGCAATCTGACCCAACGCGGTATGAATGCCCTGACCCATTTCCGCTTTTGGCACGTGCAAAATCACTTGATTCGCATTGGTGACCTCGAACCATGAAGTCGGCGGTGCATCAACCCCAAAAGGTGCTGACCCTTGATCTAAAAATCCAGCAATTGAACGTTGTGCAACAGGCAGGCCAAACGCGACGCCACCCGCAGCGAGCACGCCCGTTGTGCCTAACCCAATCAAAAAGCCGCGCCGCGTCACACGCCAGCGTCGTTTTGGTTTCTGTTCGCTCATAATTATGCTTCCCCCATCAGGTTAGCGGCGTGTGCCACGGCCGATTTAATTCGTACATAGCAACCGCAGCGGCAGTAATTTTCACCCATCGCAGACACAATGTCTTCTTCAGAGGGGGCCATGTTATTTTCGAGAAGCCCTAGCGCCGTCATCATCTGACCATTCATGCACCAGCCGCACTGAGGCACTTGGTGATCAATAAAAGCCTGTTGAACAGGATGCAGTTGCAAAGAACCGTCCTCCTGCGGGGTTGCCAAGCTTTCCACCGTGCGAATCTGCTTACCTTCAACATCTTTAAGGAGTGTGATACAGCTACGGGTTGGGGTTCCGTCTACATGGACGGTGCAAGCGCCACAGAAGCCGCCGCCACACCCAAACTTCGTTCCAACCATGTTGAGGTTGTCTCGCAATGCCCACAAGAGCGGAGACTCAGGGGCTGCATTTACATCATGTGATTGACCGTTTACATTGATTTTCATAGTTTCGACCAGATAATGAACACATTTTGTCCAGCTTGCACAAGTATAACTGGACAATCTCCG
>JBMZDF010000364.1:0-6365 GCA_049614105.1 Promineifilaceae bacterium (SeqCode)
ATTTCGGCCGATTGCGACCGTTGATCCGAATCAGATAACGCTTTTACCGCCGACACCCATATCGACCCCGACGACTGTTAAAACGCCTGAACCTGAGCATATTCAGGCGGCGCGTATGTTGCTGGAAAATCGGCCGAATTTAGGCGAAGTCGGCCAAACAGCCCTTTTCCACCAAGTTATTGAAACTCAATCCGATCTGCGAAATCTTAGTTTTCTGATCACCCGCGCCGAGGAAACAGGCGCAATAGATTGTGATGGGGTTGTCAATGGCTATGCTCGCCTAGTGGATGATTCCCCTGTTTTTATTGTGTCCCCTGCTCACTCGCTGACTTATTTTCACTATAATCGTGCGGTTGAAGGCGCTGTTAAACATTTCAGCCACCTCAATCAGGTTTGCAGCATGCACATTGTGGATCTAGCTCAAAATGGCGAGGCGATGCTCTCGACAGAGCTTATCATTCCGCAGTCTGCCTATTTAGAAGCAGTAGACAATCAGCGCGAGATTTCTATCAGTGTGAATCAAGCTGTTCTGTGGGTCAATGCGGATGATCGGGTCACATCTGAACTGTATGGACGCACACGACAATTGTTCCAACAGCTTCATAGCGTTGTTGGAAACACACCGACAACAAATGAGTGCCAAACCATCGTTGATGGGTATCATGCGATTAGCCGCTTTCCACAGTTTTCTCCAAACACTGATACCTATCGTTATAAAGCATATCTATGGTATTTAGAGGCAGTTGCCAAAGCACGCGAGACAGGGGAAGGCTTAAAAGGGTATTGTGCGACTTATTTAGATGGGAGCTTAACGACTAGTGCAGCAGATGACAATAATATTGGGATCACGCTAACCTCTGCCTCTGGTCAGTTTTTGCCCGAGCCAGATGTCCAACGAGCGTTGATTGGCCTTAGTACAAGTCTAGGCTTCATCAGAAAAGCGATAGACTCACTTGTTGAACCAACCCCAACCCCTGAACCAACCCCGATCCCGATTCGTGCGCAGGTGATAGAAGCACGTGTTGGACAGCGCCCATATCTTTGGGAGGTTGTTGTTCAGATATTAGACGTGAGCGGAACGCCGCCTTATGAGGCATTAATCGGCGGGTTTGAAATGCAGCCAGATGGACAGATCGTAATTATCCATACTTGCCAACTTGATTTTGTCGATCACATTATCTTGGTAGATAGTGTTGGACAGCTATATCTTTCGCAAAAGCTGTCAGCAAATCGGCCGTCGCACTGCTTTAATCAGTAGTCGTTACCCGTCTGCAAGCGATCAGATAGATAAAAAGATAGAAAGCGAAAAGCTCATTGCTTTTCGCTTTCTGTTTTCACTCGTCAACACCCTGTCGCGTTACTGAACAACACGCAGTCTCAGATTGTCAACAAAAAATCCGTTGTTAATCAAGCCATACTTTCCAAGCATACCAACGCCAACCGTCACAGTTTGTGTTGAGTCAACTGTAAACTGATAGGTGATCGTATTTTTCTGCCCGATAGTCGGGAATAGCCAGCCCGTTGTTTGCCCATTATTGGCAAAGAGCCGAACTTGTGATGCGTCGCCAGTCGCATAAATTTTGCCACCCCCCTCATAAGCTACAACTTGGTCAGGGAAAATAGAGACTTCAAGCTCGTATGTGCCAGGCTGTAGCAAGATATCATGCAGCAAGGAGACATTAATCGGCCCATATCCCTTAAACACTTTGAAGGTATAGGACCCGTCAAAGATAAACATAGGGCGTTCGTGTGGTGGTAGATATATCTCAGACAAAACGCGCGTTTCTGGGCGGAAGTCGTTCGTGCCAAAATCATTTGGTCCTTCTGTCCATTGCAAACGCCAGTCTGTCGGCACTTGTAACTCAGCTAGCCCATTCAGATTGTAATGTCCCCCCTCGAAAGAACCATTGGACAATAAGTTTGCGCCGCCTACCGTGGGTGGTGTGGTTGCTGTTGGCAAAGGTGGTGTGGTTGCAGTCGGCAGTGGGGTTGTTGCCGTTGCGGTAGGTGCAATGGTTGTTGGCTCATTTGTGGCAATCGGTTCTGCTGTTGCTGTCGGCTGCTGCCCAACGGCTGTAGGCTGTGGTGTTGCCGTCGCCGCAGGTGGTGGGGAGGTTGGTTGTGTTGTCACAACAACGTTTGCGCCGCTTGGAATACGCAACACTTGGCCCGGATAGATAATGTTTGGGTTAACAAGGGCATTCGCCTGAATAATAGCGCTAATTGAAACGCCATAGGCACGTGCAATGCGGGCAACTGTGTCGCCACGCTGGACGATGTGGGTTGTGTAACCGCTGCCGCCGCTGTTGCTTGTTGGCTGTGGAACCACCGTCGTTGGTTGTGAGGACACCGTTGTTGGCGCAACGAGTCCAAGCGTCGGAACTGGTTCAGGGTTGCCATCAGGAATGATTAACTGTTGACCAACATAAATTAAATTGGGATTAACAATATTATTGGCTTGGGCTAGGAGGGGATAAGTGGTGTTGAATTGGCGTGCAATGCTGGCGAGTGTATCGCCTCGTTGAACAGTGTAGGTTGCGGCCGCCAAAACGGTTGTAGAGAATAGAACAACGGCACAGAATAAGATAATAGCCGCAAACAAGTTTACTTTGGTTTTCATACGTGATACCTCAAACAGTCGATTGTTGGATCCGAGTGGTTTTGGAAGACGACGACACACGCAATTTGTGAGCATCAATTGCTCAACAAACTTGCTCGTTGTTCGGTTCTTCCTTTTCTCACTTTGGGGCCAACAGGTGTTAGACAACAAATGCTGTACACGAATGCTAACATGATTGTAGGGATTGTTCCGAAAACAAAACGTGAAAACTTACGGTGAATCTTACGATTGTAGGATTCAGATTTTTTTCGTAAGGTTTGCGTAGGACAAACGGCATGAATGCTGTTATGTTACAATGGTCGCGCTTGAGAAATTTGTGCCACCAATCAATCAATGAAAATGGCAGGGCAAATTTGTATGTCACTTTCGCCACAATAGAACAGAGAGCATATGGACCAAATGACAATCGATCGTCTCAAACAAGAAATTATTCAGGCAGGCAACAAACTTGTGCGAGCAGGTGTGATTTCGCTAAGTTTGCACGGCAATTTTAGTGCGCGTGTGCCAAACGAAGAGGCGTTTCTGTTAACGGGCGGTGGCACAATTGCCGACCTTAAACCAGAGCAAATTGCGCTATTTGATATGCAGGGCAACTTACTTGCAGGTGCGCTTGAGCCGTCAGGAGCAGAAGTTGTTGATATGCACCGCATTGTTTATGAAATGCGTCCTGAGATTGGCGGTGTGGTTCATACGCATTCGCCGCAAGCGACTACTTATGCTGTGGCGAACAAGCCGATTCCCGTGATTTATGAAGCACAGGTGCGGTTTAACATGACGGATGGCGTTCCGCTGGCTAATTATGGCCCGCGTGGCTCGAAAGAATCGGTCGACAACATTGCAGACGCCTTGCGTAAGCATCAACATATTGGTGGCGTTCTGTTGGCTAATCATGGCGTACTAGCGTTTGGCCCGACCCCCATGGGCGCAGCAACCGCTAACATTTTGATTGAGGAAACGGCCGTGCTTGGGATTCAGGCGGAAAGTTTGGGCGGTGCGCTGCTTATCCCGCGTGAAATGTTTGATCTCACACAACAACGGCGCGACCAGTTTGCCGATGAGGGAACAAAAAAAGCGTAGGAATCAAGCGCGAGAAGCAATGCTTGCGCAGTTACAACTTGAGTAGCTTTTGCGCGTTGCCGCCTAATATTTTTTGCTTGTCTGCCTCTGATAATGGGAGTTGCCGAATGGTGTCGAGTGCGCCAGGCAGATCACCAATCTCGTGAGGGAAGTCGCTGCCCATTAGGATTTTGTCAACGCCAGCAAAGTTGGCCGCCACCATGATTGCGTTGTTGGAGAAGGGGGTTGTGTCGAGATAGAGGTGCTTGAGCTGTTCCATCGGCGGTTTGGTTAGCACAGTTCGACAGGCGTCGTAGACATGATATCCGCGCTCAATGCGCTCGGCGATAAACGGAATCGTGCCGCCCATTTGTGATAAAACCAGTTTGAGGGTTGGGAAGCGTTGGAGCACACCTCCATAAACCAAACGACAGACGGCGACGGTTGTTTCCTGTAGAAAGCCTGCAATGACAACAATATTATAATCAGACATTGCGTTGGGAGTTTGTGGAACGGTAGGGTGCATCCAAAGCGGAACGTCAAGTTCGATCGCCTTTTCATACAATGGGAAAAAACGCGGATCATCTGGCAGAATGCCGTTGACATGGCTAAATAGCGTGCCGCCTTTTAAACCGAGTTGCGTGATAGCACGTTCTAACTCAACAACAGACGCCGCTGGATCATGCAGAGGCAGTACGGCCAACGCCGTAAACCGTTTGGGATAACGGGCGATGGCGCTAGCGAAGCCGTTATTGACAAGCTGAGCCATTTGTATGCCCGTTGTGGGTTCTTCTACATGTACACCTGGAATTGTCATGGTGAGGCATTGCATGTCAACACCGTAGTTGTCCAGTGCCGCGATACGCGCTTCAATATCGTGATGTTCGCGGGCAAGTAAATTGTCAAAGTTGTGCATTACTAGCCGTTTGTCGCCTTGTTCACCTTGAACAACCCACACATTAGTGCGTCCATGTTCTAAGGCGTCAAGATAAGCTTTTGGATAAAAGTGGTTGTGGAAGTCGATAATCATGATGTGTAAGTGTGACATATTTCGGCTTTGTTGTCGTTGATTTGTTTGGGAGAGGTGAATGGGGTTTTGTGGTAAGAGGAACGGGCTAAACAGCCCGTTTAACGGGAGGGGTGGAAGTTTTGAGGGTGTCACTGCTTTGAGAAAAGAGGGAACGGACTAAACAGTCCGTTCAACGGGAGGAGTGAGAGTTTGAGAGGGTGCTACTGCTTTGAGGAAAGAGGGAATGGACTAAACAGTCCGTTCAACGGGGGCGTAGGTTAAGAGTCGATTATGAGACAGGAACAATTTGAGGGTGTTTGGCGTTATTGGAATAGACTACCAGACCGATTGCCATGCTCAGAGCAGGCTGCCTAACAAAACTAATAAGGACACCTAATGAAAATAAAGCCTTCAACATTGATCTCATTTATGCTGCTGATTATGGTAGCTATTTTTATGGTTGCCTGCGCACCTGCGGAGGAGCCTGCGGGCGATGACACAACTGATACTGTGCTGGTAAGCGATGCGACCGAGCCGGCGCTTGAGGCTGCTGTGCCAACGAACGAGACAGAACCTGTTGTGCCAACGATTGAAACAGAACCTGTTGTGTCTCCTACTGACGTGCCTGCTGACTCGACAGAGGTTGTGATAAGCGACCCTTATCCTGTTGAGGCGTCAAATTCGGCCGAAACCACCCCCCAACCAGACCCCTACCCAGCCGAATCCACTGGCTCAGAAGTTGTCGAAACAGAAGTCCCCACTGACCCATACCCGGCCGAAGAAGGTAAATCAGACGAAACTGACGCGGCCGCCACGTCTGGTGCTGCGCCTGAATTGGTGCTCGAAGGGGTAGTTTGGGAACTGGCAACTATTATTGAGGGCAATGTGGCGAATTCGCTGATTAAGGAGACGAGCATTTCGGCCGAATTTGCCGCCGCCCGCGTCAGCGGCAGCGCAGGCTGTAACACCTACAACGCAGGATACACTCAAAAAGGCAAAGACCTAACAATCAGCGAGATTGCAACGACCCGTATTGGGTGCAAAGAGCTAATCGGCCAGCAGGAAGCACGCTTTATTGAAGCAATGCTTGGCACACGCAACTTTATCATTGAGGGTGGCGTGCTGACGCTCAACCATGACGGTGGGGCACTCCAATTTAGCCAAAGCAGCGCCCGGGACGTGGTTGACGAAACGAGCGAACCTGCCGTGCCAGACAAGAACCTGCAAATTCAACCAGCGATCATCGACGATTTCCAAATCGATGTGAATGGCGCAGCTAAAACAGCCACAATCACGCTGTTTGGCAACTATCGTAACGGCTGTTCAAAGCTGCACGGCACAAATCAAGAGCTAGAAGGGGAA
Organism: Promineifilaceae bacterium (SeqCode); assembly: GCA_049614105.1. GTDB lineage: Bacteria > Chloroflexota > Anaerolineae > Promineifilales > Promineifilaceae > CALECP01. The sequence goes on from JBMZDF010000364.1 coordinate 6,048, forward strand.
AATGTGATTAGCTTCACGATGCTGGTTGAACAGCCCCTAGACGCGATCTGCACACAGGCGCTTGTTCCGTTTGAAGAGGTCTTTGTACTTGATATTAAGGGCTTAGAATCAGGAACGTATGAAATTTTTGCCAATAATCTGAACGGGGAATTTAGGCTAGATTATTAAGTAGATCATAATTAATCATGGTCGAAAACCTCAGAGGTTTTTATACACAAACCAGAGTAGATAAGTAGGAAACAAGTAATCATTGACGAAAAATCAACCAGCTTTTCTAACGGAGACGCGCCAACGGCGACGTCTCTACCAGAGACGTTA
>JBMZDF010000365.1:0-6334 GCA_049614105.1 Promineifilaceae bacterium (SeqCode)
GATGGCTCTCGTTCCACTGCTCTGCGGTGGAATGCATCTTTTGTCGCTCTGCGACTTCTTCTCTGTCAAGAAAGGTTCTTGGCCTGAGCGTTAGGGAGGAGAGAAGGCGAATGGTGAATAATTAACAGTGAACGGAGAATGGAAAATGATGGCTCTCGTTCCACTGCTCTGCGGTGGAATGCATCTTTTGTCGCTCTGCGACGTTTTCTCTGTCAAGTAGCGAAGGCGAATACGGAGAATTGAAAATGATTTGGTGATTAATTGAAACGGCAGAGTCGACTAGCGGATCTGCACGGTTTGCCCCAATCGTTCCCCCGTTTCCGCTAAATAGAATCCTGTTACAAGCTGACAATCTATGCATAAACTGGCTGGCACGATAAACAAATCCTCAATTATCTCGTTAACTTGCCAATCGGATGTGGGATAGCCAGCAGGGGGGCGATCGTTTTGTGCAAGCAGTTGCCCGTCGGCATCAAGCAAATGCACGAAGGCGGTCCAGTTAGCGTCCAGCGTGGTTTGTGGTTGCCAGCGCAGCGTGACGTGTGTTTCTGTTTCGCCTGACATGACCTGCGCCTCTATTTCGATGGCTGTCCCTACGGAGTCAGGATGCGCTTGGAAAAGGACGGGATTTGCACGACGCGCAAGCCAGCCCGCGATAGGATTTTCAATGGGATGTGTGAAGGTATCAAGCCGCTCGATCGTCGCCTGTTCTGAGTCAGCGACGATGTGGTAGGCTGGTGCGTCCGTTTTGCCATACAAAATAATGCCCGAAGCACCCGTGTAATTGTGCAGACGCGCACGGTCAGACCCCAGCGCGAACAGAATGGTTGCTAACTGCTGTCTGGCAGGGGTCAAGTAGAGATCGCCATCGTTGGGGAGTGTGGCTAACCATTCGCCAAGCTGGCGATCGGGTAGATAAAAGTCGGCGGCGATTTGAGGATGCTGTGCATAACGGACAAAGTAGTCGAAGCCTGTCCAGCATGTGCTAAGGCTAAGAATGAGGCCAAGTGCCGCCGTGGCAAATTGCGGCGATCTGCGTTGTTGCAGGTTGAGCCAGAGGGTTGTTGCGCCATTGCCAATTAGCAGCGCGGCGACGGGAACGAAGCCTGTTAATCGGCCGAAATGAGGCGCATCCCCACTCAAAATAGACGGCAACAGCATCACGATGCCCCAAAGCACAATAAATACCCGTTGAGGGGTTGCCCATTTGCGTAAGGAAACGATCCCCAACCCAAAAAGCGCCAATTGCAGCGCATCAAAATAGGGGCGACCGGGTAAATTGTGGCGCAAATGTGTTTCGCCCTGCCAGATAAAACCGCGCAGGATGCGTCCGCCGTTGAGCAGCGCCGTCAGCCACGGGCGACCCTCGACAACGCCCGCACCATGTTGGGCAACGTAAGCGCTGCGGAAAAATAGAAAATAGGGGTAGGCGGCGAAGTAAAGCAACATCGGTAGCGCGATCAGGGTGGCGACTGTGGCGATGAGGGTAAATCGGCCGAAATTCCCCCGCCAATTCGCCCGTCGCCACAAATACCAAGCGCAAAAACAGACGAACAACAGCGGCATCATTCGCGCCGATGCATAGACATACAGCCCGCCGCCCAGCAAAATACCCGCAAGGATAAGATCGCGCCGTTGTGACTGCTGTTGAAGCCCACGCCAGAAAAACGCGATGCAGAGCGTCTCGACAGGAACAAACAGCATCGCCCGTAACCCAAAGCGGCTAAAGTGGATTGCTGGAAACAAAATTGCAACGGCAAACGCGCTAAATACCGCCACCTCGCGACGGCGTTCGCGAGGGGCCAAAATAGACGCCGCCCACGCAGTTGTAACCACCGCCAAAATGCCGCCAAGCGCCGGAACGAGACGCGCCGCGACGGGGGTTGCGCCAAAAATCGAAATGGAGAGCGCCATCAAATAAACGTGCAGCGGTTCGCGCCCGTAGTTGCCTTCAAAAAAGAGCGGCGTGCGCGTTTCAAAGGGGCCACGTTCGCCGTGTGCTTCCGTTCGGTAAAGCTCCCAGCCTTCATAAAATTGCGGAAAGGTGCGTCCCTCAAGCAGCGAAAGTGCGTCGAGGGCGTTGTACGCTTCGTCGTGGTAGAAGCCCGGTGGCACGCTGTCGAGCCGCCAAAGGCGCAGGACACTGGCGACAATCAGCGCAATGATCAGAAGCGAGACGGTATTGCGGCGGGTCATGGTGCGAAAGGCAGCACAACAGGATCGCCAAAACGCTCGCCTGTTTGCCAATCGTAAAGACCGATACGCAGCTCGGTTGGTGTATCGGCCGTTGTAAGTTGATGTTGCTGCATCACCACATCGCCAGCGGCCAACGTGCTTGGGTTGACGTTGAGCAGGTCTGATTGGCCTATGATGTTGCCTTGGGCATCAAGCGCATGGATGAAGATGCGCAGCGCGGCGTCGGTTGGGCGCTGAACTTGCCATGTAGTGAGGATGTCGAGCTGGTTGTTGTTTAATTCGGCCGAAACGCCATTCTCCCACAGCGACCAAACGCCCATATCTGACAAAGTTCCCGCTGGCGCAGCGGCTGGTTCAAGCGCTGCAAGCTGCCAAACGCCGTCAACCTGTTCAGCACGGAATCCGCCTTCGGCTGGTGCGAGGCTGTTTGTGTTTGGATCGTACCAAATCGGCCGAACATCATTTGTGCCAAGCTGGTCATAAATTTCAGTTGGAACCGCCTGTAATGTTTGATTGGGCAGCAGCAGCGCCGTTTGTGCGCCCGTTGGGGCAACATCATAAATAAAGATTGAGTAGCCGATTTTGGCAATCGGATCGCGCTCGCGGAACCATGCAAACTGATCATGATCGGCGAACTGCACCCCTTGGAGATTGGTTGCGCTGATGGCATAGATGCCCGGAGCGGGGTTGGGTGGGTAGAGTGGGTTGGCGTCGGGGGGCATGAGGCGCGGCGGCACGCTGTCTAACCCACGATAGGGAATGCCGTAATAGTCGGGACGTGCCTCGCCAAAGTAACTCAGCCATAGTTCGTCCACCTCGTTTTCTGCTGTCCACGCTGCAAGGCCGCGCAAATCTTGCCCCCAGTCGATGTTGCTATCGACCAGTGAACGCCAGCCATTGCGTGGGCCACCTGCCAACTGGTTAAAGTAGGCGAGGAAGTCGGGCGCAATGAAGAGGGTTTCGACCAGCAGCCATGCAAGCAGCCCAATGAGGGCATATTGTCCTTTTTGACCAAGCTGTGCGCGGGTGAGCATTTCGGCCGAAAAGATAGCCACAAACGGCACAAGCACCAAAATATGACGATAGCCGATGTTGATGTCGTTCGTCATGCTAATTGCCAAAAAGCCGAACGAGGGAATTAAAATGGTGGCGGCGTTGGTGAGGTTGCGTGGGGTTTGTTTTCGGCCGAAAACAAGCACCCCAACACCCCAAACGCCCAGCAACAGCGTTGGCAGCGGCGTCTTGAGCAGAAACGCGATCGGAAAATAATACCACCAGCCGCTCCCATGCTCGCCGAGCAGAAACGAAGGCGTGGTTTTTTGAACACGCCCGCCGATGTCAGTCAACTGCTCGATGTGGTGCGCCAGCGGAATGGTGCGCCCGCCGAGCAGGTCGCCCATTGTGGGTAGTTCGTTGGGCAACGTGCCGATCTCAAACCCATAGGCGGCCCAAAGCGTGAGCAAGCCCGCAAGCGGAAAGATAAATAACAGTTGGAGCGTTAGTTGAAGCGGAAATTGACGCGCACGTTGCCAACGTTCCGCGAGGGCGATCAAGATGACGAGGGCGAACAAGGGAACAAACAGCCCTGCCGTGAATTTGGTGTTTTGCAGGAGTCCAAAGCCGAATCCTGCGAAGAGTGCGTGTTGCCAGTTCGGCCGATTTAGCCAGCGCCACAAGGTATATGTTGCTAACAACGCCCCCGCGACCAGCCCAAAATCAGTTGTCGTGAGCCGACTGTGTGCCAGCATATTTGGGTCAAGGGCCACCAGCATCGCTGCAATTAAGCCAGCCAGCCGTTGATTTGTTAGCTCGTAAGTGAAGCGGGCAATGAGGCAAACGAGCAGCAGACTGAGCCAAACGGTGGGAACACGCGCCAAAAACATGATGTGCTCAACATCGTTGCCAATCTCCCAGAGGAATAGTTCGGCCGGACGATGGAAGCTGCGAAGCTGCCATGACGGATCGTCTGTGGGGAGTGACACCGTTGAGTCGTTCACAAGCAAACTGGCGTTGAGCGCATTGAGTCCAAGCGGATGCCCAACGCGCATATGGCGATTTTCACCGCGCAGATAGCCTAGTCCACGCACAAGAAAACCTTGTTCATCAAAGGTTGGCGACTTTTGCGCGAGACTTGTAACCGCTAGCCCAAAAACGAGCAGCAGGAGCGCCACAATAGCCCAGCGAAATTGGGCGGCAGAGAGACGTTGTGGCGTGCTTATAAAGTCATTTTGGCTCAAGCGATACTCCAAGTAGAACAACCCTGACAACCCTGCGTGCGATTATTTGGCTGCTGGGGGCGCAATTTGTACAAAATCAACCCCGTCTACCAAATAGCGTTGTCCTGTATCACGTTGATACAGGCCGATGCGCAGATCAACCGTTTGCCAATCGGCAACCTGTAGCGGGTGATATTGCAAGATGCGGTCGCCCGTAATGAGGGAGGCCGCAACGGCGTCCAGTCCGTCGTGTTGTGCAATGATTGTGCCAGCTTTGTCGATGACATGCACAAAAATTGCTAAATCGGAGGCCAGCGGTGTCTGGACTTCCCACGCGGTGATTAACCCTGTGCCGTCGTTTGTTACTTCGGTGGCGGCTAAAGTGATTTGGGGCTGGTTATCGGCCGAGACAAACAAATAAGGCGCAGGAAATGGGGTCAACGGTAGCTCAGTTGGCAGTTTGTAGACGGCGAATGAGGGCGCGGCCGTGCTGCGATAACGCAACGAATTCTCGTTTAACTGTACTTTCTGGCTTAATGGGCCGATCGGGACGGCATATTCTGGCACGTACAGATCGGTTGCGGTGGCAGGCAGCACAAGCGCATGGTGGCTCTGCACCCAACGGATCGGTGTGTCCTGCCCGATTTGGAGCAGCAGCGAATCCTTTTTAACTGGCTCATACCAGCCATCAGCGACAACGATCTGTTTTTGTGCGGATGAGTCCCAATAACGGGCGATGTCGCTAAAGATCGTTTGGTATTTTTGCTGTGTTTTGGGCAGGGCAACCCATTGCTGGAATCCTTGCGACAGGGTTGTGTTGAGGGTGAGCAGCAGGAGGATGATGGGGAGTGCGACGCGGGGAAGGGGGTTGGGAATTCGGCCGAAAGCAGACGTCAAAAAATAGCCCAATAGCAAAAACGTTGCTGGCACTGTTCCGATGAGGCGAATCGCACTTGGCGCTTCATCTGCCAGAACAGTTGGCAGCAAGCCAATGCCCCAACTGCCCAAAAGCAACAACAACGTTAGCGCCCTGTCCCGCTGCGCATTGTTGTTAGCCTGCTTGAAAAATACAACGCGCGACTGCCAAATTGCCCAGCCCAAGGCGGCATAAATGCAGAGACCGATTAGAGGCGGAACTAGCGGCGCGGTCGTGAGAACATAGCTGGGGTTTGGGTCGGGCGTAAAGCCAAACGCGCCTAGCGTTCGCAACAAATTTGTCAACAGCGGGGTGATGTCTCCCGTTTGGAGAGCGGCAAGCGGTCCCGCAAGCTGCTGGACACGTTGATCTAAGCTTGGATCGCGCAGGAGCGTGATGACAAGTGGAAGCGCGACCGCAATTGCGGCCGCCGCACGTTTGAAGCTGTTGCGAAACGTGCGGGGATGGGCGAGGGCGCTGATCGCAAAATCGAGTGGAATGAGCAGCACAAAGACGCGAGAGGCGGTGTAGGTGTAGAAAAGGAGTCCGAGGAAGATGCCTGCTAGCCAAGGGCGTTTGTGCCAAGTTGCGAGGGCGAACAGGAGGATGAGCGGGAGGAGGATGGGGCGGAGTCCAATTCGGCCGAAAATGATCACCCACCAGCTCACCGCCGCAAACGCAGCCGCAAGCACGCCCGTCGAACGATTAAAAAGTCGCGCCCCAACCGCCGCCAAAGCTGCAATCAACAAAACGCTCAGAATGATGGACGGAAGCCGCACCGCCAGTAAATTCGGCCCGATTAACGGTTCAAACGGGGCTGCGAAATAATGATAAAGCGGCTCGTGACCAAACCCCTCACGAAAGAAAAAGCGATGTTGCCCATCACGAATACGTCGTGCAATATCAAAATTAAGCGCCTCATCACGCACGATTCCAGGGGGAACGCCGCGCAAATTGCCGATACGCAAAAAGGCTGCTGTTAACAGCAGCCCAATAGTTACCCAAT